>JAKQJK010000069.1 GCA_029561195.1 Pseudomonadota bacterium
CGGAAATTGCAGTGCCCAGCTCAGTGCCTGCATGCCGCCCAGTGAGCCGCCCATCACGGCGGCCAGCGTCTGAATGCCCAGCGAATCCATCAGGCGGGCTTGTGCGTCCACCCAATCTTCAACCGTCACTACGGGAAAGTCGGCACCGTAGATTCGTCCGGTGTCCGGGCTCACGTGCATCGGCCCGGTCGAGCCGAAACAGGATCCGAGGTTGTTCACGCCGATAACAAAGAACTTGTTCGTGTCCAGCGACTTGCCAGGCCCGATCATGGTGTCCCACCAGCCCTCCGACTTGTCCTGACCCGCGTAGACACCCGCCACGTGGTGCGAGGCGTTGAGCGCGTGGCAAATCAACACGGCGTTGGATTTGTCGGCATTCAGCGTGCCGTAGGTTTCATAACTCAGGTCGTAAGCGCGAATGGACGCGCCGCTCTGTAGGGGCAGCGCATCGGCAAAGTGCATCGACAGTGGCGTGGCAATCAACATCAGTTGGAATCAGAAAAACAAAACCCGGCGTCGCTTTCCTTTTGGCTAAGGGCGAGGCCGGGTTGGCTGGCGTCTTTAGCTGAACTTATTAAGCGCCCGCAAGCTGTAGCAAATCGGCGCATTGGAGTTAGTATAAATCCAAGTTCAGAATTCATTGCACAGCAAGGCTCACATGTCAGAACTATACGGATCAGATTCTTACGCCCCACGCGAAATCGCAGAGCGCATCGAAACTGTTGGGGTTGCCAAGGCACACATGGCCACGCTGCCACTTTTGATGCTGGGCGTGCTCGCGGGTGCATTCATCGGCCTGGGCAGCCTTTTTTACGTGCTCGTGAAATCGGACCCAACACTGGGTTTTGCGGCTGGCTCGGTATTGGGCGGGCTGGTTTTTTCTCTGGGTCTGCTGCTGGTTGTGGTGGCAGGAGCCGAGCTTTTTACCGGTAATAACCTTCTGGCTCTGGCATGGGCTGACCGCAAAATCAGCTCCGCCGACGTGCTGCGGAACTGGGTGCTGGTGTGTCTGGCCAATTTTGTCGGCGCAGCCGGTCTGGCTGCGCTGGTATTTGCCAGCGGACATACAGACCTCAACGCAGGCGCGATTGCCCAGCAAGTCGTAAAGATCGCGCTGGCCAAGCAGGACCTGTCGTTTGGGCATGCCTTTTTTCGCGGCGTGTTGTGCAATGTGCTGGTGTGCATGGCCGTTTGGATGGCCATGGCGGGGCGCAGTGTTACCGACAGAATGGTGGCCATCGTGCTGCCGGTAACGGCCTTTGTAGCAGCTGGTTTCGAGCACAGCATCGCCAACATGTATTTCATGCCTCTGGCCATGCTGATCCAGCATTTCAACGCGGCGGCTTCGGCAAACGGCATCGTGACCTGGGCCGGTATGGGGGCAAACCTGGTGCCGGTGATTGCCGGCAATCTGGTGGGAGGAAGTGTCCTGGTGGGACTGACTTACCACGTCATCTATCGGCGCAGCGCCGAACGCTGACTCAGCCCCAACCCACCAGCGCGGCCACACCCAACGCGAGAAAGATCAGCGCAGACACCACGTGCACGATACGGATGGGTACCAGACGCGTCACGCGCTCGCCCAGCCAGACAACCGGTGCATTGGCCAGCATCATGCCCAGCGTGGTGCCCGCGACTACCCAGAAATAGGCGCTGTATTGAGCTGCCAGCATCACCGTCGCTATTTGCGTCTTGTCACCCATTTCGGCCAGAAAAAAAGCAACGACGGTCGTGCCAAAGACGCCAAAGCGCGGTGCAGTGGGCGTATCGCCTTCGTCAATTTTGTCGGGAATCAGCATCCAGACCGCCATGGCGATAAATGAGCCCCCCAACACCCAGCGCAACACATCCGGGCCCATCACGGTAGTCACCCAGGCACCCAAAGCGCCCGCCATGGCATGGTTGGCAAGGGTGGCAACCAGAATGCCCAGCACTATGGGCCAGGGCTTGCGATACCGAACGGCCAGGATCAACGCGAGCAATTGGGTTTTGTCACCCATTTCGGCCAGCGCCACAATGCCGGTCGATACCAAGAAAGCTTCCATCGCCTCATCGTACCCGGTCAAACTGTCATGCGGCTGTCCGCTACTGCCGCACGCTTATCGAGCGCAATTCCCGATATTGGCGCGAATATTGCTTTAGTTTGGTGCGTTATTGAGAAATTCTAGTTTTAAGCACCAATACAAAGCATTTTTATAAAGAGGACAGTATGGAAGCACTAAAACAGGGCTCGGATGCCTTGTTCATCTTGTTGGGCGGCATCATGGTGCTGGCCATGCACGCCGGTTTCGCATTTCTGGAGCTGGGTACGGTTCGCAAAAAGAACCAGGTGAATGCGCTGGTGAAGATTCTGGTGGACTTTTCAGTGTCCACTGTCGCGTATTTTCTGGTTGGCTATGGCGTGGCTTACGGCACCAGTTTCTTTGTGGGCGCAGAGCAGCTGGCTGCCAAGAATGGCTATGAGCTGGTGAAGTTCTTCTTTTTGCTGACTTTTGCGGCAGCCATTCCGGCCATCATTTCTGGCGGCATTGCGGAGCGCGCCAAGTTCTGGCCCCAGCTGATTGCAACGGCAGTCATCGTGGGCCTGATTTACCCATTTTTCGAAGGCATTGTCTGGAATCAGCACTATGGCGTGCAAGCCTGGATTAAGGCCACCACAGGCGCTGAGTTCCATGACTTCGCCGGTTCAGTCGTCGTTCACGCCATCGGCGGCTGGCTGGCCCTGCCCGCGGTCATTTTGCTAGGTGCCCGAGCCAACCGGTATCGCAAGGATGGCTCCATCAGTGCGCACCCGCCATCCAACATTCCGTTTTTGGCGTTGGGTGCCTGGGTGCTGACCGTCGGCTGGTTTGGCTTTAACGTGATGAGCGCGCAGACCATCGACAAGATTTCCGGCCTGGTGGCGGTCAACTCCCTTATGGCCATGGTCGGTGGCACATTGGTGGCGCTGGCCATGGGCAAAAACGACCCAGGTTTCATCCATAACGGTCCGCTGGCAGGCCTGGTAGCGGTGTGCGCCGGCTCGGACCTGATGCACCCGCTGGGGGCGTTGATGGTCGGAGGCGTGGCCGGTGCCATTTTCGTGGCGATGTTCACGCTCACGCAAAACAAATGGAAGATTGACGACGTGCTGGGCGTATGGCCACTACACGGCCTGTGTGGCACCTGGGGTGGACTTGCTGCAGGAATCTTTGGTAGCCAGGCACTCGGTGGTCTGGGTGGCGTGAGCTTTTCGGCCCAGCTGATCGGCACCGCCATGGGTGTGGCCTGGGCCGCTTTGGGTGGCTTGGTGGTTTATGGATTGCTCAAGGCAACCATGGGCTTACGGCTCAGCCAGGAAGAGGAATATGAAGGCGCTGACTTGTCCATCCATCGCATTGGCTCCACACCTGATCGCGAAGTGAATTGGTAGACAGGTTTATTTGCGTGCGAGGGTGTCAAGCGACCACTTGCCGACGCCGTAAATCGCCAGAGCGGCCAGCAATACACCCCAAGTGATGTGTTGCTGCAATGCGGCGGGCGCGATCTCGCTCAAGCTGATCACCGCGACAATGTTCACCACGGACAACCCCAGCGCCGCCAGGCGCCCTCCCAGACCCAGCACCAGCAACACGGGCAATACCAGTTCCCCAGCAGTGCCCATTAGGGCAGCTACTTCGGGTGGCAGCAACGGCACCTTGTATTCATCGGTAAACAGGGCAACCGTGGTACCCCAGTCCCGAAGCTTGGTCAGGCCAGACAGGAAAAACACCTGTGCAATATAGGCCCGCGCCATCAGTGCAGCCAGCGGCTGAGTAAGGTCCAGCGCGTCAGCGATGGTTTTCGACAGCGACAAGCCCCGCCGGATCCATGAGGGCCTGGTTGCGCCAGGCAGGGTAGGGTTACGCAGATTCATGATCAGATGTCCGTTGAGATTGGGTCGATAGGCCGTGCACCAAGCACCAGCCCGTTTTGTACGGCTTCCGGCAGCCATTGGTTGAAATCAAACTCGTCAGCACGCTCCAGCGCCGACAGCAAAGAGGCGCCTGATAGCAGGGCTTGCATGAAAGCCCCATGCGCAGCAGTACACGGCGCCACCTGAGGTTTGAAACCCTGGCGCCACACCACGGTGCATTCGCCCGCGCCTGCGCGCAGCTTGCGGCCAACTTCTTCGAGCGTGGGGCAGTTGTTCAAATGAGCGGTGACGATGCTGGCCACGGGGTAAGCACTAGCCAGGACAAACACGCCGCTGGCCAGCTCCAGCGTCAGCGCGTCAGGCTCCACAGTGGACAGCAGCGCAAACGTCGCTGGCTGCGCATCACAGTCTGCGGCGCTGGCAGATCGGTGCAGTGCCCACTCCACGCGCGCAACATCGCCCAGATAAGGTTCATCAGCCAGTAGGGCGTTGTGCTGCACGAAGTCGCCCAGCGCCGCGCCCCAATGGGCCAGATCACCGCGCACAGGCGGGTGCGCGAGCCAAAAGTCACGGGCTAACAGCGCGAAACTGTCTTCGCCCAGCAGCTGTGCCATCACCGGATACGCCGCCAGCAATGTGCGCTCTGCCAGTGAAAACCCGTTGTTAATATAGGCTTTTATGCCTCTAACGCCCGTGTAATATGTACTAACAGCTATTAAATTTATAGCTGAATCCGGTTGCACCACCTGAGGCCGGGTGAACAATGCATCCAGCAAAGCCTGCTGCTCGATTGCCAGCGAGGTCATGTCAGCACCTCGCGGCAGAGCTGGCGGGCTTTGGCCGCCTCCCCCAGCAACACATCCAGCGCTGGCACATCGGTATCCCACTCGATCAGCGTGGGCACGGCGCCAAAGCGGCTCACGGCGTGGCGATAGACGGACCAGACCGGGTCACATACCCGGCTGCCATGGTCGTCAATCACGATGTCGCCGCAGTCCGCGTGGCCAGCCAGATGCATTTCGGTCACCGCAGCGGTTGGAATGGCATCGAGCCAATCCGTGCAGCGCTGAACCGGGTCACCCGCCACGCCCTGTAGGCGGTCGTTGAGCGCATTCACATAAATGTTGTTTACGTCTACCAGCAGGCCGCAGCCAGTCCGGTGGGCCAGCGAAGCCAGAAATTCAGGCTCGCCCATGTTGCTGGATTGCCAGGCAATGTAGGCAGACAGGTTTTCCACCGAAATCGGGCGTTTGAGGCGGTCCTGGACGCGCTGCACATTGGCGCACATCACATCCAGCGCCTCGCTGGAAAACGGTACCGGCAACAGGTCTGAGGCATGCACCGGCCGCAGGCCGTCTGACGCATGGATATGTCCACGCGCAAAGCAGGCATGGTCGCTCACGCGAACCGGCTCGATCTGCGCGACCAGCAGCTGCAACTTGTCCAGGTGCCATTCATCAACACCGACCGCCGAGCCGAGCGAAAGCCCAACGCCGTGCAGGCTGACGGGATACTGCGCGCGGCCCTGGCGAAGCACTTCGAGCGCCGCGCCGCCTTCGGCAAAGAAGTTCTCGGAGTGGACCTCTACAAAGGCTAGATCGGGCCGAGATACCAGCAGCTCCCCGTAATGAGGGTGCCGCCAGCCTATCCCGACCGGGGTTTTGTCAGCCAAGGACAAATCCGCGATGTTTAATCCGACTCGCTAAATCAGCCCTTTTTCATCATCTTGGCTTCGTCCATGGACAGGCCCTTCATGTCCTTGCAGGTGCCTTTGGCAACATATTTCCACTCGCCTTTGTCCATGTCCAGCTTGGACTGGCCGGCGCAAGAATGCGAGCCCGCTAGGTTGGCGCAGTCGTTTTGACCGGCCTTGGCGATGCCGAAGCATTTTTCTTTCTCCTGCGCGGCAACAGGTGCCGACACGAGTGCGAGGGACATCAGGGAAGCTGCTGCGGCAGCGATCATGGCACGTTGGTTCATTTGAAATACTCCTTGAGGTGTGACACGTTAAACAATTAACCAGCCGGGTGCAGAATCGGGCCGCAAGATGGATTGGCTGGTTGAACATTGGTCTGCGGGTTTCGGCGGTTTCTTACATCCCTGCAGGTAAAACTGGCGCTGCACACGCCAAAATTCACAACATCTCAGCAATTTTGTCCCATGCTTCGGGCGGAATGCGGCCCGTGTATTTTTCAACCACGGTGCCAGTTTTGTCCAGCAGGTAGGTGGTGGGTAGCTGCACTGGCTTGCCAAAGGTGTCCCGGTAAGCCGCATCACCCGTCCAGAGCTGGGAAAACCGCTGCGTGAGCGGCACTAACCGGGAAACGATCTGCTCATATTCCAGCGCGTCCTGCAGTTTGCGGTCAGTGCTCACGCTCACCAGCTCGAAGGGTTTTCCAGCCCAGCCCTGAACGTTGGCTCTCAGCTCGGGCATCTTGTCGCGGCATACCGCGCAGTCGGTTGACCAAAACAGCACCAACACGACCTTGCCGCGCAGCGCGTCCAGCCGGAACGGCTTGGCCGCAACGGTTTTACCCTCCAGTTGCGGTTTTTCGCCTTTTTCAGCAGCCAGGGCTGGTGCGAGGCAGACCAAGAGGAGCAGGCTCCAGACTCGTATCCATTTGTGCATGATGTTGTCATCCTTGGTTGTTTTTACGGACCGGACAAAGGCCCGGCCAGCCAGTTTTGGTCTGCCACCTCCCCGAAATGCTTACGGAACATTCTCGTCCGTTGCACATCCAAAACCCGGCAAATGCAAAAAAGTTGGCTGGAATCGCCTACTTGGCGCATAATTGTGTGGTATTGCTGAAATATTGGCAGTATGAGTTTGCGGTGATAAGTCAGTTTCGCGTCTGCTTTAAGTCTTCATTGTTTGTTGATTGCGGTGATTTGCGGCTATTGGACTCCATCGCGTTTTGAGTCATTTTGAGGAGTCCTTTCATGGGCAACAAACTTTACGTGGGCAACCTGCCCTATTCTTTCCGTGATGAAGATCTGCAGCAGGCTTTTGCCGCTCACGGTACCGTCTCCAGCGCCAAAGTCATGATGGAACGTGACACTGGCCGCTCCAAAGGCTTCGGCTTTGTGGAGATGGGCAGCGATGCTGAGGCACAAGCTGCTATCAATGGTCTGAACGGCCAGCAATACGGCGGCCGCGGTCTCGTGGTCAACGAAGCTCGCCCAATGGAGCCACGCGCTCCACGTAGCGGCGGCTTCGGCGGCGGCGCTGGTGGCGGCGGCGGCGGTTACGGCGGCGGTGGCGGCGGTGGCCGTAGCGGCGGTGGTGGCGGCGGCGGTTACGGCGGTGGCGGTGGCGGCCGTAGCGGTGGCGGCGGTGGTTACGGCGGCGGCGGCGGCGGTGGCCGTAGCAGCTACTAAGCACTTGCAAGCACTGATCTGGCCTTGCGCCAGACTGCTAAAGCATCAAGAAGGGCCGAAAGGCCCTTTTTTCATGGGCACACCAAAAATAGAGAAGAAGCACATTTTCGTTATCAGTTTGGCCTCTAGACCTCGTCCACTAAGCTTGAGTAGCTATTGTTTATATAGCAAACCTCACAGAAAACTGATTCAGTCGCCGGAGATGCGATGTTTGCGGGGTCGCCCTTTCAGCAACAGGTCGAACAGCCAGTTGGGCAGCAAGCGCATCAGTTTGGCCACTACCCCCATCTGCCAGGGAATCACGCGGTAGCTGGCGCCCGCCTCAATCGCCTGGAAGGTTTTGGCGGAAAAATCTTCTACCTGCATCAAGAAAGGCATGCCGTAACGGTTTTTCCGCGTCAGCGGTGTGTCGATGTAACCCGGGCAAATGGTGACCACCTTCACACCGCTGCTTTTCAACTCGCCGCGCAGGCTCTCGCAGTAGCTGATCACCCCCGCCTTGCTGGCGCAATAAGCGCCATGGCCGGGTAGACCACGAATGCCGGCCACACTGCCTATACCGACCAGTGCGCCGGAGCCACGCCGGGTCATGGGCTCAACGAAGGGATGAAAAGTGGCCGCCGTTCCCACAGTATTGGTGGCAAGGACCCGGGCCATGACGTCGAGGTCGCCGCGCTCCGCCGTGTCAATGCCCACACTGATGCCGGCGCTGGCGATCACCACGTCGGGCACGCCCTGCTGGTCAAGGCATTCAAGACCCGCCTGCACGATGCTGTCGCTCACCGAGACATCGGCGTTGTAAATCCGGTAACGATCCGGGCTGATATCCACGGCACTCGCCCACGCTTGTGTCTCTTCCGTGCGACGCGCCACCAGTGCCAGCGAATAGCCTGCCTGGTAGAACCGCCAGGCCAGCGCCTGCCCGATGCCGCTGGAAGCCCCGGTGATGAAAACCAGTCTTGTGCCAGCCGCTTTGGCGTCGCTCATTTGCCTGCCACGCCCGGCACGAGCGTGCCTTTGACGCGCCCGCGCAGTTCAACCACGTGCCCCAGGTTGTCAAAGTCCATCGCGTCACCCGAAAATCGGTCCTGGCCCCGGGCCATTTCGACGGGCTTGTTGGATTTCACCACCTCTGTGTTCAAGAAAGCGTGCAGAAACTCGCTGCGAAACTCCATCGGAGCTGCCGCCTCGCCCGCTTGTACTGCGGGCTGCCGGATAACAACGGCATTGCCGATCAGCTGGACCTCCGATGCATCGGCATTGGTCAGGGCCCGATTGGCCGTGGCGGTCGTCAACTGTCCCCGATCATCAAACGAGCGAACACGAATTCGGTCAATCTCCAGTGTGTCCGTGTCCGGGTAGTGCCAGGCCTCCGCACCCAGGACTTCGCTTTTGAGCTGGCCCGATGCATGGAAAATCCTGACTGAAAAGTTCTGCATGAAGTAATCAGGGTCATGGGTTGGCGCCTTGACCACGGCGGGTGGTCCGAATACCGGCGTGTTGCGAACCAGCAAATAGGTGCCCAATGCCAGCACACCCATCAGCAATAGGGGCAGGTAGAGGGACGCACGCTCCCAGAACAGACCCAGCAAACGGATTGCCTTCATTGGGCGTAGCCTTCCAGTAGGTTCGCGTATTGGCCGCTGGCAACCAGCAGTACATCACAAAATTCGCGCGCGGCACCTTCACCACCGCGTGCCAGTGTTGTGTGATGGGCCCGCGCCCGAACCTCGGCGTGTGCATTGACCGGTGCGCAGGCAAATGCGCTGCGACGCATGACCGGCAGATCGGGCCAGTCGTCGCCCATCGCAGCACATTGGGACCAGTCAAGGCCAAGCGTTTTCAGGGTTTGCTCGGCCGCCGGGCGCTTGTCTTCCGTGCCGTAATGCACGTGCTCAATACCCAAAGCCTGCAAGCGCACCCGCAGTGCCTTTGAGTCACGCCCTGTGATGACTGCCGGGACAATGCCCGCACGTTGGAGCAGCTTGAGTCCCTGGCCATCCAGCGTGTTGAATCGCTTGAGCGACTCGCCACTTTCCGAAAAATACAGGCCCCCGTCCGTCAGCACTCCGTCTACATCAAAAAAGGCGACGCGAACGCCCTGTGCCTTGAGCAGCAGTTCGGGCGGGAAGTTCAGCGTGGGAGTCATATCGGTTGGTGCCATATCTCTAGATGACTTTCGCGCGCATCAGGTCGTTGGTGTTGACGGCGCCACACAAGCGGCCCGCCGCGTCTACAACAAGCACGCTGGTAATGCGGTGCGTTTCCATCAGCTCCACTGCATCAACGGCCAGTGCATCCAGAGCGATGGTGCGGGGGTTGATATGCATCACTTCTTCGGCCACGGCACTTCGCAGGTCAGCACCGGTTTCCATCAGGCGACGCAGGTCGCCATCGGTAAATATGCCTTGTATTTGGCCGTCATCGCCCACCACGGCGGTGGCGCCAAGGCCTTTCTTGCTCATCTCACGCATCAACTCGCCAAAACTGGCGCGGGGCCCGACGCGCGGGACATCCTGACCCGAGCGCATCACGTCGCTCACATGCGTCAGCAATTTGCGACCAAGCGCGCCACCTGGATGAGAACGTGCGAAGTCTTCTGCCTTGAAACCGCGTGCATCCAGCAACGCCACCGCCAGCGCATCACCCAAAGCAAGTTGCGCGGTGGTGCTGGCCGTTGGGGCCAGGTTCAAGGGACAAGCTTCCTTTTCCACGCCGCTGTCCAGCAGGATGTCGGCGTATCGGGCCAGGGTGGATTCGGAATTGCCGGTCATGGCAATCACGGGCACCTCCAGGCGTTTGAGTACCGGCAAGATGCCAATCAGCTCCTCGGATTCACCACTGTTGGAAATAGCCAGGACCACGTCCACCGGTTTGATCATGCCCAGGTCACCATGGCTGGCCTCGGCGGGGTGAACAAACATCGCTGGCGTTCCGGTGGAGGCCAGCGTCGCGGCCATTTTTCGGCCGATATGACCACTTTTACCCATCCCCATAACCACCACACGGCCCCTGACTTTGAGCATCAGGTCCACGGCCTGCACAAACGTCGCACCAATGTGTCGCTTGAGGCCCAGAACGGCGTCAGATTCGATGTCCAGCGTTTCCCGCGCCAGACGAATGACCTGTTCAGCCCGAGCCGCCGTGTTTTGACTTGCTTGTTCAATCATCAGCTCATTTTATAGACGGGCGCCACTCTTGCTAGTATGCGGTCATGACTGCTCTGGATCTGACCCTGCTGTATCTGCTTGCCGCTGTTCTGGGTGTGGTGGCCTGCCGTTCGCTGAAGCTGCCGCCCATGCTGGGTTATCTGGCTGTGGGTGTGGTGATTGGCCCCAACGCGCTGGCGCTGGCGAAAAACTCTGATGGTGTGCGTCACCTGGGTGAGTTCGGCGTGGTGTTTTTGATGTTTGTCATTGGGTTGGAGTTCAACTTGCCCAAGTTGCGAGCGATGCGTCGCCATGTATTTGGGCTTGGCCTGTTTCAGGTAACGGTCACTATGACAGGCGCCACACTGGCAGGGTTGGGATTGGCCATGCTGGCGCCCAACCTGTGGAGCATGAGTTGGCAGACGGCATTGGCACTGTCAGGTGCGCTGGCCATGAGCAGCACGGCCATCGTCGTGAAGCTCATGGTGGAGCGGCTGGAGATGGAGTCCGAGCACGGCAAACGGGTCATGGGCGTGCTGCTGTTTCAGGATTTGGCTGTAGTTCCCCTGCTGGTGTTGATACCGGCTCTGGGCGCCTCTGGCGAGCAGATGTTTCAGGCATTGGCTCTCGCCGCCCTGAAGGCAACGGTATTAATTACGGTGCTGATGGTAGGTGGTCAGCATGTGATGCGGTGGTGGCTCACGCTGGTCGCACGGCGCAAGAGTGAGGAGCTCTTTGTTCTGAACCTGCTGTTCGTCACGCTGGGGCTGGCCTGGCTGACGGAGCTGGCCGGATTGAGCCTGGCACTCGGGGCCTTCATTGCCGGGATGCTGATTTCGGAGACGGAGTACAAGCATCAGGTGGAAACAGACATACGGCCATTTCATGATGTGTTGCTGGGCCTGTTCTTTATCAGCATTGGCATGCTGCTGGACTGGCGACTGGTTCTGGAGCGCTGGCCAATGGTGTTGCTGCTAATGACCGTTCCCGTGCTGCTCAAGGCTGTGTTGGTAGCTGCGTTGGCCAAGGGGTTGGGGGCTTCTTCGGGCGTGTCATTGCGAACGGGTCTGTATCTGGCCCAGGCGGGGGAGTTTGGTTTTGTCTTGCTTACCCTGGCTCGGGACAATGCGCTGGTTCCCCCGGCGCTGCTGAACCCGATTCTGGCCAGCATGGTGCTGTCCATGCTGGCCACGCCTTTTATCGTCATGTACAGCAACCGCATCGTGATGAAGCTGGTGTCCAGCGAGTGGTTACAGCAGTCTTTGCAGATGACCACGATTGCCCGCAAATCGATCAACGCCAACAAACACGTCATCATTTGCGGCTACGGCCGGTGTGGACAAAACCTGGCGCGCATGCTGGAGGGTGAGGGAATTCCCTACATGGCACTGGATCTGGACCCGGACCGGGTACGTCAGGCTGCTGCCGCTGGCGACTCAGTCGTATTTGGTGACGCGGCCCGGCTGCAGGCCCTCATGGCCGCGGGACTGGCGCGCGCCAGCGCAGTGGTCGTAACCTATATCGAGGTTGCGGGTGCGATCAAGGTGCTGGCTCACATCAAAGCCCACGCGCCGCACGTTCCCGTGATTGTGCGCACCCAGGACGACCTTAACCTGGAGATGCTTCAAAAAGCGGGCGCCACCGAAGTGGTGCCCGAAGCCATCGAAGGCTCCCTGATGCTGGCCAGTCATGCCCTTGCACTGGTGGGCGTGCCCATGCGGCGCGTGATTCGCATTGTTCAGGACCAGCGGGATGCACGCTACAACCTGCTTCGTGGCTATTTTCATGGCGCAGACGACGACACGGCTGACGAGCTTCAGCAGGATCGGCTGGCCTCGGTGACCTTGCCCCTAAGCGCCAAATCCATCGGCAAGCAGCTTAGTTTTATGGCCCTGCATGCACTGGATGTTCGCGTGGTGAGCATTCGACGACTGAGCGGCAAGACTGCCAATCCTGATGATGATCCGCTATTCGAAAGCGGTGACACTCTGGTTCTTTCGGGCAAGGCCGAGACACTTGCCCTTGCAGAGCAAAAATTGCTGCGGGGCTAGGAGTACGCTACTGCGTGGAGGCACAATAAGCAGTCTGGTCACTACAGAGTCCTTCATGCAACACATCAGCGTCAATCAGTACCTCAGGGAACATATCCGGACCGTTTCTGACTGGCCAGCGCCAGGGGTCCAGTTCCGGGACATCACACCGCTGTTGCAGGAAGCCAAAGTATTTCGCGTCCTGATTGACGCCTTCGTGCACCGCTACATGGATTCTGTAATGCGCCCTGACGTAGTGGCAGGTCTTGATGCACGCGGTTTCATCTTGGGTGCCGTTGTGGCCTATGAGTTGAATGTCGGTTTCGTGCCCATTCGCAAGAAGGGCAAGTTGCCTTTCACCACAGTTGAAGAAACCTACGAGTTGGAGTACGGCAGCGCAACCGTCGAATTGCACACAGATGCCGTCAAACCGGGTTCACGCGTCTTGTTGATCGATGACTTGATTGCGACAGGTGGAACCATGATGGCAGGCAAAAAACTGCTTGAGAAGCTGGGTGCCCACGTCATGGAGGGCGCAGCTATCGTTGATTTGCCTGAGCTTGGCGGATCAGAAAAACTGAAGGCATCTGGCTTGCCTCTTTTTACGCTGGTGGATTTCGCGGGACACTAACTGACGATCCTGTCGGTGTACCAAGTGCGCACCACTATTCAAGAAGTCTCAGTTGCTGCATATTTTCTGACTAGCGCAAGTCCCCATACTGCGTTGTGCTGAGCGGGGAAGTCGGGCTACCAGGCTCCACCAGTTCGGTATCTTCAAAGTCTGACGGCTTTCCGAGCCCCTGATACAGCGGATGAACCACTTTTCGGGATTCCATTCCAGAGGGTGAAGGAGTTGACTGGGCCATCGCCTTCTTGAATGCCGCTACCTCATCGGCCTGCAAAGGTTCATATCGCGCAGCAACCTTGGCGGGAACGAAAGGCAGTACGACCGATTTAGCGGGTTCGTTCACCGGCTCAACGACTGCTGACTCTTGCGTCACTGGTCGCTGACGCGTCAAACCTGCAGTGACTACATGTTCATTGATTCGCCAATAGACGGCCGTCACCAGAATTTCGTGGCGCGTCTTGGCTTGTTGCGCAATCGAAGCTTCTATTTCCGCAAGGCGTCCAGCTTCACCAACTAGCTTGTTGGTCAGATCCATCATGATGAGGTACTGTCGTCCGCGTGGGTCGAGCGACAGCACCTTGAATTTGTAGCTCGCCGACAGCACTCCAGCACGCATCATGCACTCACGTACCACGCTGTAAAGCAATTCACGTCGCTCCAGTCGCTCGGTTTTCCGGCTGGCGGCACTGCCCGAAGGGCCAAGCGGTGCGGGTTTTGAATTTTGCCGCGCTGTGGCGGTTCGAGAGGCGCCTGGTGGCATCATTGGCACGGTAGCGTCAAGGTGACCCATACCGGAACTGTCCAGTTCCAGAGCAGGAGTTGAGGTAGTTTTCCTGGAGAACCAGCTAAACAGTGACATGGACTTCCTTCTTGTGGGCAAGCCGACCGTCTCGAGCCGCTTTCCCAACTCAAATCAGTGTAACCGTCACCTCGAAATACACACCCGAAAAGCGGTGTAATTGCGTGTATCAGATGTATCTGTCAGGTCACCGCAATACGCTTGCGCTGATCTGTCATTCGCCTCGCCACGAGACCACCCAGCCCCATCACCAGCGCCAGTGCGACAACAGGCTGCCGGTTTGACAGCTCTGCGAACTTCATGGGCGTCAAGCGCCACAGCTTGCAGGCGCTGACCGCCTGCACGGTGGCGCTTCGGGGCAGATGGGAAAAAAATCCCCCTTCGCCAACGCCTGAGCCTGCTCCCAAAATAGCCAACCGAACGCGTCCTGCGTCGTCTTCGTAGTGCACACTCAGGCTGCCCGTTTCGATGAAATAAACCGTCCTGTCCTGAGATCCCTGGGTGATCAGAGCCTGACTCTCGGCAATAGCAAACGGCTGCAAGTACGGAGCCAAGGCCTCCCACTGGGGCGGCGTGATGGCACGGCTCAGCGTATCGTCCGACGTGTTTTGGGCAAGTGCCTGGATCAGGCCCTTGACGTCCGGCTTGTTGGCAGATGGAAAGTACGCACTCATAACTTTCGTACCTTACCTTGAATTTATCTGAAGTGCAACAACCCGAAAGCCTTCAACTGACACAGAAACAACGCACTATTTCCCGATGCAAAACCGGGAAAAAATCTCTCCCAGAAGGTCATCAGGCGTGAACTCACCGGTAATTTCGTTCAGGCTATTCTGGGCCAGCCGAAGTTCCTCCGCCAGCAAATCGAGAGACTGCGCCCTTGCCAGAAGATGGTCCCCGGCAGAATCAAGGTGGGACAAAACACGGATTAAAGCCTGAACATGGCGTTCTCGCGCCATATAAACCCCATCTGGCGTGCCTTGCCAGCCAGCGATTTGAAGCAGCTTGCGGCGAAGGTTGTCCAGACCGGCGCCAGTTTTCGCTGACAATGAAATGCCATGGGACTCGCCTGCAGGAGTGACAGCGTCGGACTTGCTCCAGATATCAATCACCGGTACAGCGGGGAGCACTTTTTCAGTCAGTGTTTGCGCGATGACCCTGTCTGCAGCCGCGTAGTCTGGCATGTGCAGGCGGGTCAGATCATGTAGAAACAGCACAGCATCTGCAGCTTGAATCTCTGCCCAAGCGCGGGCAATGCCGATTTTTTCAACTTCATCGAGACCATCACGCAAGCCAGCGGTGTCAATCACATGAAGTGGTACGCCTTCCATCTGGATAGTCTGTTGCACCTTGTCGCGCGTGGTACCCGCAATCGGCGTAACGATGGCCAGCTCAGCGCCAGCCAGTGCATTCAACAAAGAGGATTTGCCGGCATTGGGCTGCCCGGCAATCACCACTTTGATGCCCTCCCGAAGCAGCGCGCCCTGACGGGCTTTGTTCATGACTACCGCAAGTGTTTGCTTCAACTTTAATAGCTGACCACGTGCGTCGGCCTTGAGAAGAAAGTCAATTTCTTCCTCAGGAAAATCCAGTGTTGCCTCTACCAGCATGCGCAAATGAATCAGCGCATCCCGCAATGCGTGGATTTCCCTGGAGAACTCACCTGCCAGTGACCGGCTCGCACTGCGAGCCGCCTGCTCGGTACTGGCATCAATCAGATCCGCGATAGCTTCAGCCTGAGCCAGATCCAGCTTCCCATTCAAAAATGCCCGTTCGCTAAACTCACCAGGCTGGGCCAGCCGCAAACCCACAAGACAGGCCTCTTCACCCCGAGGGCCTCTTTCTCTTGACGCTTCCAGGCAGCGTGCAAGCAACAACTGCAGAATCACCGGCCCGCCGTGCGCCTGCAGTTCCAGCACATCCTCGCCGGTAAATGAGTGCGGCGCCGGGAAAAGAATAGCCAGCCCGTGGTCTATCGCTACGCCTTGTGCATCTCGAAACGCTAGGTAGGTGGCCTCTCGGGCCTTCAGGGTTTTGCCGCAAAGCGCCTGGGTGATTAGTCCAAGCCCTTTGCCGCTGATCCGGACAATACCCACAGCACCTCTTCCAGGTGCTGTGGCGATTGCCACGATAGGTTCCTGATGACGGGCCAGCATGGCATGCCAGCGATCAGAATTTCGGCAGATTGAACTGGGGTGGCACGCCCATGCGGGTATTGATAATCCACTGCTGCGCGATGGACAGAATGTTGTTCGTGATCCAGTACAGGACCAAACCCGCAGGAAAGAAGAAGAACATTACCGAAAATGCCAACGGCATGAACCACATCAACTTGGCCTGCATGGGGTCCGGCGGAGCCGGGTTCAATGCGGTTTGAAGCATGGTCGTCGCCGTCATGACAATCGGCAAGATGTAATACGGGTCGGGGGATGAAAGATCATGAATCCACATCACCCACGGCGCATTGCGCATCTCCACACTGGACAGCAACACCCAATACAGAGCGATGAACACCGGGATCTGGATCATGATCGGGAAGCAGCCACCCATCGGGTTAACCTTTTCCTCGCGGTAGATGCGCATCATTTCCTGTTGCATCTGCTGCGGATTGTCTTTCAGACGCTCACGCATTTCCATGACTTTTGGATTGATCGCTTTCATCTTGGCCATGCTGGAATAAGCCTTGGCGTTGAGCCAATAAAAGGCAATTTTCAGCAACACCACCAGGGCGACGATAGACCAACCCCAATTGCCAATGAAACTCTGCAGCTTGTCCAGCAGCCAGTAAAGGGGTTTTGCAAGAATGGTGAGCCAGCCATAGTCTTTCACAAGTTCCAGTCCGGGAGCCAGGGCTTCAAGTGCTTTTTCCTGCTGGGGACCAACAAAAAAGGCCGCCTCCACAGATTTACTGGTGCCGGGTGCAATTGCCTCCAGAGGCGCAATCATGGTTGCCCTATAACAGCAATCAGGAACGGTAGATCCGGTATCCACGGCATCCAGAGAAAACTCGCGCTTCACACCTTCGGGCAATATCCAGGCACTCGCAAAGTAATGCTGCACCATCGCAACATACCCATTGGACGATTGTTTTTCGTAGTCGGCATTCTTTTTCTTGATGTCGCTGAACTCAATCTTCTGGTACTTTTTGGCTTCGGTATAGACCGCAGGACCGGTAAAAGTTGAATAGAACGAGGACTCGCCCGGCGGCTTGCTGCCATCACGTTCGAGCTGCAGATATAGCTGGGGCGTGACGGGTGAGGCCCCGGCATTGGTAATTTCGTGCTTGACCGCCAGATCATAGGCGGCTCGCTTGATGGTGTAGGTTTTAACCAGTTTCACACCACCCACTTCGGGTGAAGTAAAGGTGACGACAAAACTGTTTTCGCCTTCCTTCAGTTCTCGTGCTCCCGACATGACCATCGGCGTTTTGTGAGTGGGGTAAACGGCCCCGGCTACGCCACCAATCAGACCGGTTTGCGCGACATAAACGCGCGTTTTGCTGTCGTCAAGCAAGACTACATTCCTGGTTTTGTCTGCCAGATCAACCTGCTTCAAAAACTCTGTCTTGACCAACGTGCCTCCTTCTGTATCGAAGGTTAATTTCAGAACGTCAGACGCGACCTCAATGCGCTCACGTGCCACCGCTGGAGCAGGTGCTGCTGCGACTTGGCCAACAGGAACAGTTGCGGCTGCAGGCGCAACGGCGCCAACCGCGGCGGGAACGCTTGAAGATGCGCTGCCAGCCGGGCCAGCTGGCGCTGTAGCAACAGGCTTGCCAGGGGTTGGAAAGAATGTGGCCGGTTTCCCGTTATGAATCTGCCATTGATCCCACAACAGCACCATGGAGAAGCCAAAAATCACCCACAAAATGGTGCGGCGAATATCGTTCATGAGGATTTCTTTAGAGAGGAAGACGAAGAAGAGGCAAAAAGGCTGGAAAACAACCTTGGTTTTTCCGATGGAACAGGATCAAACCCACCTTGGCACCAGGGGTGACACCGAGCAAGACGGGACAAAGTCATGTAAGTACCGACTGTGGACCCATGCGTTTGAAGCGCCTGAAGCGAGTAGGCTGAACAGGTAGGCTCAAACCGGCAGGACGAGCCCAGCCAAGGACTCAGCAACAGGCGATAACCTTTCACAAGACCAATCAGCAAGGATTTAATCATGGTGCTGAGACGATAGATGCAACGGACGTCACTCTCGCTCCTGCGATAGAGAAGAGCTGGTTGAGCTCCTGTCGAACGGCCGCCTTGAACACATCGGATGTCGCACTTATAAACAGTGATTTGTCAAAACCTGCACGTAGGCGCACCACGTGGGCTGCAATAGGCAGTGCAGATTCGAAGAGGGCACTCACTGTGTAAATTTGACGTTTGATCGCATTACGGGTTACAGCGCGTTTCGCCCATCGCTTGGGCACCATGGCACCAACCCATACGTCCCGTTCTGCAAACAGCGCCAAATCTGTTTCAGAATGAAAACTCTGCTTTTCCGCTACTCGCACCGATGTCTCCAGCGCAGCGCGGTGCAAAGCAAAATGCGCCGTGCGGGCGACGGTTGAACCTGCGAGCACAGCCTGAAATTGGGGTCGCGTCTTCAGTCGTTGCACTACCGGGCCAAACCAACGCTGTGGGTCAGCAAATGCGACGACTGATAAGGACAGGCTTAAACAGCCAGACGCTTGCGGCCTTTGGCGCGGCGTGCGTTGATGACGGCGCGGCCGCCACGGGTTTTCATGCGAACCAGAAAACCGTGCGTGCGTGCGCGGCGAATTTTGGAGGGTTGATAAGTGCGTTTCATTTGAAATCCTAGGGGGCATTAATTCCGGGTAACCCATGATTATCGCAAATTTATCGAATCCCGGCAACACCTTACGGCGGGTATAGCTTGCAAAACAGGAAGTCCCGGACGTGCCGTCTTTTCAGGCTGTGCAGGTTGTGGATAAATCCTTGATAAATTACAATCCAGCGTGCAGCAAACAATAACTATCCACAGAAGCTGATATTTAGAATGACTGAGGGACAATTCGACAGCTCATCAGGGGCGGCAAGCTTGGGCGCGGGCCAAGGCCTGTGGCAAGCCTGTGTTGACCAACTGGCCCAAGAGTTGCCTGAGCAACAATTCAATACCTGGATCAAGCCACTCTCTGCGCAGGTAGCAGATGATCTGTCAAAGGTCACTGTATTTGTTGCCAACCGATTCAAACTTGACTGGATTCGGGCGCAGTACAGCAGCCGCATGGCCGGTATGCTTGAAAAACTGTATGGACAGACAATAGTCATAGAGTTAGCGCTCGCTCCCCGGGAAATTGCTTCCAGGTCTAATATTGGGCAATTTTCACATGGCTCTTCCACAGTCGAGGAATTGGTCGAGGCTGGGGAAGATAAGGTGCTAAACGGTCCCAAAAACCGGCTAAACACATCGCTCACCTTTGATACCCTGGTTGAAGGCACAGCCAACCGGATGGCTCGCGCAGCAGCGATGCACGTGTCCACGATGCCGGGGCATTTGTACAACCCCCTGTTCATATATGGTGGGGTGGGACTAGGCAAAACCCACCTGATGCACGCTGTAGGCAACCGTTTACTGGCTGACAAACCTGGATCAAAGGTTCTCTATATCCATGCCGAACAGTTTGTATCGGATGTGGTCAAGGCTTACCAACGTAAGACCTTTGATGAGTTCAAAGAGCGGTACCATAATTTGGACCTGCTGCTTATTGATGACGTGCAGTTCTTCGCCAATAAAGAGCGTACCCAGGAAGAGTTTTTCAATGCTTTTGAAGCTCTCCTGGCTAAAAAATCACACATTGTGATGACCAGTGATACCTATCCAAAAGGTTTGACTGACATCCACGAACGCCTGATTTCCCGCTTTGATTCTGGCCTCACGGTCGCCATTGAGCCACCGGAACTTGAAATGCGTGTCGCCATTCTGATCAACAAGGCGCGAGTTGAGGGCACTGAAATGCCGGAAGAAGTTGCCTTCTTTGTCGCCAAAAATGTGCGTTCCAACGTGCGTGAACTGGAGGGTGCATTACGCAAAATTCTGGCGTATTCACGTTTCAACCAGAAGGAGATTTCCATTCAGCTGGCGCGTGAAGCACTGCGGGATCTGCTGTCCATCCAGAACCGGCAAATTTCCGTTGAAAACATCCAGAAAACCGTAGCCGACTATTACAAGATCAAGGTTGCGGATATGTATTCCAAGAAGCGTCCGGCCAGCATTGCCCGCCCACGCCAGATTGCCATGTACTTGGCCAAGGAATTGACTCAAAAGAGCCTTCCCGAGATTGGTGAGCTATTTGGCGGGCGTGACCACACTACGGTGCTGCATGCGGTGCGCAAGATTGGTGGTGAGCGCCAACAGATGACCGAGCTCAATCAGCAGCTTCACGTGCTGGAACAGACCTTAAAAGGCTAACAAACCCATGAAAACCTTGCTTTTCACACTTGACAGGACAAACTTGGGGATAGTTATGGCACAAGTAGGGAGTTATCCACAGGCTGGGGTCAAAACCAAAAGTTATTCATATTTCGGAAGCATTGGGGAAGCAGGGCTGCACACACCCTTCAACAGCATCCAAGTGCTTGATAAAAAAGGGGAAAATGCTGCTATCCACAGAAAAGCGCTGCCCTTATCTACTACTATTAATTTAAATTAAAGAAATTAAAGAAGAGGTTGACATGATCGTCCTGAAGGCAACACAAG
>JAKQJK010000114.1 GCA_029561195.1 Pseudomonadota bacterium
CCAGGAGAACTTACTCATGACCACAGCAAACCCAACAACTTCCACAACCGGCTCTGAATCTTGCAATGCGATGACGGGGGAGGGGGCAGGGGACCACTTCGATGAAGACCTGCACGAGCGGCAGGCAAGAAAAGCTGCGCAAGCGCTGCGCAACGCGACGAGCGGACAAAGCTTCATGAACTACGAGGGGATTTACAGCGGGTTTCAGGCGATGGGGATTCCTGCAGACGATATCAAACCCCGGGTGAACGTGTTCACGTTCAACGCTTGGAAGGCGTTGGGACGCTACGTGCGGGAAGGCCAACAGGGGGTGAAGGTCTGCACCTTTGTTCCAGCCGAACGGACCGAGAAAGAAACCGGTGAAGTTCGGCGCTTCCGGATGCCACGCCAGACGACGGTGTTTCACCTTTCGCAAACCAACGATATCAACCAATAAGGAGACACTGTCATGAGCGAAATTGTCAAAAGCATCAGTATCAAAAACCTGCTCAACCAGCGTGCTGCTGTGGTGGCTTTGGTCGAGCAAGGCATGAAGACCTTGCAGGAAGCAGCCCAGTTGGCCAGATCAGGGTCCTTGGGATTTCCGGATGTGGATGTGGTTTTTCACGGTCAACGCAGCTCCACGAAGCGCTTGTGCGGATCGACCGTCATCGATAGTGCAGAACTGCTGACTGCGTGGATCAAGGCCATTGACGCAGGTGCATGGGCCCACCTGATGAGTGAATCCGGTCTGCGGACGTTCATGGATGCACAGGCCCGCAAGGAATGGGGCGAGAAGGTGTACTCCCACGATGTGCCGCCCCTTACCTTTGAAAACATCACGGCGACCTTCACAAACCTGCATGGCGCGCGGGGTGACATGTTCGAACGTGGGGTGCTGGGTCTGTTTCGATCGTTGTCCTGGAACTACAAGACGAACGAGCCCTTCAAGTTCGGCAAACGCGTGATCATGGAATCCCTGTTCTACGTCTACGGCACCAGCAACAGCCGCTGGCTATCGACGAATTCCAACCGGACCAATGAACTGGACGATCTGGAACGGGTGTTTCATATCCTGGACGGCAAGCCGGAGCCGGATCACCGCAATGGCTGGTTCGCGCGTTTGTCTGCGGCCGAACGAAACAAGCTAAAGACGGTGGACGGCGCCTACTTCGACATGAAGTGGTTCCTGAAAGGGACGGGTCACATCGTCTTTAACCGCCCCGATCTGGTGGACAAGATGAATTTGATCCTGGCCAAGCATCACCCGAATGCCATTGCGCACGGGGGCAGGTAAGCCGCTTTAAGGAAGGAAGATTCACCATGGCTGGAAACAGGAGAAGCGGCTTCCTGCGGAGTAATGCCGCAGGTCGAAACGGCAGCAGGACGCCAGGTAACTGGTTTTGCGTTGGGTGCGCAAAAGATCATGGTGGCCGGACTGAGCGCACCGGCTATCTGGGCAATCTCTATTGCTCGCGTACCTATATCAAAGCGAAGGAGGCGCAATTTGAAGCAGAAGCGTTGACCCGGCGCGCTATCGCCCAAACAGTTCAGAGTGCGTGCCCGCACGCACAAAAGTGACACAGTCGGCCTCAAGCCGGTAGATCAGGAGCAAGTCACCTTTTGCGTGGCATTCACGGTGATCAGCCCATTCCCCGCCCAGTTCATGGTCAAGCCATTCAGCTGGAAGCCCACCTCCATTGGCAATCAGCAGCAGCATGACGTCCTTGAGACGTTGCATGTCCTGCTTGCCCGAATGCGTCAGCTTCTCCCAGTCTTTCCCGAATTGCCTGGTGTGATCAGACTTTCTTGGCAGTGGCGCGCGTTTTGACTTTGCCGGCTTTTTTATCGAGAGCATCAAATAAATCTTTCCCTGAGCCGTAACGTGCTGCCGCCATTTCGCGGGCCTCGGTCATTGCTGCAATGGTTTTGGCAGTGGGTTTGCGGACTTCAAAAGGCAAACCACGGACTTCCACAACCTGTCGCAGAAACAACCGGATGGCGCCGCTCAGGTCAAGACCCAGATCGGCGAGCACTTCGGTAGATTGTTTTTTCAAGTCAGGTTCAATCCGCGAGCGGATTTCAGCTGACTTCCCATACGTTGCTGCTTGCATAGTGTTGAATGTGATGAGGTATTTGATGCGATTGAAAATGAATATTGACGTTTATTTTGATTCTGAAATAGATGAAATGATGAAATATTGAGATGGGTAAATATATGCAGAACGTGGCTACAATGTAGCTACATATTGCAATTCTGTCAACATTGGCTTTGTTACTCAGGGGGCCACCCCAGAAAGCTAGCTACAGCGTGACTCCAACTAACATGAAATGCCCGGTTTGCGGTGCGACTGAACTGACCCATGACACCCGCGACTTGTCATATGCCTACAAGGGCGAAACCACGGTCATCTCGGCCGTGCGGGGAGACTTCTGTCGGGTTTGTTCTGAATCCATTCTGGATAGCGTTGAGTCTGATCGTGTGATGCAGCACATGCGCACGTTCTCCAAACAGATTGACACCGCCCGTTCGCGGGCCTGGACAAGAGGGGAAATTTGTCTAATGACCGATCACTTTATCCGCGACGATGGCGACCATCAAATGGTACGTCAGACCGTTTCGGTCTTGGTAGATTCCGATCCCCAGAGAGGCACAGCGGATGCTGCTCGCCTTGAAGTCCTGGGAACCCTGTTGCAGACTTATGAAGTCCGGCATTTTCCGCTGGAGCTGCCCGATTCAGTTGAGGTCATCCAATTCCACAAAGAACGCAATTCCTGAATGCCATGTTTTGTGGCTGAGTCCTGATGCGGTTGCTATTTGTCTGTACCCAGAACCGCTTGCGCAGTCATACGGCTGAACAGGTGTTTTCTCAACGGCCAGGGATTGAATGTACTTCTGCAGGGGTGCACAGCTCAGCGGATGTGCCACTGGATGGCGAGTTGATTGAATGGGCCGACATCATCTTTGTGATGGAACGGGTTCATAAAACCAAGATGGCGTCCCGTTTCAAAAGTCAATTGAACGGCAAGCGGGTGGTCTGTCTGGGTATTCCGGACGACTATGCCTATATGGAGCCAGCTCTGGTTCAATTGCTGGAGACCAAGGTTACGCCGTATATCCAGGTGCGTTGACCAGCTTAAATCCATTGCCTGGGGCATTGAGCAGGTGCTCAAGCGGGACGCCCATTACAGGCGCGCCTGACCGGCTTGGTCGCTGTGCGACTGATCCGCTGATCACCCTCCAGGCCACCCTTGCCGGTGCTCATCAAGGGGCGTCAAACCTGCCGTTGCCGGAACGCTCCCGTGCGGGACCAACCACGTCACCGCCAGCCTGGATCCCCCTTTGCCGCAGGGCTGATCCCCGAAGACCCCGCACGGCAGTGCTTGCCCTGCTCATTCACCTGACTCCTTGATGCATTGACATCTGTCGCCCTGCGACGGCCTACGCCGTTGGCTGGGACCGCTGCGCGTTGAAGCTACGCGCCTTAGAAATGGGTGTAAATGGGTGCTTTATTGGGTGACTCGGTCATTCAGCAGCTGAACTCACAAGCAATTAATTGGATGTAAATGGGTGTATTATTGGTTTTATGTTGCACGCTGAGTCTCTTCAAATCACCCCGGAAGTCCTGAGCCTGATCGCCCGGATTGATGAGTTCAAAGGCGCCTGGCGCGCTCTGGGCACCCTTGCCCCAGACCGGTTGTCTGCCCTTCGGCGCGTGGCAACCATCGAGAGCATTGGTTCCTCTACCCGGATTGAGGGCAGCAAGCTGTCCGACCGTGAGGTCGAAAAGCTGCTCTCCAATCTGGAGATCAAGTCCTTCGAGACCCGTGACGAGCAGGAGGTGGCGGGTTATGCCGAACTCATGGATCTGGTGTTCAGTTCGTGGGAGGACATCCCCTTGAACGAAAACCACGTCAAGCAGTTGCATCAGACGCTGCTGCGCCATAGTGAAAAAGATGAGCGACACCGGGGCCAGTACAAGACCCATTCCAACAGCGTGGCTGCCTTCGACGAAAATGGCACCCAGATCGGCATCGTGTTCGAAACCGCAACTCCGTTCGACACGCCGCGTCTGATGGCGGAATTGATCGCATGGGTCGCCCAGGAGCGTGACAAGGGACACCTGCATCCCCTGCTGATCATTTCAATCTTCGTGGTGGTATTTCTCGAAATCCACCCATTTCAGGACGGTAATGGCCGTATAAGCCGCGTGCTGACCACGCTGCTGTTGATTCAGGCGGGCTACGCCTATGTACCCTACAGCTCGCTGGAAAGCGTGATCGAGGTCAACAAGGAAGCCTATTACCTGGCGCTGCGCCAGACACAGGGAACGATCCGTACCGAATCGCCCAACTGGCAACCGTGGTTGGTGTTCTTCCTGCGGTCACTTGCGGAGCAGGTTCGCAGACTGGAGAAGAAAGTCGAGCGCGAGAAGATCGTATTGGCGGCGATGCCGGAGCTGTCGCTACAGATTGTCGAGTTCGCCCGCGAGCACGGACGTGTGACCATTGGTGACACCATCAGGCTGACCGGGGCCAATCGTTACACGTTAAAGCAGCATTTCCGTAGCTTGGTTGAACGCGGCAGTCTCAATCGACATGGGAGCGGGCGTGGGGCGTGGTATGACTTGCGGTAATCAGTTCAAAGTAAGCCAGAGGCATTGAGCAGGAGCTCAACCGGGATGCCCATTACGGGCGCGCCTGATCGGCTTGGTCGCTTGGTGCGACTGATCCGGTGGATCACCCTCCAGGCCACCCTTGGCCGGTGCTCATCAAGGGGCATCCACCCCGTCGTTGCCGGAACGCTCCCGTGCGGGACCAACCACGTCACCGCCAGGCTGCATCCCCCTTTGCCGCAGGGCTGATCCCCCAAAAGCCACGCACGGCAGTGCTTGCCCTGCTCATTCATCTGAATCCTGGATTCATTGATATCTGTCGCCCTGCGACAGCCTGCGCCGTTGGCTGGGACCGCTGTGCGTTGATTGGAGTCCCACTTCGGTGAATCGGGGACTGATCCGGTTTGCCGGGGTCGTCGTGATTCTTCTTCCTGCCCGGGCGGCCACGCACGCAGAGTTCTTTCACCGGGTTGCACTGTAGATCA
>JAKQJK010000253.1 GCA_029561195.1 Pseudomonadota bacterium
CCATGCGCGAGTGGTATGGCCTGTTCATGGCGCCACGCACTCCGGCAGCTGTGGCCCAGCGCGCCCACGCAGCCGTGCGCGCCGCGCTGGTTCAGAAGGACATGATCGACTTCGGTGCACCGTTGGGTATGGACGTCATCGGTTCACCTAGCCTGGAAGACTTCGCCCGCACCCTCAAGGCCGATGCCGAGCTGTGGGGCCCCTACGTGCGCCGTATCGGCTTCACCGCTGAATCCTGATGTTCCGGGGGTGATGCCCGAATCGGACCTGTGGCGTCGGGTTATCCTTGCGCCATGCAGCAGCGCTCTGGTACCCGGATGAAAACAGCTCCTCTCAAAGCCCCTTCAAGGGCTCTTTCTGCTACCGCGGTGGAGGCCTCGGTCGAGCGGGTGGACTCGAGTTACCTCGAATGCCTGATGGGTTACAACGCCCGGCGGGCAGCGCTCACCATCATCGAACTGTTCATGGAGCGTATGTCTGTCTATGACCTGCGGCCCGTCAACTTTTCGGTGCTGCTATTGATCACGCACAACCCGGGTATCACCTCGCGCCAGCTTTGCTCGGTCCTGGGCGTGTTGCCGCCGAATCTGGTGGGCATGATCAACCTGTTCGAGAAACGGGCCCTCATCGAACGCCGGCCCCACCCAAGTGACGGCCGCGCCATGGGCCTGCATCTGACCGCCTCCGGCCACAGGCTGATGCGCGATGCCGAGAAGACTGCAGCAGCACTGGAACTGGAAGCTACAGCCAAGCTGAGCGCTTCTGAACGAAAAACCCTGATGAGACTGTTGCAAAAAGTCTATCTTTGAGAAATTATTGGCATTTTTTACCATCAACCCCCGTCAACAGTGCGTTAGTAGCTATTAAACTTGTAGCATACAGAAAACTGCGATATCATCCCGAACGCTATTGTTAGCGTAGTGCAACCCGCCTACACTACGCGTCCGCCCAAAATACTTCAGACAAGAGGAGATTACCGAATGAGTTCCAAGGAAAATGCCGCCGTCAGCCAGCTGCTGGGCCTGCTGGAATCCCGCTACGCGATGCGCGTGTTGTGGGCCTTGAAAGACGGGCATGCGCAAACTTTCCGTTTGCTGCAAGACAGCGTGGGCGGCATTACCCCCAACACCCTGAACACCCGTATCAAGGAGTTGCGTCAGGCCGGTTTGCTCAACCATGGCAGCGACGGTTATGTGGTGACTTCCTCCGGCGCTGACCTGCTCAAACGCATGAGTGATGTGTCGGCCTTCGCAACCAAGTGGGCCAGCAACCAAGCTAAGAAGAAAAACTGATTCTGGCGCCAATGGCGCCACCAACAAAAAAGGACAAGTCAGACTTGTCCTTTTTTGTTGGTGGCGGGTGACGAGCATGCATCAGCAGGACGCCTCTGGCCTGCTGGCATAATTCAGCGCCGTGACGACGCCCGGCAGCACCAAGATGCCCTGCGCGTCAAAATGGTCATTTTATAGGTGCCAAATTGGACCTAACCCCTCATGAAATATGCGTAGTACGCCATCATATTTATAGCAAACAAGGAACACACCATGAACACCACCGCTTCCGGCCTACAGTATGACGACACAGTTACCGGCTCCGGCGCCGAGGCCACCAAAGGCCAGAGCGTGACCGTGCATTACACCGGCTGGCTCTACAACGACGGCGTGCAAGGCGCCAAGTTTGATTCCAGCAAGGACCGTAACGACCCGTTTGTGTTCTCGCTGGGTGCCGGCATGGTCATCCGCGGCTGGGACGAAGGCGTGGCGGGCATGAAGGTCGGCGGCGCCCGCACCCTGATCATCCCGGCGGCTCTGGGTTACGGCGCACGTGGTGCCGGCGGCGTGATTCCGCCCAACGCTACGCTGAAATTTGACGTGGAACTGTTGGGCGTCGCAGGCTGAAAGCTGCGCGTCCAGACGAGCCGGGCCCTTGAAAACCCGGCTTTCAACCTCACGTCCTGCGCATCCAATTTGACTTTTCTGGCCTGTTCGCATGTCTGACACCACTCCAAATCCCAACCCATCACCCGCCAGCGGGTACTCCAGCACCGAAGAAATGATGGCCGCCCAGGCTGCGAATGAGGCAGACGCCTTGTCCAAAGTGCAGGGGGAACTGGCCGCACTGCAGGCTAAAAGCGCCGATCTGGCCGACCAGTACCTGCGCGCCAAGGCCGAGGCGGAAAACGCCCGCCGCCGCGCTGAGGAAGATATTGCCAAGGCCCGCAAGTTCGCGGTGGAAAGCTTTGCCGAGAGCCTGCTGCCCGTGGCCGACAGCCTGGAGGCTGGCCTGACGATCAAGGACGCAACCAACGAGCAGATTCGTGAAGGTGCCCAGGCGACGCTGCGCCAGCTAACTGCCGCGCTGGAGCGCAACAAGGTGGTTGCCATCAACCCGGCTTCCGGTACCAAATTTGACCCACACCAGCATCAGGCCATCAGCGTGGTGCCATCGGAAAACGAGGCCAACACCGTGGTTACCGTGCTGCAAAAGGGCTATTCCATCGCCGAACGCGTGCTGCGCCCGGCTCTGGTCACCGTTTCGGCACCGAAATAAGCAGTTTCAGCGATTAAAGCCTTGAAAAGTTTCGGGTTATCCACACCTTGTTATCAGGTTAATTTGTAAATCAGGCACGGCGTAGCCCACAGCTACTGTCAAACCTCACAGGAGAATAATTTTATGGGAAGAATCATCGGCATCGATCTGGGCACCACCAACAGCTGCGTGTCCATCATGGAGGGGAACGTCCCCAAGGTCATCGAAAACTCAGAGGGCGCCCGGACCACGCCGTCCATCGTCGCTTACCAGGAAGACGGTGAGGTGCTAGTGGGCGCGTCGGCCAAACGTCAGGCAGTCACCAACCCCAAAAATACGTTGTACGCGGTCAAACGCCTGATTGGTCGCAAGTTCGGCGAAAAAGAGGTCCAGAAAGACATCGACCTCATGCCCTACAAAATCGTGGCAGCCGACAACGGCGACGCCTGGGTTGAAGTGCGCGGCAAGCAGATTTCTGCCCAGCAGGTGTCAGCCGACATCCTGCGCAAGATGAAGAAAACGGCTGAAGACTACTTGGGCGAAGCCGTCACGGACGCCGTGATCACTGTGCCCGCCTACTTCAACGACGCCCAGCGTCAAGCCACCAAGGATGCGGGCCGCATCGCCGGTCTGGACGTCAAACGCATCATCAATGAACCCACCGCTGCCGCGCTGGCTTTCGGCCTGGACAAGAACGAAAAGGGCGACCGCAAGATTGCCGTGTATGACCTGGGTGGCGGCACGTTTGACGTGTCCATCATTGAAATCGCCGACGTTGATGGCGAAAAGCAGTTTGAAGTGCTCTCTACAAACGGCGACACGTTCTTGGGTGGCGAAGACTTCGACCAGCGCATCATCGACTTCATCATCACCGAGTTCAAAAAAGAGCAAGGCGTTGATCTGGGCAAGGACGTGCTGGCACTGCAACGCCTGAAAGAAGCCGCTGAAAAGGCCAAGATTGAACTTTCCAGTAGCGCCCAGACTGATATCAATTTGCCATACGTGACGGCAGATGCGTCGGGCCCGAAACACCTGAACATCAAGCTCACCCGCGCCAAGCTGGAAAGTCTGGTCGAAGAGCTGATCGAGCGCACCATTGCCCCCTGCCGTACCGCCATCAAGGACGCAGGTGTCAACGTGGCTGACATTCACGACGTAATTCTGGTCGGTGGCATGACCCGCATGCCCAAGGTGCAGGAAAAGGTCAAGGAACTGTTTGGCAAAGAGCCACGCAAGGACGTGAATCCCGATGAGGCTGTGGCTGTGGGCGCTGCCATCCAGGGCCAGGTGCTGGCCGGTGACCGCAAAGACGTGTTGCTGTTGGACGTGACCCCGCTCTCTCTGGGTATTGAAACCCTGGGCGGAGTCATGACCAAGATGATCACCAAGAACACGACCATCCCGACCAAGTTTGCACAGACGTTTTCAACGGCTGATGACAACCAGCCCGCGGTGACGATCAAGGTGTTTCAGGGTGAGCGCGAAATCGCAACCGGCAACAAGATGCTGGGCGAGTTCAATCTGGAAGGCATTCCGCCAGCATCCCGCGGTACGCCACAAATTGAAGTGTCTTTTGACATTGATGCCAACGGCATTCTGCACGTGGGCGCCAAGGACAAGGGCACCGGCAAGGAAAACAAGATCACCATCAAGGCCAACTCTGGTTTGTCAGAAGCTGAAATTCAGCAAATGGTAAAAGACGCTGAGCTCAACGCTGCTGACGACAAGAAGAAAATCGAACTCGTCCAGGCCAAGAATCAGGCTGATGCCAGCGTGCACAGCGTGAAGAAGAGCCTGACCGAATACGGTGACAAGCTCGAAGCCGGCGAGAAGGAAAAAATCGAAGCAGCCATCAAGGACCTTGAGGACACCCTCAAGGGCGACGACAAGGCCGCGATTGAAGAGAAGAGCAACGCCTTGATGACGGTCAGCCAGAAGCTGGGCGAAAAAATGTACGCCGACCAGCAAGCCAAGCAGGCCGCAGAGGGCGCGGCGGGTACGCAGGGCGGTGCTGGCTCTGCAGGTTCCGAGCAGGCAACTGGTAAAGCCAACGATGACGACGTGGTGGATGCCGAAGTGAAAGAAGTGAAGAAAGGCTGATCCCAGCCACACTGACCCGCTTGAACATACGCACGCCGCCGCGTTGAATCGTCCTGACGGATATTCAACGCGGCGTTTTGCGTGAATGACCTGAGAAAAAACATGGCAAAACGAGACTACTACGAAACGCTTGGCGTCCCCAAAAACGCGTCTGACGAAGAGATCAAGAAGGCTTA
>JAKQJK010000155.1 GCA_029561195.1 Pseudomonadota bacterium
TTTCGTCAAGGTACGCCATGAGATTCGACGCAACGGTGCGCAAACGGTAGCGTTGACCGAACACCACAATATTGTTTATCGCGATGCACCCAAGCCCGGGGACATCACGCCCCCGCCCCAGACCACACCTGCTGAATGCGCTTGGCAGCGAAACATCGTTCCGGATGATGTTTTGCTTTTTCGCTACTCCGCTTTGACATTCAACGGGCACCGCATCCATTACGACCGCAAGTATGTGACTGAAGTTGAGGGGTACCCTGGGCTGATCGTGCATGGCCCCTTGATTGCAACGCTGTTGATGGACTTGCTGCGACGGCAAAAGCCTGATGCCCAGGTCGCCCGCTTTGAGTTCAAGGCGGTTCGGCCCACATTTGATATCCATCCATTTTCAGTACATGGACAACCTTCAGATGATGGAAAGACCGTGCGACTGTGGGGACGGGATCACGAAGGATGGCTCACCATGGATGCCACAGCCACTTTAGCTTGAAGCGACGCGTCTTTCGCTATTCATTACACCAATCACTATGCAGCCACTCAAAGGAATTACCGTTGTCACACTGGAGCACGCCATTGCAGCGCCCTTTGCCACGCGCCAACTGGCGGATATGGGCGCGCGGGTCATCAAGGTGGAGCGCCCGGGTGTGGGTGACTTTGCCCGTGGCTATGACGAGCGCGTGCACGGCCTGGCTTCACATTTTGTGTGGACCAACCGGTCCAAGGAAAGCCTGACGCTGGATGTGAAACACGATGAAGCGCAGAAAATATTGATGCGTCTGATCCTTGAAGAGGCAGACGTCCTCGTGCAAAATCTCGCACCCGGTGCGGCTTCGCGGCTGGGACTTTCTTATGAAGCTCTAAGCAAGCTGAAACCTGGAATCATTGTTTGCGATATATCCGGCTACGGCAATGACGGCCCTTACCGCGACAAGAAAGCCTATGACCTGCTGATTCAGAGTGAAGCCGGGTTTGTGTCGGTTACCGGTACACCCGATACACCCTCCAAAGCTGGCCCCTCCATTGCAGACATTGCTGCGGGCATGTATGCCTATACCAATATTCTTGCCGCGTTGATGCACCGGCAGCAGTCCGGGCAAGGCCAGCGCATTGATGTTTCCATGCTGGAGTCGCTGGCAGAGTGGATGAGTTACCCCTTGTATTACGCCTTTGACGGCGCCGCGCCACCCCCGCGCACCGGTGCCAGCCATGCAACCATTTACCCTTATGGTCCTTTTGCTGCGGGTGACGGTAAGACCGTCATGCTGGGGCTGCAGAATGAACGTGAATGGAAAGTGTTTTGCGAGAAAGTGCTGTTGCAGCCCGGGCTTGCAATCGAAGAGCGCTTTTCCACCAACGCCAGGCGCAGTGCCCAGCGTGAGGTTTTGGCGAGCCTGATTTTGCAGGCCTTCTCCGGCCTTACGGCCACTGAGGTGGCACAACGTCTGGAGACCGCCGGCATTGCCAATGCACGGGTCAACACCATGGCGGAAGTCTGGGCCCACCCGCAGCTCAAGGCACGCGGCCGATGGACTGAAGTTGGCACACCCGCAGGTAATATTCCAGCGCTGATACCGCCCGGGTCCTGGCAGCATGGCGCTCCCCGCATGGATGCCGTGCCGGCGCTGGGCCAGCATACGGAAGCCATCCTTGGCAAATTTGGGTACAGCTCTGAGCGCATTGCAGAGCTGCGCAAAGACGGCGTGGTGTGAGCATGAGTGCCGCGGCCCCTTTTTCTCCATTTACTTATCTGTTTGTCCCGGGCGATCGGCCGCAGCGCTTTGACAAGGCGCTGGCCAGTGGAGCAGACCGGGTCATCCTCGATCTGGAAGATGCGGTCGCCCCTGGTGACAAGGGCAGTGCACGGAGCGCCATTGCAGCGTGGCTGAGGGAATCTGCTGCTGTACGCGCCCGAATTCTGGTTCGCATCAACGATGCCAGTACAACCTGGCATGTCGAAGACCTGAACTTGTTGCGTCAGATTCAACCATGCACTGTGATGTTGCCCAAATGTGAAGACGAACACCAGATAGCCGCTGTGCACAGTTGTCTGACGCCACTTGCTACGGTAGTAGCGCTGATTGAATCAGCACGGGGTGTCGAAGCGTTGCCACGAATCGCAGGCGCCCCGGGTGTAAGTCGCCTGGCGTTTGGCGCACTGGATTACATGGTGGACCTGGACATACCGACGCATAGCCCCGCGTTGGCGCATGCGGCCATCCAGATTGCCGTTGCATCGCGGGCAGCGGGTCTGGCGAAACCCATTGCCGGTGTGACGCCGGATATGGATACCACCCGGGTCGCCAGTGATATGCAAGAGGCCATGAATATGGGCTTTGGCGCCAAGATGTGCATTCACCCCATGCAGGTTGCCGCTGTTCGCCAGATCATCACACCCACCGAGCAGGAAGTAGCCTGGGCGCAGCGTATATTGCTGGCCTGGAACGCCGGCTCAGGCGGTGTCTTGCAGGTCGATGGCAAGATGGTTGATCGCCCTGTCGTCCTCAAGGCAGAGCGCATTATTTCGCGCACGACCCCAACCTTCAATCCATAACCCTTACCCCATAACAACTCTTCAAGGAAATCCATGTCCGCAACCATCATTGACTCCAGAATATTCGGCGACATGTTCAGCGACTCGGCGATGCGACACGTGTGGTCAGATGAAAACCGAACTGCCAAATACCTCGATATCGAACGGGCACTGGCGAAAGTGCAGGGCGAGCTGGGCATCATCCCCAAAGAGGCTGCCGCCGAGATTGTCAAAAACTGCAACCCAGACCAGATCGACTGGGTCAAGCTCAAGGCCAAAACCGAGCAGATCGGCTACCCCATCATTGCTGTGGTGAACCAGATCAACGCGAACTGTCGCGACAAGCTGGGTGAGTATTGCCACTGGGGTGCCACCACACAAGACATTACCGATACCGCTGCCGTACTGCAGATTCGTGAAGGTCTGGCGCTGGTCGAGCAAGATCTGAAAGACATTTCCGATTCGCTTGCGAAACTCGCAAAAGCGCATCGTGATACGCCCGTGATTGGCCGAAGTAACCTGCAGCAGGCAACACCCATCACGTTTGGCTACAAGATGGCCAGTATTCTGGCGGGCATCGAGCGCCACCGCGAACGATTGCAGCAGTTGAAACCCCGCGTGCTGGTGGGGGAGTTTGGCGGTGCTTCCGGCACACTGTCATCTCTGGAGACCGGTGCCATGGAAACCCAGGCGGGGCTGATGAAAGAGTTGGGTCTGGGGCAGCCCCTGATTTCGTGGCACACCGTTCGCGACAACTTTGCCGAAGTCGGCGCCTTTCTCGGTATTGTGGGTGGTTCGCTGGGCAAGATTGCCATGGATGTCAAGCTGATGATGCAAACCGAAGTGGCCGAGGTGTTCGAGCCGTTCGCACCCGGTCGAGGGTCGTCATCCACCATGCCGCAAAAGCGCAACCCCATTTCCTGCCTGTATATTCACGCCAACATTTCAGTGGTGCGCCAGCTCGCAGCGTCACTCATGGACGCCATGGTGGCGGATCACGAGCGCTCGACCGGACCATGGGAAATCGAATGGGTGGCGATGCCGGAAATTTTCTGTCTGATGTCCGGTGCACTCAAGCAAACCAAATTCATTCTGGCGGGCCTGGAGGTGGATGCCGTGCAGATGCGTCATAACATTGACCTAACCCACGGCCTGGTCATGTCCGAGGCTGTGATGATGGGCCTGGGCCCCTACATCGGCCGCGAATACGCGCACGATCTGGTCTACGACATTTGCCGTGATGCGCTGAAACAGAAACGCCCTTTGATTGATTTGCTGGCTGAGCATCCCGAGATCAACAAACACGTATCACGCGAGCAACTGGCTGGTTTCTGCGACCCCATGAACAACCTGGGGCAGGCTGGTGTGATGGTGGACCGTGTTTTGCAGTCCATCAAGGCCTGACGCTGCAAGTCAATCGGGTGGATTAGTCCTCGGTATCGAGATTGCGTCCCCGGCTGCTAAGCCAGATGGAGCGCACCAGCCACAGGGCACCCACCACGGCGCCGATAAATCCCACGAAACCAAATGCAGGCAGACCAAACAGGCTGGGTCCGCCCTGCACGTTCATGACAATGGACGAACCTATGATCAGTGCCGCAATCACCAGTGCCATGGCCAGCCGGTTGGCCGCACGATCGATCTGGTCGCCCACGCGCTTGAGATGCGCCAGCTCAATGCCCACATGAACCCGTCCGCGCCGTGCATTGCGCAACAGGCGCGATATATCGTGCGGTAATTGTTCGGCCAGTACGAGTGTGCGACGCAGTGTTTTCCAGGCTCGGGTGGCAATGACCTGGGGCCGGTATCCGTCCCGTACCACCTGCCGCAACATCGGCGTGGCCTGCGTTGCCATGTGAAAACCAGGGTCCAGCCCTCGACCCATGCCTTCCAGCGAGATGAAAGCCTTGATCAGCAGTGCCAAGTCGGATGGCAACCCCAGATGATGATCACGCAGTATGGCGGTCACGTCGCCAAGCATCTGGCCCAGGCTGAGCTGGGCTAGAGGCGTGCCGTGGTACTGGTCCACAAACCCTTCAATCTCGGTTTCCAGCTGTGACAGGTTCACGCCATGGTCATCGCCGGTCCAGTCCAACAGCACGTCGGCCACGGTTTGCGGATTGCGCTCTACCAGGCCCAGGAGCAACTGCAGCAACTCTTCGCGCCGACGTTCTGACAATCTGCCCACCATGCCAAAGTCGATGAACGCAATGCGGTTGTCGCTCAGGTAAAACACGTTGCCAGGGTGTGGGTCTGCATGAAAGAAGCCGTCCTGCACAATCATTTTCAGCACGGCATGGGCGCCCCGCTTGGCCAGCAGGCTGCGGTCGAAACCAGCCTCCAGGGTGAGCTGGTCCAATTGGTCGCCGGATATGCCACCCACAAAGTCCTGCACGTTCACGCGCTCGCCGGTGTGAGCCCAGTGCACGCGGGGAATTACGATGTGTGGCAGTTGCTGCATGTTGGTGGCAATGCGCTCGGCGTGGCGGCATTCTGCTGCCAAGTCCAGCTCGCGGCGTAGTGATTTGGCAAACTCGCGCACCAGCAGTTGTGGGCGATAGGGCTTGAGCGAGGGCATTTCCGCTTCAGCCAGTGCTGCCAGACGGCCCAGTAGACGCAAATCGGCTTCGATCACGTCGGTGATGCCGGGGCGACGGATCTTGACGATGACTTCTGTACCATCTTTCAGCTGCGCACGATGTACCTGAGCGATGGAGGCCGCGGCGAGCGGCTCCACATCGAATCGGGCAAAAATATCCTGCGGTTCCCCACCCAGGTCCGCGCGCAGCTGTGGCAGCAGTGCTTCAAGTGGAACAGCAGGTACGTGGCTGTGAAGCTTTTCAAACTCGGCGATCCACTCGGGGCCAAACAGGTCGGCGCGACCTGCCAGAATCTGGCCGAGTTTGACAAAAGTAGGACCCAGCTCTTCCAGCGCCAGGCGCACCTGCACCGGAGGCTCGATGCGCGCCAGATCAGCGGCGTGATCCCAGTGCAGCGCGTGACCCGCACGCTCCAGCCGGTCGGCCAGCCCAAGGCGGCGCACGCTGTCGCCAAAGCCGTGTCGAATCAGCACACCGGCAATTTCGTTAAGGCGCCCCATGTCACGCGCAGCGCCCAGAGTCTCGATCAGCATGTCTGGATGATAGCGCTGTGCCTAGCAGGCCAGTCAAGAGCCGGAGGCGGCTCTTTTATAAGCCAAATATGGCCTTAGCCCTTGTGAAATAATTGTGCGTAGCTATTAAATACATAGCAACCGGGGTGATCAGCCCCGTTGCTGTGACGCATAGGGAAAGCGCCAGTGGCAGATTACTGCGCTACGACGTCATCTGCACCGCGGCTGCGACGGATGTGTCCCACCGGATCATCGGCACCATGACCACCGCGCACATGTCCGGGTGCATCGTCTGCGCCGCGTGATCGACGCAGGTGGGGAACGAGGTCATCGGCACCGTGCCCGCCACGGACGTGACCCGGCGCGTCATCCGCACCACGACCGCGGCTGCGACCTGCGGAGTCATCCGAACTGCGGCTGCTGTTGCTTCCGCCCGCTGACTGGCCACCGCTGCTACCCCCGCTGCTGCTGGCTCCGCTATTGCCGCGGCCGCTATTCCCGCTGCTCCCGCCACTGCCACTGTTCCCACCGTGGGCCATGGCGGCGGTGGCGACCAGACTAACGGCTGCTGCTACGAGCCAGGCCAGCGAATTTCTCTTGAGCGTCATCATGTCATTTCTCCTGAAAGTTAAGGTTGGATTGCTCCTTGCAGAGCCTATGTGTGTGATTATTTCCCACGCACAACTGAATAATACGTGGGAAATATTCACACGTCAACTGAAACGTGTAAATATTTCCCACGTATCGTGTTAAAGTGCAACCATGTCTGACCCGCAATCACCTTCTGCCACGCCATCACCCGCTCTGGTACTGGCATTGCGGCGCGTGTTGCGCCCGCTGGTGCGGCTGATGGTGTCCCGTGGCGTCACCTATCCCTATTTGGGGGAGTTGCTCAAAGGGCTGTTTGTGGACGTGGCCGACAAGGAATTCCGCATCGGAACCAAAGCGCCAACCGACAGCCGCGTGAGCCTGGTAACCGGTGTGCACCGAAAAGATGTGAGTCGTTTGCGTCAGGCGCTGGTTTCAAGTGCCGAGACGGTGCCTTCGGTTGTGTCACTAGGCGCGCAACTGGTGGCGGTGTGGATGGGCTCCGGGCGTTATCTGGACGAGGCCGGCAAGCCCAGGCCGCTGCCGCGCTTCATCAGTGAGGGCGGCGATTTGTCATTCGAGGCGCTGGTGGCCAGTGTGAATAACGATATCCGTTCCCGCGTGGTGCTGGATGAGTGGTTGCGTCTGGGTATTGTCCGTTTTGATGATGAGCGTCGCGTCTGCCTGAATGCCGAGGCGTTTGTGCCCGCCGAAGGCTTCGACGAAAAAGCGTTTTATCTGGGTCACAACCTGCATGACCATGCCGCTGCCGCCGCAAACAACCTGCTGGGCGGCAAACCGCCGTTTCTGGAACGCAGCGTGCATTACGACGGGCTCACGCCCGAAACCATTGCATTACTCGCCCGCCAATCGGAAGAGTTGGGCATGAAAGCCCTGCTGGCTGTTAACAGGAGCGCCATGGCGGCCGAAGGAAAAGAGGCAGTCCAACCGGCGGCGGCCGACACGCTGCCGCGCCAGCGCATGACCTTCGGCATCTACTTTTATGCCGACGCCAGTGATACACCTGCGCAGGCAGCAGGGGACGAACCAAAATGAGATCAGTCAAGACAGCACGTCGGCGGGCTGGGGTGGCAGCACGCGGCGCCCTGATTGTGCTGCTGGGCGCGTTGGTGGCGTTGCCTGCGCAGGCGCAAAACGTTTGTGCTACCAAGGCATCACTCGTCAACCCGATGACTGTGGAGCCATCTGGTCTGGGCGGTACTGGCGCACCAGTTAAAGCACTGGTGGATACGGTGAAGGGTGTGTGGCGCTCGGCGCTCAACCTGGTGGGTGTGCGAACCGCTGAAGAACCGGGGGGCATTGGTGGCACGGGTGTGACGGCTCAGAGTGAAAAAGGCCTCGGCGGCACCGGCATCATCGCGGGTGATCCCGGTACGGGTGGCGGGATCGGCGGCACCGGTATTGTGGGTGTCATTACCGGCTTCGCCAGCATTTGCGTGAATGATGTGGAAGTGCACTTTGACGCCAACACCCCGGTGCTGGACAACGGGAAGCCAGTGTCGGCGCGGCAACTGGCGGTGGGGCAGGTCGTGGCTGTGCGGGCCAGCGGTTTCGGGCCTGAAGTTTCCGCACGCAACATTGCGCTGATTCACGCTGCCGTGGGGCCGGTGGAATCGGTGAATGCGGCTACCGGTGAATTTCGCATTCTGGGGCAAACTGCACGTCTGCAAACGCCCGGCGACATGGGCAAATTGACGGTGGGAGGCTGGGTTCGCGTCAGTGGGCATCGGCAGGCGCAGGGCCAGATTGCGGCGTCGCATATTGAAACCATTGGCCCACAGGCGCAGGCGCAGCTCAATGGTTCCGTGAGTCAATCAGACGATAGCGGCTTCATGGTGAACGGTACGCGAGTTCAGCTGGAAGGCAAGCAACTGTCCACAAGGCCACAGCCCGGCCAGGAAGTGCTGGCGGTAGGCAAATGGGATGGCCGTACTCTGCAGGCTCAGCAGGTGGAGGTAGAGCCCACGCGCGGTGGCATCGGCCAGGTTGAGCACGTTGTGTTGGAGGGCTATGTGCAGTCGCTGGGCAACCGGCTGCTAAGCCTGGGCCGTGGCGTGTTGAACCTGAGCGCTGACGTGCAGTATGTGGGTGGCGGTCAGGCGCAGATGTCGGTCAATCAACGGGTGCGTGTGACGGGGCGTCTCGGTGCGGACCAGCGCATACAGGTTGACCGCGTGGAGTTCAGAAATGGTCGTTCGGGTTCGGGCAGCGACAGTCAATCGGGCTCGTCGCGACGACGCTCGGGTTCGTCGGGGGAGAGTGAATCTGGTGACGACAACGATTCAAGAGGTAAATCTGG
>JAKQJK010000160.1 GCA_029561195.1 Pseudomonadota bacterium
CCCGTCTTTGGGCTGCAAGTTGATGACCAGGCGGTTGGCTGCGCCGATGTTTGAGTTGAAGATGGCATGCGGCGTGGGCCTGAAATTCACCACGATACGAGCATCTCGCCCAGCCAAGCGTTTGCCAGTGCGTATGTAGAACGGCACGCCAGCCCAACGCCAATTTGAGATTTCGGTACGTAGTGCGACGAAAGTCTCGGTCTGGCTTTGGGGGTCGACGCCAGCCTCATCCCGGTAAGCGGCCAGTTGGGTGCCGTTGATGGAGCCGGCCCCGTATTGACCACGAATCACGTCTTGCGACAGAGATTCCTTTGTCCACGGCTTGAGTGAGCGCAGCACCTTGAGCTTCTCGTCGCGAATGGCATCAGCGTGCGCATTGATGGGTGGCTCCATGCCGATTGCGCACAGCAACTGCAAGGCGTGGTTTTGCACCATGTCACGCAAGGCGCCCGTGGTCTCGTAAAACGCGCCCCGTTTTTCCACGCCCAGTTCTTCAGCTATCGTGATCTGGATGTTTGCGATGTGTTCACGCCGCCAGAGTGGTTCAAACAATGCGTTGCCAAAACGCAGTGCAAACAGGTTTTGTACGGCGGGTTTGCCCAGATAGTGGTCGATACGGAAAACCTGGCTTTCCTTGAAAATCCGGCACACGGTCTGGTTGATGTCCCGATTGGAGGCCAGGTCATGTCCCAAAGGCTTTTCCAGCACTACCCGGGTGTTGGCCGTGTTCAGGCCACTGGCGGCGAGTTGTTCGCACACAGTGGTGAACAGCGTAGGGGCGGTGGCCACATACATCACCACCGTGTCGGCGTTGCGGTCACGTAATGTTTGGGCCAGACGGGCGTAATCCTCGGGTTTGGACAGGTCCATCCGAACGAATTCCAGCAGGGCGGCAAAACGGGTAAATTCCTCTTCGCTAGGACGTTTGGCGAGTTCTACGCTGTCAAAACGGGCCTTGATCTGGGCGCGGTATTGTTCATGAGTCAGATCATCGCGGCCTACGCCAATGATGCGGCCCCCGGAGGGAAGTGACCCGTGGCGAAAAGCCTGAAACAGCGCTGGCATAAGTTTTCTCCATGCCAGGTCGCCGGTACCGCCAAACAGAACAAGATCAAAAGACATACTGAATAACTGGGTTAAATAAAGTTACACGAAAAAGTTCTATTAATGTAACTTTGTTTCACGGATAATTCAAGGCTATCGCTCCGGACGCGTTGGAAATGCCATGGAGTGGCCCAGACCGACTGATGTTTTTGTGGAATTTCAATGAACCAACTCGACGCGCTCAAACAATACACAACCGTGGTGGCCGACACGGGCGACTTCAAACAAATCGGCGTTTTCAAGCCACAAGATGCGACCACCAATCCGTCGCTAATCCTCAAGGCGGTGCAAAAGGCGGATTACCAGCCCCTGCTCAAAGACACGGTTTCCAAATTCCGTAGCCGTCCGCTGGACGAAATCATGGATCGCCTGCTGGTGCGTTTTGGCTGCGAAATTCTGGAGCTGATCCCAGGGCGTGTATCCACCGAAGTGGATGCGCGCCTGAGTTTTGACGCGGAAGCCACCTTCACGCGTGGTGAACGCATCATTGAGTTGTACCAGGCTCAGGGCATTCATATCGACCGTGTACTGATCAAGGTGGCCGCCACTTGGGAAGGCATTCAGGCTGCGGAAAAGCTGGAACGGCGCGGCATCCACACCAACCTCACCCTGCTGTTTTCGTTTTGCCAGGCAGTGGCTTGTGGGCAAGCGAAGGTACAACTGATCTCACCGTTTGTAGGCCGCATTTACGACTGGTACAAGAAGTCTGCGGGTGCTGCGTGGGTAGAAGCCGACAACGCGGGTGCCAATGACCCCGGCGTGAAGTCGGTGAACCAGATTTACAACCACTACAAGAAATTTGGCATTGCGACCGAAGTGATGGGCGCGAGCTTTCGCAACGCAGGCCAGATCACAGCGCTGGCTGGTTGTGACCTGTTGACCATCAGCCCTGACCTGTTGGCCACCTTGGCAGCTACCGAGGCACCGCTGAGCCAGGCGCTCAATGCCAAAACGGCTCAAGCGCTGGATTTACCGGCGGTGAACTTTGACGAAGCGCAGTTCCGCTTTGCGCTGAATGAAGATGCCATGGCCACGGAAAAGCTGGCCGAGGGCATTCGCGCTTTTTGCGTGGATGCCGTGAAACTCGAACAACTCTTTACAGCGGCATGAATATGACCACACGACTGCGTTGCGACCGTACACCCGCCTGGAGCGCGCTTCAGGAAGCCTACCGCACCCACGGCATGGCCTTCGATGCCCGCGCTGCATTTGCGTCGGATGCCAGCCGTTTTGGAGCGCTTAGCCAGCACGCTCCGCATGTGTTTGCCGATCTGTCCAAAAACCGGCTGGACTTGGCCACCGAAAAGCTGCTGATGGATCTGGCGCGCCAGTCGGGTGTGGAGGCACACCGCGAAGCGATGTTTGCCGGTGAAGCGATCAATAACACCGAACAACGGGCCGTGATGCACTGGTTGCTAAGAAATCCACCCTTAGACCCCGTCAATATTGCGCGATCAGCTATTAAAAATGTAGCAAAAGAGTTGTTAGATGTGCATTCCATCCTGGACTCCATGCTGGCCTACGCGCAAACGGTGCGTGCAGACGCGACCATCACCGATGTGGTGAACATCGGCATCGGCGGCTCGGACCTGGGCCCGCAGATGGCGGTCGTGGCGCTGGATGAGTTTGTGATTCCCGGCAAGCGTTTTCACTTCGTGTCAAACGTGGATGGGCATGAGCTGGCTGCCACGCTCAAGCGTGTGAAGCCAGAGAGCACGCTGTTTTTAATTGCTAGCAAAACCTTCACCACTATTGAGACTATGACCAATGCAGCGTCTGCCAAAGCATGGTTTGCTGCAAATGGTGGGACCGACATAGCGCGACATTTCGCCGCCTTGACCACCAACGTTGCTGCCGCCAATGCCTTTGGCATCACCACCACATTTGGTTTCTGGGATTGGGTGGGGGGGCGTTATTCGCTCTGGTCGGCTATCGGGCTGCCGCTGGCCATTGCCATTGGCGAGCAGGGTTTTCGCGAGTTTCTGGCCGGTGCGCATGAAATGGATGAGCACTTCCGTACGGCCCCGCTGGAGAGCAACCTGCCGGTTCGCCTGGGCTTGCTGGACGTCTGGTACCGCAACTTCCACGGTTTTAGCAGCAGATCCATTGCGCCGTACCACAGCGCTTTACGCCGTCTGCCGGCATACCTGCAGCAGTTGGAGATGGAAAGCAACGGGAAGCAAGTCGACGCCACAGGCGAGGCATTGCCTTTTGGCACCTCACCAGTTTTGTGGGGTGAGCCCGGCACCAATGGCCAACATGCCTATTTTCAGATGTTGCATCAAGGCACAGACGTGGTGCCGGTGGAATTTGTAGCGGTGAAAAAGCCACGGCACAGTCTGACAGGCCATCACACCCTGTTGCTGGCCAATGTGTTGGCGCAGGCCCAGGCACTGATGCTGGGTAAAGCCGATGCCGGTGGCCATAAAAACTTTCCCGGTAACCGGCCCAGTACGTTCCTGCTACTGGATGACCTGACACCAACCAGTCTGGGTGCACTAATCGCGTTGCAGGAGCACCGGTTGTTCGTCAGCGGCTCGCTTTGGGGTATTAACAGCTTTGACCAGTGGGGTGTGGAGCTGGGCAAAGTGCTGGCCAAAGACGTTGAGGCCCGTCTCAACAGCGGCAACAGCAGCGGGCTGGACGGGTCAACTGCCGGCCTGCTCAGCTACATGCGTACATAGGGCTGGCCAGGTGTGACAGATCTGACAGGCACGCAAGCGCGACACTTGCATCTGGCTGCGCAGGGTTTGCTGGAGCCACCCGATCGGGCTGCCACCCGTCTGAGCTTGCGCCGGTGCATTGAGCGCATGCAGCTGCTGCAGATCGACACCATTCACGTGGTCGCACGCAGCCCGTATCTGGTCTTGTTTTCGAGACTGGGTGCATACCCCACGTCCTGGCTGGACGAAGCGCTGGCCAGCGCGCACCTGTTTGAAACCTGGGCCCATGAGGCGTGTTTCGCGCCGATGCAGGACTTGGCACTGCATCGCAGTTACAACCAGCATACCCGCCATCATTGGGGCCTGAAACGCGGCAAGGAAAGCCATGCCAAGCAACGAGCACATCTGGACAAACTGCTGGGGCATATCGAAACCAATGGTCCTGTCAAATCTTCCGACTTTGAGCGCCCTGAACATGAAAAGGGCCAGGGGGGTGGTTGGTGGGGCTGGAAAGACGAAAAACTCTGGCTTGAGGCGCTGTTTGCCAACGGCGACCTGATGGTGGCCCGACGTGAGAATTTCCATCGGGTGTATGACCTGGCGCATCGGGTGTGTCCGGCATTGCTCGGTATGGCGTTGCCGACGGGGGATGAGGTGCATGCCCATTTCATTGAAAAATCCATCCAGGCACTGGGCATTACGCAGGCGCGATGGGTGAATGATTACTTTCGCATCAAACCGCGGCTGAAAGATGCGGATCTGGACGCGCTGGTTGAGCAAGG
>JAKQJK010000164.1 GCA_029561195.1 Pseudomonadota bacterium
CGCCACCGCGCCATTTCAGCTGCGCACGAAGGCGCAGCCAAATGCCTTGAGTCGGGCAAAAAAGAAGATGTCTGCAACAAGGAACTTCAGGCCGCCTGCAAGGGTCTTGCTATTGGCAAGTACTGCGGCATGAGGCACGAGCACTGAGCCAGTCGGCACTGAAGCCGTCTAGCGCGGTCACAGGCCAGCAAAGTACTAAGATGGGTGCGTTGGAGGCTACAGCATGAAACGTCTGATCTGGATATTGTTGGTGAGCGCCTTGCCCCTGTTGGCGGGCGCGCAATTGAGTTCGCCTGTTCCAGGCGGCATTCCCAGCGGCACCGGAGCTGGTGTCCACGGTGCCAACAGCCCTTTCGCGCCGCTGACTGATCGGGGTGACGTGGTGCCGTGGTCGTTGTTGACCGACGTCAAGACGCGCAACGAAAAGAATCGCATCCTCCCGATCTTTGGCATGAGCCAGATGGCGCTGAACCAGAAGACGCAACGCATTCAGGGTTTCATGATGCCGCTGGAACCGGGCGAAAAACAAAAGCACTTTTTGCTCAGCTCGGTTCCGCTCACCTGCGGGTTTTGTGTGCCTGGCGGACCCGAGAGCATGGTGGAGGTTAAGACCAAATCGCCGGTGAAGTATTCACTGGAACCGGTCGTCGTAGAAGGCCGGTTTCTGGTGTTGCTGGATGACCCGTATGGACTGTATTACCGCGTGACTGACGCGGTGAGTGTGAAATAAATAACCTGCTCTAATTGGGGTGATGAATCACCCCGTCCTGTCGTCCCTGATTCCTGTGATGCTGCTGATTGCTATCGGTTTTATAGCTGGTCGCGCGCAGTACATAAGGGCTGAAGCCTCAAAAGACCTCTCAAATCTGGTTTTTATGGTGCTCACCCCAGCACTGCTGTTTCGCACCATGAGCACAGTGCATGTGGAGCAGCTGGACTTCAAACCGGTGGCGATGTACTTTGTGGCTGCGCTAATGCTGTTTGGCTTCATGGTGGTCTGGCAGGGCGGCACGCGGCGGGCTATTGTGGTGGCGCTGGCGGCCACCTTCAGCAACACCGTGGCCATCGGCATTCCGCTGATCGGTCTGGCCTTTGGCGATGCCGGGCTGGTAACGCTGTTCACGCTGATCTCCCTGCACGCGCTGGTGCTGCTGACCTTTGCAACCGTGATGCTGGAGCTGGCCGTGGCGCGCGAAGAGGCGGCTGCCGGCCGGGGAGCGGACCGGCACATGGCCGTGACCGTGCTCAAAGCCCTGCGCAATGGCATCTTTCACCCGGTACCGGCGCCCATCGTCATCGGCCTGTTGTTCGCACAAACCGGCTGGGTGATTCCCTCGGTGATAGACCGGCCGCTGCAGTTGTTGGGCAATGCGTTCGGCCCGCTGGCGCTGGTGCTGGTGGGTGTCACGTTGTCGAGCACGCGAGTGGGCGACCACCTCAAAGGCGCGCTGGGGCTGACTCTGATCAAAAACCTGGCGTTTCCCGCGCTGGTGGCGGGCTTGAGCTGGTCTCTGGGCCTGAGCGGGCTGCCGCTCACAGTGATGATCGTGGCCGCTTCGCTACCGATTGGCGCCAACGTGTTTTTGTTTTCGCAGCGCTACAACGTGGCCGAAGACTTGGTAACAGCCAGCGTGGCGGTGTCCACTGGCATGGCTCTCATCACCGTGTCGCTGGTGATGGCGCTGGTGAATCGAATCTGAAAACAGGCTTCCCTGTGGTCAGGGGGCCAGCCGCTCGCGCAACCAGCCACCCTGGCCATCCAGTGTGTAGCGGAGGCGGTCATGCAGGCGGCTCTTGCGGCCTTGCCAGAACTGCCAGCTATCTGCCTTGAGGCGGTAGCCGCCCCAGTGCGATGGCCGTGGGGGTTTGAGCAAAAACTGAGCGCCGTATTTCGCGGCATTGGCCAACAGCACACCGCGCCCGGAAATTACCTGCGACTGAGGCGAAGCCCAAGCCCCGATGCGGGAGTCCAGTGGGCGGCTGTGAAAGTAGGCGTCGCTTTCTTCATCACTCACTTTTTCCACCACGCCTTCTATGCGCACCACGCGCTCCAGTTCCACCCAGTGAAACTGCAGCGCGGCATAGGGGTTGCCCGCCAGCTCTTGGCCCTTGCGGCTGTCGTAGTTGGTGTACCAGACGATGCCGCGCTCGTCATATCCTTTGATCAGCACCACGCGCGTGCTGGGACGCAGGTTGCTGCCGACCGTGGCCAGCGTCATGGCGTTTGGCTCAGGCACTTGCGAATCGATGGCTTCCTGCAACCATTGCCCAAATTGTTTCAACGGGTCGCCATGTGAAGCGTCTTCATTCAACTCGGCGCGTTCGTAGCTTTTTCGGATGTCGGCAATAGAGGTCATACCTACAGTATAGAAACCCGGCGCGCTGCGGGTGCACCTGCGGGTATTCAGGGTGCCAGTGTCAGCAGACGATGGAGTTTGCGGTCATGAATGCCGCGCTGCTGCAAGCAGTGGTGGGTCTGGTGCAAATAGTCCAGTGTGGTGCCGTAGTGCCCGCGCGATTCGGCCAGAATTTGCCGCACACGTGCTTCGCTGAGTTCGCCGGTGAAGCTGGGACTGCTTCGGGACAGCGTGAAGCCCAGCGCGGTGACGGGCCCCTGATCTGTCCGGCACTGCAGCCACCGGGGGTCATACACGCCGGTAAACATTTCGCGGGCCCACAAGGCGTTCATCACCGCCTCGCCGTGACGGCGTGGCACGCGAAACACCGCGCCACGGCAACTACCGCCCGACAGCAGTGCAAAGACGAGGCCAGGCCGGTCCACCGTCCCGCGGTACACATTGCTCCACATTTTGAGCGAGCGGTGCCAGCCCTGAACCCGGGCCAGACGCTGCTCGACAAAATCAAATTCAGGCCGCCATATCAGGGACGCATAACCAAACACCCACAAATCGGTTTCGCCGCCCCATTCCCGCAACGCGCGCTGCAACATGGGCGCGGGGTCGCGAACCGGCTCCGGCAACACTGTCTTACGGTCAGACTGGGTGACTGGCATAAGCTCACTTTACAATCTCTCCAATCTTTTTTGGAGTGCTAACGATGTTTTCTCAGGATGATGACAACCAGGGTGTTGTTTTAGGCGTGTTGTTTGGCCTGATTGCGCTGGTTATCGCGCTGGTTATCGGCGTGAGCATCTACAAGACCAACAGCATGGCAACGCCAGCTGCGAAGCCTGCCGCCATGGCGGCTGCTCCTGCGGCTGAAGCCGTGGCCGATGGCGCCAGCGTCAAGGTGGTGGGCGGCGTTGTGAAGTTTTACTTTGCATCCGGCAAGGCCGATCTGGCGGCTGGCGGCAACGAGGCGCTGGCCGAAGTGGTGCGCGCCGTGGCAACTGGCAAAAAGGCCGTGATCAGCGGTTTTCATGACGCCACCGGCGACCCCGCCAAGAACGCCGAGTTGGCCAAGCAGCGCGCGTTCATGGTGCGTGATGCCCTGAAGGGGCTGGGTGTGGGCGAGGACAAGGTAGAACTCAAAAAGCCTGAAGAGACATTGGCCACGGGCTCTGACGGTGAGGCTCGCCGGGTTGAGGTGACCGTTCAGTAAGCTGCACCATGTTGGTGATTGCAAAAAAGCCCGACTTGTTCGGGCTTTTTTAGTTTCAGCCCCGGACCAGGTTTAGTAACCGTCTGGTAACTGGAATTCAGCAAATGGGACGGGTTCAGGAGTACTATTACGTATGTAATTTAGTTACCAAAAATCCATGAAACTCAATACAACCGTTGATGCCGTCACTCGTCGGATCAGGGGCCGCAGCCAGGGCCCCCGCACTGCCTATCTCGCGCGTCTGGATGCTGCCACCCAGCGCAAACCGGGCGCTGATCGCTTGGGGTGCGCCAATGTGGCCCATGCGTTCGCCGCGCTGCCGTCGAACGACAAGTTGCGTGTGGTGGCCGAGAAGGCGCCCAACATCGGTATCGTCACCGCGTTCAACGACATGTTGTCAGCCCATGCCCCGCTGCAGCACTACCCGGACATTGTGAAGACCGAGGCACGCCGGCTGGGTGCTACCGCGCAGGTGGCGGGCGGTGTGCCGGCGATGTGTGACGGCGTGACGCAAGGCACGCCGGGCATGGAGCTCAGCCTGTTTTCACGCGATGTGATTGCTATGGCCACGGCGGTGTCGCTGAGCCACGATGTGTTCGATGCCGCGCTGATGTTGGGCGTTTGCGACAAGATCGTGCCCGGCCTCTTGATTGGCGCATTGCACTTCGGCCATCTGCCCACTGTGTTTGTGCCTGCAGGTCCCATGACATCGGGCCTGTCCAACAATGAAAAAGGCAAAGTGCGCGAGAAGGCGGCACAGGGATTGGTGGGGCGCGCGGAACTGTTGCAGGCCGAGTCTGCTGCGTATCACGGCCCCGGCACCTGCACGTTTTACGGCACCGCCAACAGCAACCAGATGTTGCTTGAAGCCATGGGCCTGCATGTGCCCGGCACGGCGTTTGTGAACCCTGGCGCAGCGATGCGTGATGAGCTGACACGTGAAGCCGTGCGCACTGTGCTGGACATCACCAAGAGCAAACGATTTGCACCGATTGGCCGGGTGGTGGATGAACGCTGTATCGTCAATGCCATGGTGGCCTTGCTGGCAACCGGCGGCTCTACCAATCACCTGATTCATTGGGTGGCGGTAGCCCGTGCTGCGGGAATCTTGATCGACTGGGACGACTTTTCTGCGCTGTCGGATGTGGTGCCACTGCTCAGCCGCGTCTACCCGAACGGCAGTGCAGATGTGAACCAGTTCCAGGCGGCAGGCGGCCCCGGTTTTGTCATCCGCGAACTGCTGGACGCTGGACTGATGCACGAAGACGTACTGACGACGCGGACCAACGGCTTGCGTGAATACACCCGCGCGCCGGTGCAAAACACAGCGGGTGCACAGACCCTGCAGTGGCAGGACATCGGCGCCTCAAAGGACGACACCGTGGTGCGGCCCGCAACGTCACCGTTCAGCACAACTGGTGGCCTCAAATTGCTGCAGGGCAACCTGGGGCGAAGTGTGATCAAGATATCGGCAGTGCCGGATGACCGGCATGTGATTGAAGCCCCGGCGCGGGTATTTGAATCGCAGGAGTCTTTGCACGCCGCTTTTCAGGCGGGTGAGCTAGACCGTGACGTGGTGTGTGTGGTGCGCTGGCAGGGCCCGCAGGCCAATGGCATGCCCGAACTGCACAAGCTCACGCCGCCGCTGGCAGTGTTGCAGGGCAAGGGTTTCAAGGTGGCGCTGGTGACCGATGGGCGCATGAGCGGCGCGTCTGGCAAGGTACCCGCAGCGATTCATGTGTCGCCCGAAGCGCTGGCAGGCGGCCCGCTGGCCAAGGTAGTAGACGGCGACGTGATTCGCCTGGACGCGCCTAATGGCATGCTGCAGGTTTTGGTGTCGGACGCTGAATGGGCAGCACGCCCGCTGGCGGTGATACCCCCGGCCCTGACTGAGGCGAATGGCTTGGGCATGGGGCGTGAACTGTTTGCCGGTATGCGTCGTAACGCGCTGATTGCAGAGGCTGGTGCCTGCAGCTGGCTGTAATCAAACTGAAATTGAAAGAGCAGATACACATGGCAGCAGCCCAAAAATTTTCAGCCCTGCAGGTGATGCAGGACGCATCAGTGATTCCGGTGATCGTGTTGAATGATGTGGCGCACGCCGTGCCCATGGCCCGCGCGCTCGTCGCGGGCGGCATCCGCATGCTGGAGGTGACCCTGCGCACGCCTGTTGCGCTAGCATGTATCGAGGCCATTGCCAAGGCGGTACCTGAAGCCGTTGTGGGTGCCGGCACCGTGCGTACCAAGGCAGACGCGCAAGCAGCTGCCAATGCTGGCGCCTTGTTTGCAGTGAGTCCTGGCTATACCTCGGCAGTTGGGCAGGCGTGTCGCGATGCGGGCATGTCGCTGTTGCCCGGCGTGGCCACGGGTGGCGAGATCATGATGGCGCAGGAAGAAGGGTTCACCGAGTTGAAATTTTTCCCCGCCATGCAGGCCGGTGGCCCAGCCATGTTAAAGGCCTGGAGTGGCCCGTTTTTTGATGTGAAATTTTGCCCGACCGGCGGCGTGACCTTGCAAAACGCGCCCGAGTTTCTGGCGTTGCCGAACGTGGTGTGTGTGGGCGGTTCGTGGCTCGTGCCCGCTGATGCCATGGCGGCAGGCGACTGGGCGCGCATCACGCAACTTGCGCAGGATACGGCGAGTCTGAAGAAGGCCTGAGCGCCTGGATGGCGACGCTTTAAATCGTTACGCACAAACGCAGCGCATCAAAGATGGCAGCGTGGGTATTGCGGGCGGACACGGCATCGCCAATGCGGAATAGTTGGAAGCGGCCCGTCGATGTTGATGAGCCACTCTGTGGCTGACCCGCAAGCAGCGCCGCATAGTTGACTGCGCCCTCATTGACCGACTGGGGTTTGAGTTCGAAATACAGCTCATCCAGTGGCAGGGTTCCGTGGTTCACCACCACCTGATCCACCCGACGCTCCCTATTCACACCGCCGTAGTCGCTGCCCACGCTGGCTACCAGGGTATCACCGTCGCGACGCACCGACTGCAGTCGGTAAGTCACCGTGAACGTGACGTCCAGCACTTGCAGGCTGCGCATGTAGGGCACCAGGTTCATCGCCATCACCTCGGGGGCGAAGGACCGGTCCGGGGTCATGATTTCAACTTTGGCACCCGTTGCTGCAATGACTTCGGCTGCCTGCAAGGCTGAGTGATCGCCTGCGTCATCAAACAGAAGCACGTTGCGCCCGGGTTTCACGTCGCCACTCAGGATGTCCCAACTGGAGACCACCAGATCGTTGCCTGAGCTGAGCACATCGGTGTGTGGCAAACCACCGGTTGCAATGATCACGACGTGGGGCGACTCGTCCAGAACGACTTGTGCGTCTGCGAGGGTGTTGAATTTGAATGTCACACCGCTGGCTTCGCATTGGCTCATGCGCCAGTCAATGATGCTGATCATTTCCCGGCGACGATGGCTCTTCGCAGTCAACCGAATCTGTCCACCGGGTTTGGATGAGGCTTCGAACACCACCACATGATGGCCTCGCTCAGCGGCAACGCGAGCGGCCTCAAGACCTGCCGGGCCTGCGCCAATGATTACAACTTTGCGCTTGACGGGTGCTGCGGGTATGTCATGTGGCGTCGTCAGCTCACGGCCCGTGGCAGCGTTGTGAATGCAGTACGCCTCGCCACCCTGATAGATCCGGTCCAGACAGAAATTGGCGCCGACGCAGGGACGGATGGTGTCTTCCTTACCCATCATGATCTTGCGCATGATGTGCGGATCTGCCATGTGCGCGCGGGTCATGCCTACCATGTCCAGCTTGCCGGATTCGATGGCGTGGCGCGCTGTGGTCACATCCTGAATCTTGGCGCCGTGGAAGATAGGTATCTTGACCGTCGCGCGTATTTCACCGGCGAAATCCAGATGTGGTGAACTGGGCATGCCCTGCACCGGGATAACGTCTGTCAACCCGGCATCGGTGTCGATGTGTCCACGGATGATGTTCAGAAAATCCACCATGCCCGTGGCGGCCAGGTGGTTGCAGATGCCGATGCCATCGGTTTTGGTGAGACCGCCCGGCAGGCATTCGTCGGCCGTGCCCCTCACGCCGACGATGAACTCGGTGCCCACGCGAGCGCGTATTGCAGTGAGCACTTCGCGAGCGAAGCGCAGCCGGTTGCTCATATCGCCACCATAGGGCGCGTCCAATTCATTCGTGAGTGGCGACCAGAACTGGTCCATCAGATGTCCGTAGGCCTCCAGTTCGATGCCATCTACGCCGGCGGCCTTCATGCGCTCGGCTGCATCGGCATAGTCCTTGATGATGCGTTCGATGTCCCACGTTTCCATCTTCTTGGGGAATGATCGGTGTGAAGCTTCGCGGTGATGGGAAGGGGACACCACCGGCAGCCAATCGGCCTTCGACCAGCTCGTTCTACGGCCCAGATGGGTCAGCTGGATCATCACGGCGGCTCCGTGCTCGTGGCAAGCATCGGTCAGGTCCTTCATCCACGGTACCACCTCATCGCGGTAGGCAAGGATGTTGTTGAACACGGGCGGGCTATCCCGCGATACCGCAGCTGACCCGGCCGTCATGGTCAGCGCGATACCTGCCTTGGCCCGCTCGACATGGTAGGCGCGGTAGCGTTCCTTGGGCATGCCGTCTTCGGGGTACGCCGGTTCGTGTGCCGTGATCATCATGCGATTTTTGAGTCGCAGATGTTTGAGCTGGAAGGGCTGCAGCAGGGGATCGTTCTCGCGTGACATGACGTTTGCCTTAACGTTGATTCAATACCACTGGTCTTTCATGGATGCCTTCTTGCGATCCACGAAATCGCGGATGGATTCGTCCACCGCGGGGTCCATGTCGGGTGCCTGGTAGTCGGCCAGTGCTGCCTTCCAGCGTTTATTGGCCCGCATGGCACTGTCGGTCTTGCCATTCTCCGTCCATGTCTCGAACGGCGTGTCATCCGAGATGCTGGAGTCATAAAACGCGGTGGTGTAGTTGGCCATGGTGTGGCTGCAGCCCAGAAAGTGACCAGCCGGGTTGACTTCCTTGTAGGCGTCAAAAGCAAGCGTGTTGTCGTCCACTGTAATGCCACCGAGGTAGGTATGCAGCGCGCCGCAGAAGTCAGCATCCATCATGAACTTTTCATAACTCATCGACAGTAGACCGTCCAGGAATCCGGCCGAGTGCAGGATGAAGTTGGCGCCGCAGTGAATGGCCGACAGCATGGATGTCACGCTTTCCTGCATGGCCTGCCCGTCAGGCAACTTGGATGTGGTGAAAGATCCGGCGCAGCGCAAAGGTAACTCAAGCCTGCGCGCCAGTTGCCCAATCACCAGCGAGCCCAGCGCTGGCTCCGGTGTGCCGAAGGTCGGTGAACCCGAGCGCAGCGACATGCTGGACATGAAATTGCCGTAAATCACAGGCGCGCCGGGGCGTTCCAGTTGGGTGATGGCGCAGCCCACCATTGTCTCGGCATGCGCTTGCGCAATCGCCCCCGCGTTGGTGACCGGGCCCATGGCGCCACCCAGAATGAACGGCACGATTACGGCAGCCTGGTTGGCACGCGCATAGGCCCGCGCAGCCGTCGTCATTGTGCCGTCCCATAGCAACGGCGAGTTAACATTCACGTTGCCCAAAATGACGCAATTCTTGTCCACAAAATCCGCGCCGAACAACCTGCGGCTCATCTCGATGGAGTCCTCAGCACGCTCTTCCGACGTGATGGAGCCCATATAGGCTTTATCGGAGTACCGCATGTGCGCATAGACCATGTCCAGATGCCGCTTGTTGACGGGAATATCGGTCGGTTCGCACACGGTGCCGCCCGAGTGGTGCAACCACGGGTTGGCGTAGGCGAGTTTGACGAAATTCTGAAAATCCTCCAGCGTGCCGTAACGACGACCCCTGTCCAGGTCCATAACAAACGGCGAGCCATAGGCTGGCGCAAACACCACACTCTTCCCACCGATTTGCACCGAGTGCGCCGGGTTGCGTGCGTGCTGGGTGAATTCTTTGGGGGCCGTCTTGAGAATTTCGCGTAAGTGCCCTGGCTCAAACCGCACGCGGATGCCATCTACCTTGGCCCCCGCTTTTTTGAACAAAGCCAAACATGCATCATCATCCCGAATGTCGATGCCTACCTCGGCCATCAGCCGGTCTGCCGACGCTTCAATCTTTTGCAGGTTTTCCTCGCCCAGGATGTCATAGGTGGGAATGTTGCGCGTGATGTAGGCCGGGCCGGTGATTTTGGCGTTCGGATCACGCCGTTCGCGGCCACCCCGGCGGTGTTTTTTGGTATCAGTCTCACTCATGATTCGTTGACCTCTCGAAGTTGCCAAACTGTGTGGAATAGAGCGGATGTTAGACGTTAACGCCGGTTTTGTGACCGGTACATAAATTCATCAAAGGCATAATCTACAGTTATGGCTACCCGATTTCAACAGCCCGCCATCAACAACCTGATCGCCTTCGAGGCTGCCGCGCGAACCGGTAGCTTCACCAAAGCTGCGGATGAGCTGTCCATCAGCCAGCCAGCGGTCAGCCACGCCATGCGCAATCTGGAAGCCGAGTTGGGCGTGAAGCTGTTTGAGCGGCGTCACAAAGGCGTCGAAACGACCGAGGCCGGGCAATATTTACTGGAGCAGGTGGGCCTGGGGCTGACGCTGATTGACCAGGCCATTCGCGAGGTGCGTACCCTAAATCAGGGGCGGCAGGTCACGCTGGCCGTCTCAACGGCCACCGCCACGTGGTGGCTGTTGCCCCGCATTGCCCGCTTCAAACAACTGCACCCCGATGTCGATTTGCGGTGCATCACCACCGACATTGACCTTGATCTGGACCGCGAGCGCATTGATCTGGCCATCACACTGGGCACGGGCGAGTTCCCGCGTAACCTGCGCTGGCACTTTGTCGATGAAGAAGTTTTCCCGGTCTGCAGCCCGGCGTATTTGAAGCGTGAACCTGCATTGAGAGACCCGCAGTCTATCACCCGTACCACGCTGCTCCATCTGGAAGAGCGCTACCGCCCGCGGCTGGACTGGCCGGGCTGGCTGGCCCGCTTTGGCGTGACGCTGGCGCGGGCGACCAAGCAATTCAGCTTCAACGACTACTCCATCGTTCTGCAGGCCGCTCTTGAAGGGCAGGGCGTGGCGCTGGGCTGGAGCCATATCGTGGCACCGCTGATTGAACAGGGGCTGCTGGTGCGCCCTTTGAAGGAGAGCGTGACGACGGACCAACCTATGTACATCATTGCGTCACGGGCCGGGCGGTCACGGCCCGATGCCATGCACCTGCGGGACTGGTTGATGGCTGAGGTGAGGGCGGATCAAAAGTAGTGCGGATTGCAAGCCAAGTATTTTCACCTGTCTACTATCAAAATAGTAGCTACTGACGAATATTCCACGAGGGCTGCAGGAGAACTTTATCGGTATCCGAGAAAATATGACCGGGGCTGGATCAATCCAGCAGCGGAACAGCCGAGCCCGGTTTTTGGTGCCTGAATTGCCATACTAGATGCGCCACAAGCGCCAGGAACACCACTCCGCCGCCGATCAGCGTTCGGGCGCCGGGGATTTCATCGTGCACCAGCCAGACCCAGATCGGGCCCAGCACGGGCTCGGCAACTCCGATCAGAGCTGCCAGCGCTGACGGAAGCAGCGGCGCGCCCGTTGCAAAAAAAGCCATACCCAGCCCCAGGTTCAGTGCGCCAAACAGAAACAACAAGAATGCATCGGTGCCATTGACGTGAAAGCCACTGGCTAGGGTTGATGCGATAACAGCCCCGGTTAACGTGCCCAGGCAGACCGCTGGCATCATCTGGACGTTAGCATGCCTGCGGGTTATGACCGTCGCCGCCGCAAATGCAATGGCGATAAGCAAGGCCAGCCCGTCACCCACAGGCGACACCTGCCCGCCGATGGAGCCGGATACCATGATGCCGACGCCGGTAATCACGGCGGCAATGGCCAGCCAGGTGGTACCGGCCACCTGTTCGCGAAACAGGGCAAACGCCATGAGCGCGGCAAACAGGGGCACGCCGGCCTGCATCAGCAAAATATTGGCAACGGTTGTGTAGGACAGCGCCACCACAAACGAGGTGGACGCCGTGGTGACACACAGCGCAACAGCGCAGCCTGCAATACCCATGGAGCGAAACAGCTGCCAGGTGCCGCGCAAACCGTCACGCCAGAGCATGAAGCCAAGCAGGAAGGTTGCTGCAAAAAAAGATCGCCAGAAAACGATGACCCAGCTGTCGGTGACGCTCAGGAATCGCGCAATAGCGCC
>JAKQJK010000256.1 GCA_029561195.1 Pseudomonadota bacterium
TCCAGCAGGGCGCGAATGCGCAGGATGCGCTCCCGCAATTGGCGGATTCGAAACACCAGACTGACTGAAATTCCGTGCTCATTCAGGTGGGTATAGACCGACGCCGCAGCGGCACGGCAGGCTTCCAGCCGTTCACGGAATAGCTGCAATGCAGCTTGCAGGGCTTCGTCATTGCCGGTGCTGGTGGAGGCCTGGGCAATGAAAGCGTGTCGAACGCCTTCGAAATCAGAAACCAGCGCGTGAAACGGCGCCACCTCACGGGCTTCAGTGCTCATGCGTGAGCGTAATTCAGATGCAAAGCCCGCAGCGCGCACCTGGCTGGTACAGATGGTGATGGCTTCCAGCACGGTGAGTTGCCATGGTGTCAGCTCGCCGGACTGGCGGGCTGGGTCTGCTGGCGATTCCGGGCCCAGTAGTGCGGTTATGCGTGACAGCGTGGCGTCGTCCACCGCGCCTAGCCACTGTGCGTCATAACCCCTCGGCAGGACCAGAGAAAACAGCTCGGTCGCATCCAGTGTCTCGGGTGTGCCGGGCAGTATTTTTTGTCGCAGGCGCTCGGCAAACTCGCTAATGAAAGCGTTCCGGGTGGAAAAACCGAAGTCCGCCAGCAGGATGGCCCCGTCCAGCGATTGCGTCAGTGCGAGCCACCAGGCCGTCAGACGCGAACGAAGCTCTGGTCTTTTTTCTACAGCTTCGAGTAGCAGATGGATGCGTGCCAGCGCCGCAGTAACCGATTCACCGTCGCCGCGGATCCAGGCAAACAGGTTGATCAGCCACAGATGGCGCTCAACCAGCGTACCATGCGGCTCCAGAGTGTCCAGCAAGCCGGGCAGGTTGCGCATGGTCCGGGCTGCTTCCGGTGTCTGCGCCGCGGTCAATGCAGCGTGCGGGTGCCGCCACCGGCACTCAGGGCGTCCAGCACAAACATCGGCACATCGGTGTCAAACTTCTCACCATCTTCGGCTACGCAGAAAAAGCTGCCATGCATGGTGCCGGTGGGTGTCCGCAAACGGGTTCCACTGGTGTATTCAAACGTCTGTCCCGGCTTGAGGAGCGGCTGCTGCCCCACGACGCCCAGACCTTTGACTTTTTCTGTGTGGCCATTGGCGTCGTTGACGTTCCAGGTTCTCGAGATCAACTGGGCTGTGATCTCGCCAGTATTGGTGATAGTAATGGTGTAGGCGAATACATACAGGGCGTCATCCGGATTGGACTGATCCTGCAGGAATTGGGGCGCTACTTCCACGAGAAATTGATACTTGGCCATCCCCTAATGCTACCTGCGAAAATAGCGCATGACAAAAACCTGCCGTATTGCCCCTTCCATACTGTCTGCCGACTTTGCCCGCCTGGGCGACGAGGTGAAAAACGTGATCGCCGCTGGAGCCGACTGGATCCACTTTGACGTCATGGACAACCACTATGTGCCTAACCTGACCTTTGGCCCCATGATTTGTCAGGCCCTGAAGCCGCATGCCAAGACGGAGGCCGGCGTGGCGGTACCCATCGACGTGCATCTGATGGTGCAGCCCGTGGACGCGCTGGCCGCAGCATTTGCAGATGCGGGCGCAGACTACATCAGTTTTCACCCGGACGCGTCCGGCCACGTGCACCGCAGCATCCAGGCCATCAAGTCCAAGGGCTGCAAGGCAGGGCTGGTATTTAACCCCGCCGAGCCGCTGGATGTGCTGGACTGGGTGATTGACGACATTGACCTGATTTTGATCATGAGCGTTAATCCCGGCTTTGGAGGGCAGAGTTTCATCGATTCCGCGCTGCGCAAGATCGAGGCCGTGCGCGAACGTATTGACGCCTGCGCTAAAGATATCCGTCTGGAAGTCGATGGAGGTATCAAGGTTGACAATATCCGTCGGGTGGCTGATGCGGGGGCCGACACGTTTGTAGCGGGCAGCGCCATTTTTGGCCAGTCGGACTACCAGTCAGTCGTGCGCGCCATGCGCCAGGCCTTGCTTTCGTAACCGCAATCGCAGAAACAGGACCTGCCCCACTTACCATGCCAGCTGCCCAAGGAACCTCATCCACTGACACGTTCGCGCCCCGGCGCGTGCGTTTGTCAATGCTGTTGATGCTGGCGCTGATTGCTGTGGTAGTTGTCTTTCAGAGCTGGTTATCCAGACAGGCGGAGGCATCGCGCTCGACGGATGCGGAAATCATAAATCTGGCAGCAGCCCAACGCACGCACAGCCAGCGAATTGCCAGGCTGGTATACCAAAGTGCCAGTGATACTGCACAAATCGAACTGGACATGGTGCTGACGGGCATGGAAGCTCAGGCGCTGGAGCTGGAGCGTCTGCTCGCTGCTCAGGGCGTCATGGCGACCGAACTGGGATCGCTTGACCGAGACAGATTGACGCCTTTCCGGGAGGCTGTGAGTGTCTGGCAGGCGTCGCGCCAGCAGTTTCTCACTTCAGCAGGCCGGTTTGTTCATGTCAGGGAAATTTACGACTTTGCAGAAATTCCCCGAGCCACCAGTGCCGTTCAAAAACAGGCGGACGCCTATTTTTTGAATTCCCAACTGCTGGTGGAGCAGGCACAAGCATTTGCACAAAACCACGGAGAAATGGCCAGACAGTCATCCGTGGTGTGGACCGGGTTGATTGTTACCCTGCTGGGTCTTCTGGCGGTAGGTGTGGTGGAACCAACGGCACGCTTTGTGCGGCGCCAGTATGACCTGTTGCGGGCGCAGGCGAGCGAAGTCCAACGTCTCGCACTGGTTGCAGCGCACACTTCGAACTGGGTTGTCATGACGGATATCCACCACAAGGTGGTTTGGGCCAATGCGGCTTTTCTGAATGGTTTGAACACCACGACCGGGCAGGTGGTGGGCAGGGGTTTGCGCCGGTTCCTTGCTGAAGACGGAAACGACGGGGACGAACTCGACCGCGTGGTCGAGGAGCTAAGCCGGGGTCTTGGGGTCAGAATCGATGTTCTTGTGCGCACGCAGAACCAGGAAAGCGTCTGGCTTGACCTGGATTGCCAGCCAGTTCTTGATGATGGAGGCGCCATTTCAGGATTCCTCTTCGTGGGTAATGACATCACAGAAGAAGTGGCACAGCGCCGAAAATTGCGCGCGCTGTTCGATGCCTTGCCTGTAGGTGTGGTGGTGTACAGCAAGGCAGGCCGCGCGGTCGACTGCAATGCCACAGCGCTGAAAATGACCCAGTTGCAGGTGAGTGAATTTACTAACTACGAAACGATGACCGTGCCAGGGTCTCAGACACATCCTGGTGTACACACGGTTCGGGAGAATCTGTCTGACTATCCTATTCAGGAACATCCTGCTCCGCGGACGCTCAGAACGGGTCGCGGACTGCGCCGTGAATTGGTGGGGTACATGAATCCGGACGGCTCGGTGTTCTGGGCCATGATCAGTACCGAGCCGCTTCTTGACGCGCAGGGTCAACTTTCGGGTGTGGTGGAGTGCTTCATGGATGTCAGCCGCCAGAAAAAACTGGAGCAACGCCTGCGGGAGCTGTCCCGCACAGATGGCCTGACGCAATTGCCGAATCGAGTTGTGGTGTTAGACCAGATTCGCGCGGCCCTGGAGCGGCGTCATGCCGAGCCGGGTTACCACTTTGCTGTGCTGTTCATGGATTTTGACCGCTTCAAGCAGGTTAACGATACATTGGGCCACGCCGTGGGCGATGAATTGCTGCGCCAGATCGCACTTCGACTGCAAACCAGCTTGCGCCCAGGGGATGCGTTCGTGCGAACCAGTGACTTTGGTCAGATGGCCGCGCGCATCGGAGGTGATGAATTTGTTGTGGTGCTGGATGACATACGCGGTGATCTGGATGCCGAAGTTGTCGCCGGGCGTCTGCTGGACGTGCTGGCTGCCCCCTACCAGATTAGTGATCACACCGTGAACTCCAGCGTGAGCATTGGCATCGTCACAGCCACGCACGCGGTAGATGACGTGGAGTCTGTTCTGCGAGACGCCGACATAGCCATGTACGAAGCCAAACGCACCGGGCGTGGTCGCTATGTGATGTTTGAACCTTCCATGCACAGGCGTGTCCGTGATGACGTCTCGCTGGAAAATGACCTGCGTCAGGCGCTTGCCGAAAACGCGCTGTCTGTTGTTTACCAGCCGCTGGTTGATCTGAACTCGGGCGCGCTCACTGGCATGGAAGCCCTGGTTCGATGGAAACATGCCCAACGCGGGATGGTGTCGCCTGTGGAGTTCATTCCCGTGGCGGAAGCCAGCGGATTGATTGTGAAGGTAGGCACTTTTGTGCTGCATACCGCTTGCGCCGAGTTTGCCTGGCTGAAGTCGACATTGGGGGTCGACGCACCACCGTCAGTCTCGGTCAATCTGTCCCGTGCGCAACTGCGCGAGCCTGACCTGGTGAGCAATATTCTGGAAACCTTGCGTGCCAATAGCATGGCTGCATCGCAACTGCAACTTGAAATTACCGAGAGTCTGGCGGCGCAGGATCAGGTGATACAAAGCCGACTGCGCGAAATCAAGGCCCTGGGCGTAACGCTGGCGCTGGACGACTTTGGTACGGGTTATTCTTCCCTCTCCTGTCTGGCCGAACTACCTATCGACACTGTCAAAATCGACCGTGCATTTGTCAGCGTGGCGCAGGCAAGTGACTATCACCGCGTCCTGATTGAGGCCACCATTCTGGTTGCTGAAACCTTGGGCATGACAACTGTTGCCGAAGGTATCGAGACTGTCGAGCAGGCAGCCATGATGAAAAAACTCCGTTGTACCAAAGGCCAAGGCTATTTGTACAGCAAGCCACTTTCGCGTGATGCTCTGGTCATCTGGATTGAGGCATTGCGGGCCGTAGCGTGACGGGGGCGAAAACACGTCAGCCCCCGTTGGATGCCGCCATCATTGATCTGGATGGCACCATGGTGCACACCATGGGTGATTTTGTCGTTGCGATCAACCTCATGCTGGATGAACTGGGTGTCGGCCATGAAGTTTTTCGGGCGAATGCTGCCAACATCGAACCGCTAGTCGGGAGAGGCTCGGAAAATCTGATAAAACAGGTTCTAGCCCTCGTCGATAGAGCGCAAGCAGCTAAATATCATGTGGCAAAATTCGACTGGGCGCTGGCCAGCTACCAGCGGCATTACCGGGCCATCAACGGTCTGCACGCAACCGTTTACCCGGGTGTTGTGGCCGGGCTGCAGCAACTGCAGGCTCAAGGCTTGCGGCTGGCTTGCCTGACCAATAAACCGGCAGCTTTTGCGCATGCCCTACTGAAAGCAAAACAGCTTGACGGCTTTTTTGACGTCATGTTTGGCGGCGATTCCTTTGAACGCAAGAAACCGGACCCGCTGCCTTTGATTAAAACCTGCCAGGCGCTGGGCACCTCACCACACAGAACATTGATGATTGGAGACTCCAGCAATGATGCAATGGCTGCCCGGGCAGCGGGGTGCCCTGTTTGGCTTGTAACCTATGGCTACAACCACGGCCAACCTGTTCGCTGCGTGGATGCGGATGGCTATCTAGACAGTCTGACGGACCTGCTGCTTCAGGACTTTTGACCCAGCAGCGCTTCCTTCAGCTTGAAATCTGCAGGCGCCTTGCCCAGCCAGATGCCCATCAGCGCGCCGAAAAACTTGGGTTCTTTGTAGGGCTCGCCCTGCGCGACACCTTTAACGGTGATGACGGTGCCCGTGCCTGGTATCCAGTCCACCACAAAACTGTCACCAGCCACCAGCTTTTTATGGGAGGCAAATAGCTCTCCCATGCGTATCAGGCTGGGGACAAGCTTCGAAAACTCGGTTCGATCCATGTTGTCTTCAACACCGCGGGTGAAAAGTTTGCCCAGTTCAGCTGACTCAATGTCGCGCAACATGGTAATTGACATGCGCTTGGGGCCGGGCGCAGCGATAACCTCATCAAGCGTAGCTGCCTTCTTACCCAAGTAGAGCCCGGCGGTATAGACCTTGAAAAAGGCCTTGTACCGAATACCCGCGCCGTTAAGCTGCAACCGCGTACCGTGAGCTTCTACGTTGTCTTCCAGTTTGACGCCTGAAAGCTCCACAGCCGCGTTGGCTGAGAGCGCCACCAAGACTGCGCCAAAGGCAAAGAAGGTTCTTAACAAGGACTTCATGGGCGACTCCAAAAGAATGGTCGTTCTATTTTAGGGTGCGCAACTCAGCCCTGCGTTATTTCAGTTTGAAAAAACTCACTTCATTGGCCAGTTGTTGCGCAGATTCCGCGAGACCTGCTGCGGCTGCGGCAGTCTGCTCCACCAGTGCTGCATTTTGCTGCGTACCCTGATCCAGTTCTGTAACGGCAAGGGAAACCTGCGCTACGCCAGTGCTTTGCTCGCGGGTGGCCACTCCGATTTCGTGCATCATGGCGTTGATCTTGCCTGCGTTCTGCACGATATCCTGAATCGTAGTTCCCGCTTCTGCCACGACGCGGTTACCAGCTTCCACCTGTTCAATACTGGTGGAAATCAGAGTTTTAATTTCTTTGGCAGCAGCAGCCGATCGGCCCGCCAAGGCACGAACCTCCGAGGCCACTACGGCAAACCCGCGTCCCTGTTCGCCGGCCCTGGCGGCTTCTACGGCGGCGTTCAGCGCCAATATATTGGTTTGAAATGCAATGCCGTCAATCACGCCAATGATTTCACCAATCTGCGTAGAAGACGCCCGAATTCCGTCCATGGTGTTCACAACCTGGCCAATCACTGCTCCGCCGCGTGCGGCTGAGGCCGCGTTACCTTGGACAATGCCACTGGCGTTGGCGACGGTCTCTGATGTGTTCCTGATGGTCGAAGAAATCTCTTCCATAGCGGAGGCGGTTTCCTGCAAGCTGGCCGCACTGGCTTCTGTACGGCGCGACAGGTCTTGCGAGGCTGTGGCGATCTCTTCGCTGGACACCTGAACATTACCAGCACTATCCAGGACAGCCCGCGCAATGCGTCGCAAACTGGTCTGCATTTCGCCCATGGTGATCATCAGTTGGGCGGCTTCGTCTGTGCCCCAGGGGCGTGGTGCCGTGGTGAGATTACCCTTGGTAATTTCGGTCAGGTGGCCGGACACTTCTTTCAGACCACCCATCATCACCTTGTAAAACGCCAGCATCAAGTACAGCGCTAGCAGAACAAAGAACACGGACATGCCAAGTTCGACATAGAAAGCGCGGGTCAAACGGTTCATTCGCGCCTGCAATTGCGAGTCGAGCCGCGTCATAACCTGTCTTTCCAGCAGACTTTCTTTGGCAACGGCTTCATTCGCCAGTGTCAGAAAGGCTGCGGCATCGCCACCTGGTTGGCCTCCCAAAATCTGTTTGTCCAGTGCGTCCAGAAAGGCTTCCCGCAACTTGTCGTTGCCAGCCATGTCCAGATTCTTGGCGACCTCGGGAAAAGCCTCAATGCCGATCCCGTAGGACTTCTCTGCCATGGCATCCAGGTAATCCATCAATGCGCGAGACTTGTTAAGGACCTGGGCGCGCTGCAACGGCATTTCCTTGGTGTCCTTTGCCAGTAGGGTGGCATATCCCAATCCGCCAAGACGGGCGAGGTATTCTGAATATTGGGGGCCGACGGCTACCGAAAAGTTCATCAGATGAAATGTGTCGAGTTCGGGATCAAGTGTCAATTGCGAGCCATCCGCGATACTGTCAACTAGACCCAGTGCAGCGTCGATCAATGCGGTGTGCGCTGCAAACGTCTCATCTTCACTGCCCATTACTGATGTCTGCGCCAACGGGCGGAAAGCCTTGTCCAATGCATCAAATCGTTTCGACGTCAGGAATGCGGCACCAAACTCCTTTTCCGCTGCTTCGACTTTAGAAAATGCGGCATTGACCTTGCTTTGTGCATCGGGCAGGTCCGCAGCTTTGGCCGTGGCGGCTCGCCGCAGATTTTGGGCGGCGCTGATGAAGTCGAGTACTGGTGTTACGTACGTCAATCCCTGGCGTTCACTTCGGGCAAATTCAATTTGCTCACTGGCGGCACTCCACAGAAACCATACCATTGCGGCCAGCGGTATCACAAACATTACGCTGATCCACGCCGCTTTCGCTGGGAAACTGATGCTTCTGAACAAACGAACGCCCGGTGATAGCCAGCCATGGTACGCAAAGAATGAACCAAACCCGCTGTCTGTCGTATGCCGCGAGTGGGGGATTTTTGCGCTGTTGGACCCATTACTTTCTGCAGTACCGTTGTGCTGGGGAAGGTTAAGTGCAATCGCGTTGTTCATGATGTGGCTTTACTTAGTTGTTCGTTAGTTGGACTATTTCGCGCTCTGCTCTACCAAACCCATGTCTGCGCTACTCATGAGTTTCTCGATATCCAACAAAATCAGCATCCGGTCCTCGACCGAGCCAATGGCCAACACGTGGTCTTCCCCGATGGTGGTGGAGAAGTCTGGTGTCGGACGTAATTGATCGGGCTTTAGGGAGATGACGTCCGAGACGCCATCGACCACCATACCCAGAATACGGTTGGCAACATTGATCACGATGACAACCGTGAAACTGTTGTAAGAGATGTCGGGCAAGTTGAAGCGCATGCGCATGTCCACAATAGGCACAATCACACCGCGCAAGTTGACCACGCCCTTGATAAACGGAGCAGCATTGGCTATGCGGGTGGGCTCTTCATAAGACCGAATCTCCTGGACACGCAGGATGTCCATACCGTATTCCTCGTTTCCAAGTTTGAAGGTCAGGAATTCTCGGATGGCAGTTACTGCGCTATTCAGGCCCGAACTCGTGCCAGGCATCTGACGAGACGCACCGCTTTCGGTGTTGCTGTTATGACTGGTTGGCATCATTTTTTTGTTCCTTAGAAACTGGTCCACTCTTCGTCGGTGCCGTTCTTGCTCACGGCTGGCGCGACTTTGGACGGGGCATTTGTGACGATGCGCGCCACATTGGTCGCCCTGTTTGGGCCCCGGCGCTCGGCCGCAGGCCGTTGGGCAACCGAAGCTGCCGTCGTCAGCGTTTTGGCCGCAACCGCCGGTTGATGTGCAACCATCGGTTGTCTGGTCTGTTGGGTGAAGTCACTACCCAATTTAAAGACGGCAACCGATTGCACCAACTCTTGCGCTTGAGCGTTGAGGTTTCTTGCCGCGCCCGCCATTTCTTCAACCAGGGCAGAATTCTGCTGAGTTGCCCGGTCCATCTGGGTCACAGCTTCACCTACCTGTGCCACGCCAGCGGCCTGTTCGCTGCTGGCAGCACTGATTTCACCCATGATGTCGGTTACGCGACGGATGCTACTCACCACCTCAGTCATGGTGGCACCCGCCTGATCCACCAGCGAAGTGCCATGTTCGACGCGTTGAACACTGGCGCCAATCAGTGCCTTGATCTCTTTTGCGGCCTCTGCACTACGCCCAGCAAGGCTGCGAACTTCAGATGCCACTACGGCGAAGCCACGGCCCTGCTCGCCCGCGCGAGCTGCCTCTACCGCTGCATTCAGGGCCAGAATGTTAGTTTGAAAGGCAATGCCATCAATCACACTGATGATGTCGGAAATCTTGCGCGAACTGTCGTTGATGTCCTTCATCGTATCCACCACCTGCGCTACTACTTCGCCGCCTTTGACTGCCACGGTACTGGCGCTCAT
>JAKQJK010000261.1 GCA_029561195.1 Pseudomonadota bacterium
TGTGCGGTAACGTTCATGAACCCTACCGCACAGACCCCCCATATCCTCGTGGTCGATGACGACGAACGGCTGCGCGCGCTTTTGCACAAATACCTCACCGAGCAAGCCTATTTCGTTTCAACCGCCGCGAATGCACGCGAAGCCGAGGAGATTTTGCGCATGTTTACGGTCGATGCGATCGTGCTGGATGTGATGATGCCCGGCGAAACGGGCGTGGCCTTTGCGGCGCGCCTCAAGGCCCGTAGCGATGCGCCGCCGGTGCTTTTGCTGACCGCGCGCAGCGAGGCCGAGGACCGCATTGCTGGGCTTGAGGCAGGCGCGGCGGATTACCTCGTCAAGCCCTTTGTGCCGAAGGAATTATTGCTGCGGTTGAATAATCTGGTGCAGCGTGGCCAGCAGGCACGGCAGGCCAAGCATGTGCTCGTGTTCGGTGACTATCGCTTCGACCTTGCGCAGGGTCGCCTGAGCAAAGGCGAGGAAGCGATTTACCTGACCTCAAGCGAGATTGACTGTTTGCGCATACTGGCGGAATCCGCTGGCCAGCCGGTCTCGCGCGAGGCGATGGCGACGGCTCTGGGCGATGTCACGAACGAGCGTTCGGTCGATGTGCAGATTAATCGCCTGCGCAAAAAAATCGAGCCCGTGGCGGGCAAGCCCATCTATCTGCAAACCATCCGTCATGCGGGGTATGTGCTCTATGCGAACCCTGCCTAGACGCCCGCTTCGTAGCATGGTCAAGCGCGCCATGCCGAGCAATCTGTTTGCCCGCGCGCTGCTGATTCTGGTAGTGCCGATGTTGCTGTCGCAGCTCGTCATCGCGCATATTTTCTATGATCGCCACTGGGGCAGTGTCTCGCGCAACCTTGCCAATTCGGTGGTGGGCGATTTGGTGTGGCTGCACGAAACCTACGATACGGAATATAAAGCGCATGGGCACGAGGCGGCGCTGGGCCGCACCATCGCCCTTGGCGAGCAGCTCAGGGTGGAGGTGCAGTATCGTCCTGCCGAAAATAAGGTGCGAGCGGGCACGCGTGGCAACCGGCAGTTCCCGGATCTTCACCGTGGGCTCGAGGAACGTTTGAAACAGCCCTTTTCTATCCGGTTTGATGACGATAAACACAACGTAATCGTGCGTATTACGGTGGTGGATGGGCTGCTGGATTTATCAATGAGTCGTAAAGTGCTCTCCAGCCCGACGACGATGATTTTCATGCTATGGATGATGGGCACATCGCTGTTGTTGACGGCCATTGCGATTCTGTTTCTGCGCAACCAGGTGCGGCCGATTGTGCAGCTGGCCCGCGCTGCCGAACGGCTTGGGTTGGGACAGGATGTGACGGATTTCAAACCGCGTGGGGCAAGCGAAGTGCGCCGTGCCGGCCGCGCGTTCCTTGTGATGGCCGAACGGATTCGCCGGCAGGTACAAAACCGCACGGAGATGCTTGCGGGCATTAGCCATGATTTGCGCACGCCGCTTATGAGTCAGTTGACTTTTCTTGAGCTTCTTACCACCGGCAACTATGGTGAATTGAGCGAAAAGGGAATCAAGCGGGCTCGCTCGGTGGCTAATAATCTAAAAGTCTGTGCCGGACTCGTTGATGACTTTTTAGATATTGAACAAATGGAGACTGGTAAATTCGAGCTGCGAAAAGAAAGCTGCGAAGTGACCAAACTAATTGTCTC
>JAKQJK010000264.1 GCA_029561195.1 Pseudomonadota bacterium
CTTGATGCCCGCACCCTTGAGCTCTGCTGCGGCCTCTTCCAGATCTTCAGCCTTGCGCGAACTCAGCACGATATTCGCGCCTGCTTCGCCCAGCGCCTGCGCCAGTTGCAGGCCCAGCCCGCGCGAGCCGCCAGTCACCAGCGCAGTTTTTCCGCTGAGATCGAACAGTTGTTGGATGGTGCGTGTCATGAGGCGTCCCCTTTTATGGATCGGTGTGTTTTGGAATCGCACCATTGTGCGACGGGCGGTATGGCCTTGCTTGTCGCTCGGGCGATACACGGGCAGGCATTGCGTGCTTGTCTGTTGTGCGGTCAGATATGCCGTTAGAACTCGTCTTCCGACATGTCGGCGCAAGTGCGGTCGCGGCTGTTCACCACATTCAGCCAAGCGCCTATCTTGGGCAATTCGTATTGGAAGAAATAGGCGGTAGCTCGCATACGGCCTGCGTGTGCCGCACTTGATTGGGACGTATTGCCAGGATGGTGTGACATCACATCGAGCCAGACCCAGGCCAGCACCATGTGGCCAAAGGCCTGCATGTAGGGCACGGCATTGGCGAGTGCGTCAGATGGCTCGCCCGTCGCCCAAGCGGCCTTGGTGGCGGCGCCCACCTGCTGCAGCGCCTTGCCCAAGGCATTGGCATGTGCCGCCAGATCGGGCTGCTGAATGGCGCGCTCTATCGTGGTGTTGATGCGTGCAGCCAGCAATTGCAGGCCCTTGCCCCCCTCCATCAGCACCTTACGGCCGAGCAAGTCGGTGGCCTGAATGCCGTGCGTGCCCTCGTGGATCATGTTGAGGCGGTTGTCGCGCCAGTATTGTTCGACCGGGAAGTCACGGGTGTAACCGTAGCCGCCGTGTATCTGGATGGCCAGCGAGTTGGCCTCCAGGCACCACTCGCTGGGCCAGCTCTTGGCAATGGGGGTCAACACCTCCAGCAGCAGGCGGGCGTCGTCGGCCACTGCGGCCTCTGCTGTTGCCATCTCGTCCACCAAGCGCGCACAGTACAGTTCCAGCGCCAACGCGCCTTCACAATAGCTCTTTTGCGCCAACAGCATGCGCTTGACATCCGCGTGCTCGATGATGCGCACCTGGGGTTGCGACGCATCCTTGCCCGCTGTCCCCATGGGCCTGCCCTGTGGACGATTTTTGGCGTAGTCCAGCGACGCATAGTAGCCCGCCATGCCCAGCATGACGGCCGCCGTGCCCACGCCAATGCGGGCCTCGTTCATCATGTGGAACATGCAGCGCAGGCCCTCGTGGGGCTTGCCCACCAGGTAGCCCACGGCGCCTGCGCCGTTTCCATCGAACCCGCCGGCTTGGCCAACAGGAAATTTGCCCTCGCCAAAGTTCAGCAGCGTGTTGGTGGTGCCGCGCCAGCCCAGCTTGTGGTTCAAGCCAGCCAGCGCCACATCGTTGCGAACACCGGTCAATTCGGCTTTCTCGTTGACCAGCTTTTTCGGCACGATGAAAAGAGAGATACCGCGCGTGCCGGGAATCAGCTTGCCGTCCGGCCCCGGAATCTTGGCCAGCACCAGGTGGATGATGTTTTCGGTCAGCTCGTGCTCACCGGCGGAGA
>JAKQJK010000226.1 GCA_029561195.1 Pseudomonadota bacterium
CACTCCTCCTCGAGCGGCGGATACCAGAATGGCAGCGGGTCGAAGTAGGTGTCGATGCGCTGGCGCAGGTGGTCGGGCGGCTGGCGGCCGGCTGATCTGCCCTGCGCGGCCAGGCGGAAGGTCTGCAGCGTGTCCGAGTACAGCGCGATCTGCACCGGGTCGTTCTTCTGCCGCCAGCCCTTGTCCTTGGCGAAGTCGAGGTAGCCCCGGTTCCAGTTGCGCATGTACTGCTGCCCCTTGGGCATGTGGTACTGGAAGACGCAGTTGTTCTTGGCGTACATCTCCCACTGCTTCGGGTTGGGCTCGCCGCGCAGGTGCTCGGTGCCGTCCTTGCCGCGCCAGCCCATCAAAAAGCCGATGCCGGGCTGCGGCTGGAAGTTGACGACGAAGTCGGGATAGTCCTTGAACTTGCGCGTGCCGTCCTCTCGGGTGAAGGCGGGGAATTTCAGGCGCGAGGCCAGCTCGATCAGCACCTCCTGGAACGGCTTGCAGTTCCCGGTGGGCTCCACCACGGGGACGCGCACGGAATCCACCGGACCGTCGTACTCCGAGATCGGCCGGTCCAGCATGCTCATGACGTCGTGCCGCTCGAGATAGGTAGTGTCCGGCAGCACCAGGTCGGCGAAGGCGACCATCTCGCTCTGGAAGGCATCGCACACCACCAGGAACGGAATCTTGTAGTTGCCGTCCTCCCCGCGCGCGTTGAGCTTCTTGCGCACCTCCATGGTGTTCATGGTGGAGTTCCACGCCATGTTCGCCATGAAGATCAACAGTGTGTCGATCTCGTAGGGGTCACCGCGCACCGCGTTGGTGATGACGTTGTGCATCATCCCGTGGGCCGACAGCGGGTGCTCCCAGGAGAACGCGTGATCGATGCGCAGCGGCGTTCCGTCCTCGTGCACCGCCAATTCGTCGGGGCCGGCGGGAAAACCCAATGGCGCCGCGTTCAGCGGCGTGTTGGGCTTGATCATGGACGGGTCGTTGAAGGCCCGGTAGTTCGGCACGATGTGGCGCGGGTACGGCGCCTTGTGGCGGAAGCCGCCGGGCGCGTCGATGGTGCCCAGCACGCTCATGAGCACCGCCAGCGCGCGCACCGTCTGGAACCCGTTGGAATGCGCCGCCAGCCCGCGCATGGCGTGGAAGGCCACCGGCCGCCCTTGGGTGGTGGGGTGCCGCTTCCCCCACGCATCGGTCCACGGAATGGGAAGTTCGAAGGCCTGGTGCAGCGCCGTCTCCCCCACTTCGCGCGCCAGCTGGCGGATGCGCTCGGACGGGATGCCAGTGATGTCCTCTGCCCACTCGGGCGTGGTGTCGGCAACGCGGTCTCGCAACAGCTGGAAGGCTGGCGCCACACGCGTCCCGTCCGCCAGCTTGTAGTGGCCCTCCAGCGCCAGTTGGCGCCCTTCCTCCACGCCTTCCGGATAGGCCTGCACCACCCGGCCGCTGGCCAGGTCCCATGCCAGCTTGTTGTGCGGGTGGCGGCCGTCGCCGGGCGGGCCGGCGGCGGGGTCGAAGGCGAACAGGCCCTCGCGCTCGCCTTCGTCCAGCACCACCAGTTGCGGCGCATTGGTGAAGCGCTGCAGGAAGGGCCGATCGACGAGGTCGTTGGCCAGCAGCTCGTGCAGCAGCGCCATGAACAGCGCGCCGTCGGTCCCCGGGCGGATCGGGATCCATTCGTCGGCGATCGCGGAATACCCGGTGCGCACCGGGTTGATGGAAATGAACCGCCCGCCCGCGCGCTTGAACTTGGACAGCGCCACCTTCATCGGGTTGCTGTGGTGGTCCTCGGCCGTTCCCAGCATCACGAAGAGTTTGGCGCGGTCTAGGTCGGGGCCACCAAACTCCCAGAAACTGCCTCCCACGGTGTAGATCATGCCGGCGGCCATGTTGACCGAGCAAAAGCCACCGTGCGCCGCGTAGTTGGGCGTTCCGAACTGGCGCGCGAACAGACCGGTGAGGGCCTGCATCTGGTCGCGCCCTGTGAACAGCGCGAACTTCTTGGGGTCGGTGGCGCGGATCTTGGCGAGACGTTCGGTCAGCAGGTCGAAGGCGTGCTCCCACGAGATCACGTCGAACTCGCCGGCGCCGCGTTCGCTGCCGGGTTTGCGCAGCAGAGGCTGCGTGAGGCGCGCAGGCGACACCTGCTTCATGATGCCTGACGAGCCCTTGGCGCAGATCACGCCCTGGTTCAGCGGGTGGTTGGGATTGCCATCTATGTAACGCACCTCGCCGTCGCGCAAGTGCACACGGATACCGCAGCGGCAGGCGCACATGTAGCAGGTAGTGCACTTGACCTCTGTGTCGGCCGTAGGCGTTGGCGACGACAGCGGGTCGTGCAGTGGTTCGGAAGACAAGAACTTGAACACGGTGTGGCGTCCTTTGGGGTCAGGTGGGTGCGCGGCTGGCCAGCGTGGCCAGGGCGACAGAGGCAATGCGGGCCAAGAGCGAGTCGGCGCGAGAGGTGAGCACGATGGGCACTTTGGCGCCCAGCACCAGGCCGGCACATTCGCCGCCACCCACGTATACAAAACTCTTGTAGAGCATGTTGCTGGCGTTGAGGTCGGGCATGATCATCAGGTCGGCGTTGCCGGCCACCTGACTCTTCATGCCCTTGATGCGCGCAGCCACAGCCGAGAACGCGTTATCGAAACCGAACGGGCCTTCGACGACGGCGCCGGGCCACTCGCCGGCTTGGGCCATTTCGACCAGTGCCTGGGCATCCAGCGTGGCGATAATCGCCGGGTTCACCGACTCCACCGCCGACACAATGGCCACCTTGGGCTCTTGGACGCCCAGCGTTTGCAGGAGCGTGACCGCGTTGCCCAGCACGTCGCGCTTGGTCTTGAGGTCGGGTGCGATGTTGACCACGCAGTCGGCCAGGGTCAACAGCTTGTGATAACGCGGCAGGTCGAACAGAAACGCGTGGCTGATCCGCTTGCCGGTGCGCAAACCGGTCTCGCGGTTCACCACGGCCGACATCAGTTCGTCGGTGTGCAGCGAGCCTTTCATTAGCGAGGCCAACGCGCCTTCGTGCACCAGACGCGTTGCGTGCGCAGCGGCAGCGGCAGGCGCCGCGCTGTGGGTTTCCACAACTTCGAAGGCGCCGATGTCGAGTTCGACCGCGTCGGCGGCGCGGTAGATCTCGCTGCGCGGCCCGATCAGCACCGGGCGCGCAATGCCGGTATGGGCAATCTGCACAGCGGCCTGAATGGCGAGGGTATCGCACGGGTAAACCAGCCCTACGGCTGGTGGCGTTGCCGCCGCCTGCTCACGGGCCTGAGCGATCAACGCCAGCAACCGAGGGTGGAGGACACCCAGGGGACTGGCGTTTGCGGGGCTGGACGCTGACGAGGTCGTCATGGTCTGGCACCCGGTATTCAGACGTAGTCTTTATACTTGTCGAGGAAGCGCACTGGCTTGGCCAGCGCATCGCGGCGGAACGGGTCGCCAAGTTCACGGGTGCACATGATCTCGATGACGCAGGTCTTGCCTTCGTTCATCTGCATGTCGATGGCTTTCTTGAGTGCGGAACCCACATCTTCCAGCTTGTCCACCACGATGCCTTCGGCGCCCATGGCCTTGGCCATTTCGGACCAGCTCTCGTTTTCCAACTCAGCAGCGACGAAGCGGCGGTTGTAGAAGTCGACCTGATTCTTCTTCTCTGCACCCCACTGACGGTTGTGGAACACGACAGCCGTCACGGGAATGTCATGGCGCACGGCGGTCAGGATTTCGACCATACTCATGGCCCAGGCACCGTCGCCAGCGTAAGCGATGGCGGGGCGGTCCATGGCGGCCAGCTTGGCGCCGATGATCGTGGGCAGTGCGTAGCCACAGTTACCGAAGCTCATGGGCGCGAAGAAGCTGCGGGGCTCTTCGAAACGCAGGTAGCTGTTGGCGACCGAGTTGATGTTCCCAATGTCGGTAGACACCATCGCTCGTGGGGGCATGGCCTTTTCCAGCTCGCGCAGAACTTGGCGAGGGTGTAGGTACTCACCGCCGTTGAAGGTCACTTCCTTCTTGTTCTCTTCAATCATGTCGAGGCTGAAGGCATCTTTCTCGTGCGTCCACTCGTCAAGTTCTTTCTCCCAAGCAGCTTTTTCGCTGGCGATGGTCTTAGCGCGCTCGGCCTTGGTGGCGTCGCAGGCCAGGGTCTTGCCGGTCAGCCGCTTAGTCAGTTCCAGAGCAGTGGCCTTGGCATCGCCACAGATGCCGACAGATATCTTCTTCACCAGACCCAGGTTGGTGTGGTCGGCTTCGACCTGGATGATCTTGGCTGTCTTTGGCCAGTAGTCCATGCCGTGCTGTGGCAGGGTACCAAAAGGACCCATGCGCGAACCCAGAGCGATCACAACGTCGGCCTGAGCAATCAGCTTCATGGCAGCCTTGGAACCCTGGTAACCCAAGGGGCCGGCCCACAATTCGTGGCTGGCAGGGAAAGCGTCGTTACGCAGGTAGCCGGTCACCACAGGGGCACCCAGGCGCTCGGCCAAGGCCTTGCACGCATCCACGGCTTCGCCCATTACCACACCGCCCCCTGCCAGAATGACTGGGAACTTGGCAGTGGCCAGCAGTTCCGCCGCAGCGGCCAGACTGGCTTCACCACCTGCACCACGGTCAACGCGCTGTGGCTTTGGAATCTCGCACTCGATCTCACCGTAGAAATAATCACGTGGGATGTTGAGCTGGGTAGGGCCGTTGTCGCTCATGGCGCGGTCAAAGCAGCGAGCCGTGTACTCGGCCATGCGCTTGGGATGTGTCACGTGACCCTGGTACTTGGTGAACTCTTCGAACATGGGCAATTGGTTGGCTTCCTGAAAGCCACCCAGGCCGATACCGGTGGTGCCGGTCTCAGGGGTGATGATCACGACCGGGCTGTGTGCCCAGTAAGCCGCAGCAATAGCGGTCACGCAGTTGCTGATGCCGGGGCCGTTCTGGCCGATGGTCACTCCGTGGCGACCGGACACGCGTGCGTAGCCGTCGGCCATGTGGGCAGCGCCTTGCTCGTGCACCACCGGAATGAGGCGAATCCCCGCAGGTGCGAAAATGTCCATGGCGTCCATGAAGGCCGAGCCCATGATGCCAAACATGTCGGTCACGCCGTTGGCGACCAGGGTTTCCACAAATGCCTCGGAAGGCGTCATTTTTTGCACGCCGCTGACGACGGTGCGGGTGTCGGTGGGATTCTTGCTCATCGATGTCTCCTGCGGCGCTGGCCGGTAGTTGGTTGGCTGAATATGAAACATTGCATTCCGATTTGTGGAATGTGAGATGACTTTATGACCATTTTTCCCCAAAGTCAATTGAAATACCAATTATTGGAACTTTTTTTGTTATTTGTTGAAAATAAACTATGATCGACCCCATGAAAAGCGTGCCTGCTCCTGTTCAAGCCCCGTTGGAAATCAACGGTGACACCCCGACACTGCGCCTGTTCGCACTGCTGGAGGTGGTCGCGTCCAAAGACCAGTTCTTCTCGCTGCAAAGCCTGTCGGAGGAAACCAACATCCCCAAGCCCACGTTGCACCGCATGCTGCAACAGCTCGAGAGTGCTGGCCTGCTGGAGCGCAATGGTGACAACCGTCAGTACGGCACCGGCGTGCGGCTGCGCAAACTGGCCGAAAACCTATTGCTCAACGACACCTTTCATGGTGCGCGCCATAGCGTGCTGCGTTCGCTAGTCAACGAGGTAGGCGAGAGCTGCAACCTAACCGCGCTCAGCGGCAGTGAGGTGATGTACCTTGACCGCGTGGAGACACCCGCGCCGCTGCGCTTCTATCTGCACTCGGGTTCACGGGTGCCAGTGCATTGTTCGGCCAGTGGAAAGGTGTTTCTGGCCGGGATGACGCCCGCACAGCGCCAACGTCTGCTGGCACATGCTCCTCTCGAAGCCTTTACGCCCAAGACGGTGACTAACCTGGATGCGCTGGAGGAAGAGATCAAACAGGTCAAGCGCCAGGGCTTCGCCTTGGACAACGAAGAATTCCTGCCCGGCTTGCTGTGCGTCGCGGTTCTTGTACCTAGTGCCAACGGCCGTTCCAATCTGTGCGTGGCGGTGCAGGCGCCCGTGATGCGGCTCACCCCCGACAAGGCCCTGGGCCTGCTACCAGCACTGCACCGTGCGGCGGACGCGCTGAGCCGGATCGAGCGCGACTCTGCAGCTCCCCTTGACGACCGCGAGAGCGCCTGAAACGGTGCATTGCCTTTACCCGAGAACCCCACATGTCCGATCTGACCACCCTTCACCCCACCAACATGGTGTCCGTTCGAGACGTCTTTGGCATTGACACCGAACTCAAGGTTCCGGCGTTCGAAGAGCGTGACGAGCATGTCCCAGATATCGACGCCACCTACCGCTTCAACCCGGCGGTGACACTGGCACTTCTGGCCGGCTTTGGCCGGGACCGCCGCGTGATGGTGCAGGGCTTGCATGGCACAGGGAAATCGACCCACATCGAGCAGGTAGCGGCGCGGCTCAACTGGCCCTGCGTGCGCGTCAACCTCGACGGCCACGTCAGCCGCCTGGATCTGGTGGGCAAAGACGCTGTGGTCCTGAAGGACGGCCAGCAGGTGACCGAGTTCCAGGAAGGCATCGTGCCGTGGTCTTTGCAGCGCCCCATGGCATTGATCTTTGACGAATACGACGCCGGGAGACCCGACGTGATGTTCGTGATCCAGCGCATTCTGGAGCGCGACGGCAAGTTCACCCTGATGGACCAGAACCGGGTTCTGCACCCCAACCCCTATTTCCGCCTTTTTGCCACCGCCAACACGGTTGGTCAGGGCAACCTGAACGGCATGTACCACGGGGCCCAGCGCCTGAACCACGCTCAAATCGACCGCTGGAACATCGTGGTGGCGCTGAACTACCTGGAGCGCAAAGAAGAGGTGGCCATCGTCACTGCTCGCGTGCCCACCTACGCCGATGCGGCTGGCCAGGACATGATCAACGCCATGGTGGCCGTGGCCGACCTCACGCGCAAAGGCTTCCGGGTGGGTGATCTGTCCACGCTGATGTCACCGCGCACAGTGATCACCTGGGCCGAGAACATGGAAATCTTCCGTGACCCCGGCTTGGCCTTCAAGCTCTCGTTTGTGAACAAGTGTGACGAGTCCGAGCGCCCCATCGTGGCCGAGTATTTCCAGCGCTGCTTCCACCGCGAGCTCGACGAATCATTCGCACAAAGCCACTGATCCACCATGGTCGAGCAAAAGGTTGCGGCCTCCGCCACGCGCCACCAGCAACGCATCGACGACCTGTGTGCCGCGTCCATCCGCGCTCTGAGTGACGAAGCCGGGCTGCACTTTCGCGGGCGCCGGCTCTACCGGGGCGAGAAGTCGCTGCCCCCTTTTGCACCCCATCTGAGCCCTAAGCCCGATATCGACGATTTCCAGTCGTTTCGCGGCGCCGCCGATGGCATGGCCCTGCGTCTGCGCTTTTCCGACGCTGCCTTGCACAAGCGCCTGCACCCCACTGATCCGATGGAGCGCATGCTCTACGAGATGATGGAGCAGTTCCGGGTTGAAGCGCTGGCACCGTCCGACATGCCGGGCATGGTGCATAACCTGCGCCACCGTTTCGAAGCCTGGTCGCTCGCCTTCTACAACAGCGGCCTGACCGAAACCTCCAAAGGCATTTTGCTCTACACCGTGGCGCAAATCACGCGCTCACGGGTCACGGCGCAACCTGTTGTGGAAGCCACCGAAGACGCCATTGAATCCACCCGCATGTCCATTGTGCGCAGCCTGGGCCACGGCCTGGCCGGCTTGCGGCGCCAGCGCTTCGATCAGGCCGCTTACGCCGAACGCGCGTTGTCCATTGCTCACACTGTGGCCGGCATGCTGGCCGCATACGACCAGGAAGACATTACCGCGGAAAACGACAGCGACACCGAGCCCGACGACAAACCACTCGACTTCAACCTCTGGATGGATTTCGAAGGCGAAGGCGAAGAAGACGGCTTCACCGCCGCCAGCAGCGGCAACAGCCGCTCGCTGGCCGAGTCGGGTGGCGTGTACTGCGTCTTCACCGACGAGTTCGACACCGAGGCCCAGGCCATCGATCTGGTGCGCCCCGCCTTGCTGCAGGAATACCGCGAACGGCTGGACCAGCGCATAGAGAAGCAGGGTTTGTCGGTCGCGCGCCTGGCCCGCGAACTCAATGCGGTGCTGGCCACCCCTGTTCGCGATGGCTGGCAGGGCGGTCTGGAAGAAGGCTATATCGACGGCCGCCAACTGACCCAGCTGATCACATCACCCTCGGAACGCCGCCTGTTCAGGCAAGAGCAATATGCACCAGTGTCCGACAGCGCCGTGAGTTTCCTGATCGACTGCTCAGGCTCCATGCGCGAACACGTCGAATCGGTCGCTGTGCTGGTCGATGTCATGGCGCGTGCGCTCGACCAAATCGGTGTGGTCACCGAAGTTCTGGGGTTCACCACCAACGCGTGGAACGGCGGTCGCGCCCAGAAAGCCTGGCTGCGCGCCGGGCGCCCGCCCCACCCTGGGCGGCTCAACGAAACCGCGCATATGATCTTTAAAGACAGCGACACCTCTTGGCGCCGCGCCCGACCCGCATTGGGCGCCCTGCTCAAGAGCGACCTGTTCCGCGAAGGCGTCGATGGCGAAGCCGTCGCCTGGGCGGCCAACCGCATGCAACAGCGCCACGACGGGCGGCGTCTGTTGATGGTGATTTCGGACGGCAGCCCCACCGATGGCGCCACCTCCCTGGCCAACGATGCCCACTACCTCGACCACCACCTGTGCAACGTGGTTGCCAGCTTGGAAGCACAGGGCGCGGTGGAAATCTATGGCATTGGAGTCGGGCTGGACTTGAGCCCTTACTACCGCAACAACCGGGCGTTTGATTTGTCCGCGTCGGTGACCAACACCGTGCTGCGCGAAATCGTCGCCATGATCGCGGCAGGCCCTCGGCGTTGAATGGCGAACTGGCCTCACAACCCCGCCACGAGCCGGGCTACGCCCAACTGCCGCACACCCGCCTCAATGGCAGCGCCTGCAATGGCCGAATAGCCCATGCGAAAGCGGTTGTTTTGCGCGGCGGTGGGGCGCGCGTAGAACACCGCGCCAGGTTCGATCAACACGCCGCGCGCCCACGCAGCTTGTGCCAGCGCCGAGGCATCCAGACCCGCAGGCCCTTGTACCCAGGCGCCCGAGCCACCGATGGCCAGGCTCACCGAACAGTCGGGCAACCAACGGGCCAAGGCCTGCAACAAAACCTGGCGCCGCTCTCGGTAGGTGACGTTGAGTTTGCGGATGAAAGCATCGTGGTACCCTTGAGCGATGAACAGGCTGGCGATGTGGGCGTTGTTCGATGGCACATGCCGCAACATCAAACGCCGCATGGCGCGCAGTTCCTTGATCAGCTCGGCAGGTGCCACGATGTAGCCCAGGCGCAGCCCATGCGCGAGCGTCTTGGACAAACTGCCCAGGTAAACCACCCGCCCTTCGGTGTCCAGGCTCTTGAGTGCGGGCAAGGGTCGGCCCGAGAAGTTGAGTTCGCTCTCGTGGTCGTCCTCAAACAGCACCAGGTTCTTCTGGTGTGCCAAGGCCAGCAAGGCCTGGCGGCGCTCAAGCGGCATGGTGACACTGGTGGGGCATTGGTGGCTGGGCGTCACGTAAACGTAGTCGCACATGCCTAGCTTGCGCGATGGCACCAGGCCATGCTCGTCCACCGCCAAGGGAACCACCCGTTGACTGCGCAACTCAAAATTGTTGCGCGCATCGGGATAGCCCGGATCTTCCATGCCCACCACGGTATGGGGGCCGATCAACACATGGGCCAACAAATGGCAAGCCATCTGTGCCCCGGCTGTCACCAAAATTTGATCGCGTTGCGCCACGATGCCGCGCGCAGGCAACAGGCGGTGCTGGATCTGGCTCACCAACCCTTCGTGGTCGCGATCCACATGGTCTTGCGACCACTTGCGCACCGCAGGGGCCAGCAATGACTGTTGAGAGCAGGCGCGCCAGTCCGCCAATGGCATTAGGCTCGCGTCAAACTGGCCGTAGACAAAGGGGAAGGCAAAGTCCTGCCAATTGACGGGTTTGACAATGTTGCGCTGCTGGCTAACCGCGCTCTGCAAGCGCTCGCTCCAGGCCAGCCCATTGCCCGCGGTGGCAGGCTGATCGCTGCGGTTGGCCTGACCCAACACGATGTCGGGGTTCACAAACAAACCACTGCGTTCACGGGCAACGAGAAAGCCTTTGTCCACCAACATTTGCAGCGCCAACGACACGGTGTTGCGCGACACCCCCAAGGCCTGGGCCAACGAGCGGCTGGGTGGGATGGCGGCGCCAGCGGGCACCAGTCCGTCAAGGATGCTGCGCACCATCATCTCTTTGATGCGGCCCTGCAGGGTCGCGCTGCTACCCTCGAAGCGGGGCAACAATTTGGCCCAGATATCGGTGATGGTGTGAGCGGGTCGCATGTCGGAATTTTTTTCTGGCACCAATTAAAGTTCATTATGGCTCTAACCCAGGTCCGGGGTCAGGCATAGCATCAGCGCCATCTTCCCCACTCAACCACCAACACGGACCACGCGCATGACCACCGAATACCTCAAACGAGCCAACCCGCCCACCGAGACCATCGACACCGCCACCAGCGAGACCGTGCAACGCATGTTGGCCCAAATCAAGCGCGAAGGCCGCGAAGCGGTCGAGCGCTATGCCCGCGACCTGGACGGTTACAAGGGCAAGATCGTGCTCGACGAGCGCGACTTCGCCACCGCGGCCAAAAGCGTGCCACGAGGCGTGCGGGACGACATCGCTTTTGCCCACCAGCGGGTACGCGATTTCGCGCAGCGCCAGCGCGATTCGCTGGCCGAGTTTGAGGTGGAGCTGATGAGCGGTCTGGTGGCCGGGCAAAAACTGATCCCCGCCAACACCGCGGGTTGTTACGTGCCCGGCGGGCGCTATGCCCATGCGGCGTCGGCCATCATGAGCGTGTGCACCGCCAAGGTGGCCGGCGTGCCCCATATCGTCGCCACTTCCCCCGCCCACCAGGACGCGAGCATGAACCCGGCCATTCTGTACACCATGCAACTTTGCGGCGCCAACACGGTGCTGGCACTCGGCGGCGTGCAGGCCATCGCCGCCATGGCCTACGGGCTCTATTCCAACGCCCCGGCGGACATCATCGTGGGCCCGGGCAACCGCTTTGTGGCCGAGGCCAAACGCACCTTGTTTGGCAGCATCGGCATCGACGTGGTGGCGGGGCCCACGGAATCGGCCGTGATCGCCGATGAAAACGCCGACGCAGACATTGTTGCCGCCGACTTGGCCGGTCAGGCCGAACACGGCCCGGATTCGCCTGTCTGGCTGTTCACCACGTCGCGTGCCCTGGGCGAGAAAGTGATTGAAGTCATGCCCCGTGTGATCGCCGCTTTGCCCGAACCGGCCCGCTCGGCCGCCACCGCCGCGTGGCGCGACTACGGTGAAGTCGTCTACGCGCCGACCCGGGAAGAGATCTGCGAGATCAGCGACCGCTACGCGCCCGAACACTTGCAGGTTCTGGCGGCCGATCTGGACTGGTGGCTGGCGCGCCTGACCAACTACGGATCCCTGTTCCTGGGCGAAGAAACCACCGTGGCTTATGGCGACAAGTGCGCAGGCCCCAACCACATCCTGCCCACGCGCGGGGCCGCGCGTTACTCGGGCGGCTTGAGTGTGGGCAAGTTCATCAAGACGGTGACCTACCAGCGCCTGAACCGCACGGCCAGCCGTGAAGTCGGTCAGGTGGCGGCCCGCATCTCGCGGCTTGAAGGCATGGAAGGCCACGCCCGCACAGGCGACATCCGCCTGAAAAAATACTTCCCGCAAGAGCAATTCGAACTCGGCACCCTGCAAGGTCACCAGCGCTGACATGACCACCTCCTTCACCCCATCCCCCGCTCCGACTCGCACCGCCGATGCCCTGTGGTTTGGCAAAGATCTGAGCGACTCGGAGCCCGTTCCGGAAGAGGCCATCGAGCGCGCCGTGGTGCTGATGCGCAGCGGCCGATTGCACCGCTATGGCGAGCAGGGCTCGGGCTTTCCTGAACCGTCCTTGCTGGAGCAGGAGTACGCCGCCTATGTGGGCAGCAAGTACTGCGTGGCGGTCAGCTCCTGTGGCGCGGCCATGTTCCTAGCGCTGAAAAGCCTGGGCGTGAAGCCGGGCGACAAGGTGCTTACCAGCAGCTTCACGCTGGCGCCAGTGCCGGGCGCCATCGCCCACGCCGCGGCGCAGGCCGTGCTGGTGGAGACGGCGGCCGACTACACCACCGACCTTGACGATCTGGCGCGCAAAGCGGCGACCAGCGGCGCCAAAGTGTTTCTGCTCTCGCACATGCGTGGCCACATCACCGACTTGCGCACCGTGCGCCAGATCTGTGACCGCCATGGCATCGCGCTGGTCGAAGACTGCGCCCACACCATGGGTGCGCGCTGGGAGGGCCGACACACCGGCACCTGGGGCAAGGTCGGCTGCTACAGCAGCCAGACTTACAAACACATCAACTCCGGTGAGGGTGGCCTCCTCGTGACCGACGACGATGATGTCGCGGCCCAGGCCATCCTGATGTCGGGCTGCTACATGATGTACGAGCAGCACATCCTGCGCCCGCCGGCCGACGTGTTCGAGCGCTGGCGCTATGACACACCCAACTTCAGCATGCGCATGTCCAACCTGGCCGCCGCGTTGCTGCGGCCCCAGCTGGCTTTGCTGCTCGAGCGCGGTGAACGCTGGCGGCGCATCTACGCCGATCTGGCGCACGAGCTGGCCAAGACACCCGGGGTGTCGCTGCCGGTGCGCGACGTGCGCGAAGATTTTGTGCCCAGCTCGATTCAGTTTTCGCTGCGCCTGGCGCCCGCCCAGATGCAGCGCTTTGTAGACGAGTGCGCGTTGCGTGGGCTCTACGTCAAGTGGTTTGGCCTGCCCGAACCCATCGCCTTCACCAGTCACTTTGGTCACTGGCACTACCTGCCCGAACAGGCCCCCATGCCACAGTCGGTGCGGGTGCTGAGCCAGTTGCTCGATTTGCGCACCCCGCTCTCGCTCACCCCGGCAGACTGCCACATTATTGGCCAAGTCGTAGGCGCGTCGGCCAGTATCGCGGCGTCTGCCTGACCCTGGACCATCATGAGTTCACCTGACATTCCTCATCGCGCGCAAGAGCAGTCCCTGGATCCCGACGACTGGGAAGTCTTTCGCGCGCAAGCACACCGCATGTTGGACGCGGCCATCGACAAGATGCAAAACAACCGGGAAGGACGCGTATGGACGGCGTTCCCACCCGAATTGAAAGCAAACTACAAGAAGCCCCTGCCTAGGCAGGGCTTGGGCGCTGAAGCCACGCAGGCGCACATGCAGACGCTTCTACCTTACGGCGTGGGCAATACCCACCCGCGATTCTTTGGATGGGTGCACGGATCGGGCACGCCTGGCAACCTGATCGCCGAGATCGCCGCTGCCGCCATCAACGCCAACCTGGGCGGGCGCGACCACGGCGCGATGTATGTGGAAAAGCAGGTGGTGGACTGGTGTCGCGAACTGTTCGAATTCCCTGCCACAGCCAGCGGCCTGATTGTGAGTGGCACCTCGGTCGCCACCATCGTTGCGCTGAAGGCGGCGCGCGACCGCTGCTTTGATTTCACGAGCCGCAAGGCCGGCCTCCAACATACCGGGCGGCCGCAACTGGTGGGCTACACCTCGGCGCAAACCCACTCCTGCGTGGCGCGAGCCTTCGACATTCTGGGCCTGGGCTCCGATGCGCTGCGCAAGATCGCCGTCAACGAACGCTTCGAGATCGACACCGGCGCGCTGCAAGCGGCTATTGCACAAGACCGCGCCGCTGGTCTCACGCCGTTCGCGCTTGTCGGCACGGCGGGCGCGGTCAACGTGGGTGCCATTGACGATCTGGAGATGCTGGCCGACATCGCCGAAGCTGAACAGTTGTGGTTTCACATCGACGGCGCCTTTGGAGCCCTGGGCGTGCTGTGCGACCAGCTGCGTCCACGCCTGAGTGGCATCAAGCGGGCCGATTCACTGGCCTTTGATTTCCACAAATGGCTCCATGTGAACTACGACGCAGGCTTCATCCTGATGCGATCCGATGAGCTGCATCGACGTGCGTTCTCCGAGCGGCCCGAATACCTCAAAGGTTCTGAACGCGGTCTGGCCGCAGGCAACCCCTGGCCGGTGGAGTATGGCCCGGAGCTTTCACGCGGGTTTCGGGCGCTCAAGATCTGGACCCAACTGGCCGAACATGGCACCGACAAACTGGGGGCTCTGATCGCACAGAATTGCGAACAGGCGGCCTATCTGAAGACGCTGGTCGATGCCCATCCCCGCATGGTAATGCTGGCACCCGTGGCCATGAACATCTGCTGCTTCCGCTACCAGGCTCCGGATCAGGACGCGCCAGCGATGGACCGCCTCAACGACGAAATCGTGGTTCAGTTGCAGATTCAGGGACTGGCCGCACCCTCTACGACGCTGGTGGGCGGCCGCAATGCCATCCGGGTGAACATCACCAACCACCGCACCACCTGGGCCGATCTGGACATGCTCATCCGCGAAATCGATCGCATCGGACAACAACTTGTGGCCGCATCCAGCCTGAACAAATGAACGCTGGCCGCCGTGTCCTGCCAGGCACCCACCCTTACAAAAGCGCCGTCATGCGTTCGGCCGCGACATACAGGGCTGGCAGGCGCTGCAAGGCCTTCTCCAGCGGCATGCGCGCGGCGGGAGCGTGAACCGCCAGTGCGGCGCGCACCTCGCCTGAGGCATCCCGCACTGGAATGGCGATGGCCACCAACCCCAGCACGAACTCTTCGCGGTCGAACGCGTAGCCGCGCTCACGGATGATGTTGCACTCCTTGCGCAGCGCCTCCACGGTGGCGATGCTGTGCTCGGTGATGGGCTGAAGATCGAGCGTGCGCAACATGGCCTCGCGCTGCTTGGCCGACATGAACGCCAGGAACAATTTGCCGCTTGCGGTGCAATGCAGCGGCACATGCGCACCCACATCCAGCGTGAGGCGCCAGGGCCAGGGCGCCTCCACCCGGTCCAGATACAAGACTCCGGCACCATCGAGCGTGGTGAAGTTGCAGGTCTCGCCCACCTGCGCCACCAGGCCTGCCAATACCTCATGGCGCAAGCCGCGCAGGCTGCCATGGTTGAGTGTGTCCAGGGCCAGCTTGCGGAGGGCAGGCCCCACCACGAAGTCGCGCTCGTTCAGATCGCGCGACACAAAACCGCACTCCATCAACTGCATGCACATACGGTGTACGGTGGCTTTTGGCAGATTGAGCGCCTCTATCAGTTCGGCCAGCGACATCGGACGCCCCTGGTGCGCCAGCACAGACAGCAATCTCAGGCTGCGCTCCGAGGACGAAGTGGAGCTGGCGACAGGCATCAACGGGTTGGAGGCGAGAACGGTCATGAACTTAGTGCCCTGCTTTGCAATGGCCCATTGTAAATGTCGCACAACCTAGGGAAATCACTAATAACGAGATATTGCGTTCCAATTTTGTTCACAATAAACTACCTTCACACATAAATACTTGAAAAGTGGATCAATTTGTCCCACATGGAGTCGTGACGTGAAAGCAGAAGAGTTTGACTACATCGTGGTCGGCGCAGGGTCGTCCGGTGCCGTCCTCGCAGGTCGGTTGAGCGAAGACCCGTCCGTGAAGGTGCTGCTGCTGGAAGCAGGGCCGCCGGACCGTTCGTTCTGGATTCACCTGCCCATCGGCTACGGCAAGACTATGTGGGACAAAAAGATCAACTGGTGTTACCACACCGATCCCGATCCCAACATGAATGGCCGCCAGATCTATTGGCCGCGCGGCAAGACCTTGGGGGGGTCCAGCTCCATCAACGGCCTGATCTATATCCGCGGCCAGCGCGAAGACTACGACCACTGGTCCAACGCCCTGGGTCTCAAGGGTTGGAGCTACGACGAATGCCTGCCGTACTTCATCAAGTCTGAACGGAACCAGCGTGGGGCCAGCAAGTTCCACGGCGGCATTGGCCCGCTGTCAGTCTCTGACATCGGCGTCAAGAACCCATTGATCGAAGCCTTCATCAACGGCGCCGGCGAGAACGGCGTGCCCCGCACCGACGACTTCAATGGTGAGCGCCAAGAAGGCGCAGGCTACTACCAGTTGACCACCTGGAAAGGCTGGCGCTGGAGCACGGCCAAGGGTTACCTCACACCCAACAAGAATCGCACCAACCTGTGTATCGAAACCGGCGCGCAAGCCATGGGCGTCGTGATGGAGGGCAAGCGCGCAGTGGGCGTTCGTTACCGCCAGGGGGGCGTGGACAAAGTTGCCAAAGCCAGAGGTGAGGTCCTGCTGTCGGCTGGTGCCATCCAGTCGCCCCAACTGTTGCAGCTCTCGGGCATCGGCCCTGCCGCCTTGCTGAGACAGCATGGCATTCCGGTTGTACACGACTTAGCAGGTGTGGGCGAGAACCTGCAAGACCACCTGCAAATTCGCATGATCTATGAAATGAATCAGCGCACCACCAACGACGAGCTGAACTCGCTACTCGGTCAGGCCAAGTTGGGCATGCAGTGGTTCTTCAAGCGCAGCGGGCCGCTGGCGGTGGGCATCAACCAGGGCGGCTGCTTCATGAAGGCGCTACCCGGAGAAGCCAAGACGCCCGACATCCAGTTTCACGTGGCCACCCTGTCGGCCGATATGGCGGGCGCCAAAGTGCACGACTTTTCGGGCATGACCATGTCGGTCTGCCAGCTGCGGCCCGAGTCGCGAGGCCATATCCGCATCAAGTCCGCTGATCCGTTCCAGCCTCCCGAGATGCAACCCAACTATCTCTCAACCGATCTGGACCGCCGCACCAACGTGGCCGCACTCAAAGTTGTGCGCGCCATCACTGGCTCAATGTCCATGCGCGGACTCATCAAGCGAGAAGTCAAGCCAGGCAAAGATACGGTTGACGACGCAGCCTTGCTGGAGTTCTGCCGCAACAACGGCGCCACGATTTTTCACCCCACCGGCACCTGCCAGATGGGTCTGGACCCGGCGCAAGGCGCGGTGCTGGATGCCCGGCTACGCGTGCACGGGGTCCAGGGCCTGCGCGTGATCGACTGCTCGGCAATGCCGACGCTGGTCTCAGGCAACACCAACGCACCCGCCGTGATGATGGCCGAGAAGGCCGTCGACATGATTCGCGAAGATTCACGTGGCAGACGACAGAAGGGCGGGCCCCCCGGGGCCCTTATTTAGTAACAGGCAAGACCTAAGGAGACCAAGATGAACCAATTGAAGAACCCAAACCGCAGGCTCGCGCTAAGTGCAGGCGCCGCAGCTTTGACATCCGCCAGCGCGCTGGTGCCAATGCCTGCCTCTGCGCAGAGCGTCACACGGCTGAAAATCCAGACCGGAGTGCCCACCGCGAGCATCTATTTCGATCTGATGAAACGCTTCGGCGACCGCGTCGAGAAGATGTCGGGCGGGCGCTTGAAGATGGAAATCCTGCCTGACGGCGCCGTCGTCAACGCGTTCGAGATCCTCGACGCGGTCGACAAGGGCGTGGTCGACGGTGGCTTCGCTTGGACGCACTACTGGTCGGGCAAGAATACTGCTGCGGCGCTGTTCTCAAACCCGGCTGCGGGTGGCGGTACCGGCATGGATCAGTTGTCGCACATGGCTTGGCTGATGCAAGGCGGCGGCAATGCGCTGTACGAGAAGCTCTTCGCCGAGGGTTTGAAGGTCAACATCAAGCCCTTCATGATGCAGCCGATGGGGCCGGATCCGTTTGGCTGGTTCAAGACGCCGATCAACTCGATCGCCGACATGAAGAAACTAAAGTACCGCTCGCCTCCGGGCCTGACGGGCGAAATCTTCAAGGAAATGGGCATCACCGCCGTGGCAATGCCCGGCGGCGAGATCGTGCCGGCAGCCCAGCGCGGCGTGATCGATGCGGCGGAATGGATCGGTCCGGCCGATGACATGATCCTGGGGTTCCACAACGTCTTCAAGCACTACTACCTGCAGGGCCTGCACCAATCCACCGACGTGGGCGAGTTGCTGATCAATAAGGGCACGTGGGACAAGCTGCCGGCCGACCTCAAGGCGGTGGTCGAAGGCGCGGTGATGGCCACCATCGCCGAGACCTACACCTTCAACGTGCAGCGAAATGCGGTGGCGCTGGAGAAACTCAAGAAAGACCACAAGGTGACCGTACACGACACACCCAAGGAGTTCTTCAAGGAATTCCTGCGCGCCACAAACGTCGTCTATGACAAGGAAGCCGGGCGCAACCCGCTGTTCAAGGAAGTGCTGGAGTCGCAGCGCGCCTTCGCCAAGGTCGTTGTTCCCTACTGGACCAAGATCAGCGGCCTCTACTTCAACCTAGGCGTCGACTCGCCCAACGACTGAACCACATCGGTCATCGGGCCGTGCGCGCAGAAGTCGTGCGGCCCATTGAATCGCAAATACAGCGAGGTACCTCCGTGAACCCAAACCCCCAATCGACGCTGCTGCGCATCGCGCACGCGCTCGACCCGATCGCCATTAGGTCCGGCCGCATCTCGGCCTGGCTGATCATCCCGATGGTGCTGTCGCTGAGCTATGAGGTCGTCGCGCGCTACCTCTTCAACGCACCGACGCTGTGGGCCTACGACATGACCTTTATGTTGTATGGCAGCTTCTTCATGCTCGGCGCGGCCTTCACGCTGCAGCGCAAGGGCCACATCCGCACCGACTCGCTCTACGCCAACTGGTCACCGCGGCGTCAGGCCTGGGTCGACATTGTTTGCTACGCGGTGATGTTCATGCCGTTCGTCGCCATCTTCCTGTGGGCAGGCTGGGGCTACTTCTGGAAGGCCTTCACCACTGGCGAGCGCTTTGTCAGCAGCCCGTGGCAACCGATCACCTGGCCGTTCAAGATGGTGATGCCTCTGACTGGCCTGCTGCTCGCGATCCAGGGCGTCTCGGAGCTGTGCAAGAGCCTCGATGCCGCGATCACCGGGCGCTGGGCCGACAAGCACGAGAGTGTGGTCGAGCATGTGCTGCAAGAAGTGCAGGAGGTGATATCGTGAGCAACGAAGTCCTCGGCCTGGTTGCCCTCGCCTGCCTGTTCGGCATCATCTTCCTCGGCTTCCCGATCGCCTTCACGCTCGGCGCAGTGGCGCTGGCCACCGGCTTCTATGCGCTCGGGCCCGTGGTGTTCGACCTAGCAGTGCTGCAGACCTTCTCAGTCATGAAGGACACGGTTCTGGCGTCGATCCCGTTCTTCCTTTTCATGGGGTTCCTACTCGAACAGTCCGGGCTGATGGAGCGCATGTTCATAGGCATCCAGCAGTTGTTGGCCGGCCTGCGCGGCTCGCTCTACCTCGCCGTACTGATCACCGCCACCATCTTCGCGGCGGCCACCGGCATCGTGGGCTCTTCGGTCACGCTGCTTGGCGTGATGGCCGGGCCGGCGATGATCAAGAGCGGCTACGACCCGAAGATGAGCGCCGGCGCGATCACAGCCGGCGGCACGCTGGGTATCCTTATCCCGCCGTCGGTGATGCTGATCGTGATGGGCCCGGTGGTCGGTGTGCCAGCGACCGATCTGTTCGCCGCGGCCATCATTCCCGGCCTGCTGCTGTCCACCATCTTCACCGTCTGGTGCCTGGTGCGCTGCTGGATCAACCCGGCACTGGGTCCGGTGTTGCCGCCGGAGTTGCGTGCTTCGTCGATGAGCGTGGTCGTCAAGGACCTGGTGATCGGCGTGTTGCCGGTGATCGTGGTCATTCTCTCCACGCTCGGCGTCATCCTCGCCGGCATCGCCACGCCGACCGACGCTGGCGCGGTGGGCTGCGCGGCCGTCTTCGTGCTGACGCTGCTGACCAGGCGCATGAGCCTCGCTCGCATCCGCCATGCCGCCTACCAGACGCTCGAGGTGTCGAGCATGATCCTGATGCTTGTGGTGGCGTCGAACCTGTTCGGCTCGGTGTTCTCGCGCTTGGGCAGCGCCGAGTTCCTGGCCGGCTTGCTGACCAGCCTGCAGTTGCCGCCGACGATGATGCTGATCGTGATCCTGACGCTGATCTTCGTGCTCGGCTGGCCGCTGGAGTGGGTGCCGATCGTGCTCATTGTCGTGCCGATCGTTCTGCCGATCGTGCAGGCTGCCGGCATCGACTTGATCTGGTTCTGCACCCTGGTGGCGATGACGCTGCAGACGGCCTGGTTGTCGCCGCCAGTGGCGCTGTCGGCCTATTTCCTGAAAGGCGTGGTGCCGCAATGGAGCCTCAAGGACATCTACGCCGGCATGGTGCAGTTCATGCTGCTCCAGATGGTCGGCGTTGGTCTCTTGCTGATGTTTCCGAAATTGGCCACTTGGCTGGTCAGCGTCAACTGATACCCGACGGAACTAAAGCCCGAGGCGATGCCGACTTGCACGAATCTCACCGGCGGGCCGTATAGGTGGTGGCCCAGTTCTTTGAATAGCAGGCATTTGTGGTTTCGCCAGAAAAAATGAAGGGGTATGCGTGTGCAAGCTGAGTGCACCTGCGATTCCCGGGGAAGAGTTAATTCAGCAGCCCCGCTCCGCGGCGATTGTGGCGGCACCGGCACCCCGTCGGATGGAACTGGCGCATGACGAGGTCTACATCAGAATAGGTGATCGGTAGAAGCACCTATGCCGTGCCATTGATCGGGTAGAAAGACAGTTGATTTTCTGGTTCGCTATTGACAAGTGCGGCGTCAAATACGGCGGCCATTCCCAGCGTCGAAACCGACGCCTGGGTTGATATACGGATGCGCCAAAACACGTATCTCAACAACTTGGCCGAGCAGACCACTTTGCCATCAAAGCATTCGCGCGACCGATGCTGGGTTTCAAGTCTTTCTGGAGGGCTCGAATCACCATTGCCGGAAACGAGACCATGCAGAAGATTCGCAATGAGCGACTAGACTATCCCGCCGGAACGACCGCGTCCGCAGCCGACGAGTTCTGTAGACTGGCCTTCTGATCAGATGAACGCCAAGGAGGTTCTTCGCCATCGCCCGTCCTTGTTGCAACAGAACCGGAACCTACTGCGAAGGGTCACGGATGTTCCAGTGAATTGGCTCAATGGCTTCAAGAAGTTCCGAAGTCAGGGATGACCCAAATGCATCTAAATTTTCATCCAACTGCGCCAATGAAGTAACTCCAATGATTGTGCTGGCTACGCGCCAATTGGCATAACAAAACGCCAGCGCCATTTGTGTGGGCGTGAGACGGTGCTCACGTGCCAATGCGTTGTAGCGGCGCGCAGCAACCAGCGCCTCGGGGCGGCCCCAGCGTTGCTTGCGAAATGCCTCGAATCTGACCATTCGGCTATCTTTGGGGGCGTTTGGACCCTCCGTACCATGGTCGTCATATTTCCCAGACAGCAAGCCGAAGCCCAATGGTGAATAGGCCATCAATGAAACATTTAGGCGTTTCATGGTTTCGTCCAAACCGTTTTCCACCGAGCGATTCACGAGACTATACGGGTTCTGCACTGTGGCGACGCGCGGCAGGCCATGCTCCTCAGCCAGACGCACAAACTCATGTACACCGTACGGCGTCTCGTTCGACAGGCCAATAGCGCGGACCTTGCCCGCCTTGACAAGGCTGCCCAGCGTCTCAAGCTGCTCATGGACGGAGATCACTGGAACGTCTTTGGCCGGGTCAAAGTACAGCACGCCAAACGCAGGCACGTGGCGGGCGGGCCAGTGGATTTGATACAGGTCGATCACATCGATTTTCAAACGGCGCAACGAGCCCTCGCACGACTCCACAATGTCGGCCGATGACAACCCGCTGCGTCCCTGGCGAATCCAGTCCATGCCGCGCGGTGGGCCGGCCAGCTTGGTGGCCACAATCATTTTCTGCCGCGCACCGGGATTTTTGGCAAACCAGTTGCCGATGATGGTCTCGGTGGCGCCGTAGGTTTCGGCACGGGTGGGCACCGAGTACATCTCGGCCGTGTCCAGAAAATTGACGCCGCGCGCCAGCGAGCGACTCAGGATGGCGTGGGATGTCGCTTCATCCACCTGTTCGCCAAAGGTCATGGTGCCCAGGCAAATGGGGGTGACGTGCAGGTCGCTCTGGCCGAGTTGTACCGTTTTCATGGGATGTGACGTGTTCGTGGTTTTTGAAGAGCTACGAGTTTACGGTTTCTTCAGAACCCCCGCTTCATACAATGAGATGCACATACTGACCATGCCATACCAACCACTTTGCCGCAATAACTTCACGCAGGATGGTGGACTTCGCATCTTGGTCGATTCCACGTATTCCGCGCACGGCGATTAACATATGTTCAAAGCGCATTCCTATGTGAAACCAGTCAAGAATCCGCACCGATTGCAAACTACATCTATGAAACTGGTGCGCACCATGGCAAACGGGTGCAAGTTCTGGGCGGCGCCAAGAACCACATGGTGGTAATGCCCGACGCTGATGTTGATCATGTGGTGGACGTCTTGATCGGGGCCGGTTACGGCTCCGCAGGCGAGCGCTGCATGGCCATCAGTGTGGCCGTTCTGGTGGGCGATGTTGCGGACAAGGGGGTGGCGAAACTGACGGAGCGAACAAAGACCCTCAAAGTGCTCAACGGCACCAATCTGGATGCCGAAATGGGGCCTATCGTGACCTCGGCAGCCCATGCTCGCATTGCCGGCTATATCGAACATGGTGTGCAGGAATGTGCGCAACTACTGGTTGATGGCCGCAACTTCGACGCCGGCATTGCAGGAACGGGCCGCGAACAGGGTTTCTGGATGGGGGGCACCTTGTTTGATCATGTCACCACCGACATGCGTATCTATAAAGAAGAAGTCTGTGGCCCTGTGTTGGCCTGCGTTCGCTTGGGGTCCCCTCGTTTTCAGTGCAATAAGTGACG
>JAKQJK010000234.1 GCA_029561195.1 Pseudomonadota bacterium
TTCAATGTTTGACCCGTCGCTGTGAGTGACTCGATGCCTTGCGTCACCTGATCCAGCGTGCCGCCCGGCGCACTCATGCGCTCTGTCACACGTTTGAAGGCGGCAGCGGAATCGCGCGCTTCGTCTGCGCTGGTACCAACGCGGTCAGAAGCGCCCTGCATCGACTTGAGCGTCACCATGGTTTCTTCAGCCAGTTTGGGGATATTTACTTTTTGCGGTCCGAGCTGGGCATCCAGCACCTTGTCTGCATTCGCGGCCAGTTTCTGCACACTGCTGGCGGCCTGGCTCATACCATCAATGGCGCCCATCAGGGACTTCTGATTCTCGGGCGCCAGCAAGAGATTCACACGCTTGCTGGTTTCTTCCAGCTGATTGAGCAGCACGACACCCTGGTCGGACAATCTGGACAACAAGCTTGGGCGAATCGGGATGCGCTCGGGTTTTGCCGCGCCAGAAGGCAGTGCCTCGCGCGACTCTCCGGAGTCATCCAGCTGCACAAAGGCCAGCCCGGTCACACCCTGAAAACCCAGTGTGGCAAAGGTTGAGCGGGTGATGGGCGCGTTGTCATCCACCGAAATTCGCACCAGCACATTGCCTGTTGTGGCCGGATCAAACCCGATATCGGTGACACGCCCCACGGTGACGCCACGAAACCGCACGCCCGCCTGAACCTGCAGACCGGTCACAGCATCCCTGCTGGATATCTCGTAGGTGCGACGCACGGCGTTGTCGCGTGTCAGCCAAAAGGCCAGCGCCACCAGCAACGCCATCACGGCCAGTACAAACGCGCCGGCGGCCAGGGCATGAGATCGGTTTTCCATAAGACTCTCTTTCTACACGGCAAACGGGTATTCGCGCAACAACTCCATTGCGCGCTGACCCCGTTCGCCCAGGAAAAAATCGTGAATAAAGGGATGCGGGAACGCAATCACTTCCTTTGGCGGTGCGTTGATGACCACACGTTTGTCAGCGACCACAGCCACGCGGGTGCTGAGCTCAAACAGCGTGTCCAGATCATGTGTCACCATCACGACCGTCAGGTCCAGCTCACGGTGCAGTGAACGTAGCAACGCGCAAAACGCATCGGCACTGTCAGGATCCAGCCCGGCGGTGGGTTCGTCCAGCAGTAGCAGCGGTGGGTCCATGATCAGCGCGCGCGCCAGCGCCACGCGCTTGATCATGCCGCCGGATAGATCCGCCGGCATCTTGTAAGCCTGCGAAGCATCCAGTCCAACCATCTGCAATTTCACCAAAGCCGCATCGCGCACGAGCGACTCGGGTAAATTTTTCAGTTCGCGTAACGGAAACGCGATGTTGTCCAGCACACTGAAAGCCGAGAACAGGGCGCCGTGTTGAAACAACATGCCCACCCGGCTGGCGGCACCCGCGTCACCCAGTTCGGCGGCAGGCTTGCCCAGCACCATGACGCTGCCCTGAGCCGGGGTTTCGAGACCCAGAATCTGCCGCAGCAGCACCGTTTTGCCACTGCCCGATCCGCCCACGATGGACAGCAACTCACCGGCCCCGATCACCAGATCAAGGTCCTTGTGAATCACCGCTTGATGCCCCGCAGAGCGAAACACCGAGCACAGCTTGCTGATCTGCACTACCGGTGGGCGTGTGATCTGATTCACCGGGTTCATATGCCGATGTCCTTGAACAGCACGGCAAAGAGTGCATCCACCAGAATCACCACCGTGATGGACGTCACCACGGAGGCTGTGGTGCCCTGCCCCAGGCTCTCTGTGTTGGGTTTGACGCGCAGACCGTAATGACAACCAATAATGGCAATAAGCAGACCAAACACAATGGATTTGCAGACCGCCAGCGTCAGGTTGGACACCTCCACCGCTTTTGGCAATGCCTCCACAAAATACGCGGGCGTCACGCCCATGACCAGATCGGCTGCGAGCATGCCACCCAACAGGGCTGCCAATGTGGTCCAGACCGTGATCAACGGCATGGCCAGCGCCATCGCCATGGCGCGTGGCATGACCAGCCGGTAGCCTTTGGGAATGCCCATAACGCGCATAGCGTCGAGTTCTTCTGTGACGCGCATCACGCCGATCTGCGCCGTAATGGCCGAGCCGGAGCGCCCGGCCAGCAAAATCGCGGCCAGTACCGGCCCGAGTTCACGAATAAGTGAGATACCCAGAATGTCCACGATGAATGCGTCCGCACCAAACTGCCGCAGTTGCAGCGACATCAGGTATGCGAGCACAACGCCAATCAAAAACCCCACCAGCGCGGTAATCGGCAGGGCCGTGGCGCCGATGTGATACAGATGCCCCGACACGTCCCGCCAAGGGCCCGCCCGCGGAGCGCGCGCCAGTCGCATCAGGTCCAGCAGCAACTGGCCAATCAGCCGGACGACCCCCTGCAGGTGATCCAGCACCTGCCAGATGGCGGCACCCAGAGACAGAAATACTTTCCAGAGCGAGCGACGCTGCGGCAAAGGTGGTGCCACCGAAAACCGGGCCACCCGTTCCAGCATAGCGCGTTGCGCTGGCAGCAGGTTCAGGTTCTGTGGCCACTGGCGACCCCAGGCATTCCACAATAGCTGCGCGCCGGTATGGTCGAGTCCCTGTACGGTATGCAAATCCCATTCACAGCCTGCCAAAGCCGGTTGGGCCAGGGCCTGGAGTTCACCTTGAATGCCCTCCCACGCGGCTGGCTCAGCTAGGCGCGCAGCCGTCCACTGCCCCTGCAGGCGCGCACGCGCTCCTTGCGGCGCCTGCTCACGCGTGATGTGTGGGACGGATTCCTCCATGGATCGCAGCTTTAAGGACTCAACTTATTGGTTTTCGCCATCGTAACGCGTGTAGCCACGACTCCCGCGGGAAATACACGCAAAATAGTGCCCGCAGGAGACTACATGAACAATTCAAACCCCGGCTTCACCTTATCGCCCGAATTGGCCGCTGAGTTGGCCGTAGAACAACGCGGCCCGGTGCTGTGGCTCACCATCACCCGCGAAGAGCGGCGCAACGCCATGAGCCACGGCGTGCTGGCAGGCATGGCGCAAGCTATTGCAGCTGTCCAGGGACAGCGCGATATCCGCGCTATCGTCATCACCGGCGCTGGCAATAAGGCGTTTTGCGCGGGGGCTGACCTGCAATCCGCCAAGGCCTTCACGACCGATTATTCCGAGCCGCACGGCCATCTGGCTCAACTGCTGCGCGTGGCCAAAGCCAGCAACGTGCCGCTGATTGCCCGCGTGAACGGGGCCTGCATGGCCGGTGGCATGGGCTTGATGAGCATGTGCGACATGGCCGTAGCGGCCAGCCATGCGGTGTTTGGCCTGCCCGAGGTGAAGATAGGCGTGTTCCCGGCGCAGGTGCTGAGTGTGTTGCAACACTTGATCCCGCGGCGCGTTCTGGCCGAAATGTGCCTGACCGGTGAGCCCATCACCTCCGCGCAGGCGCTGGCGTTCAATCTGGTGAACTATGTGGACGATGACGTTGACGCCAAACTGCAGTGGCTGCTGGACCGCCTTCTGGACAAATCCCCCGCCGCCATCCGTCGTGGCCTGTACACCATGAAAAAAGTGGAAACCATGGCGTTTGAAGAAAGCATGTCGTTCACCGAAAGCCAGATTGCGCTGTTCGCGCTGACAGACGACGCCAAAGAAGGTCAAAAGGCGTTTCAGGAAAAACGTAAGCCAAACTGGGTGGGTCACTGATTACCATTACTTATGGGACACACAGAATTCGACTACATCATCATCGGCGCCGGCACGGCGGGTTGCCTGCTGGCGAACCGCCTCAGCGCCGATGCTTCCAAACGCGTGCTGCTGATTGAGGCCGGTCGGCGGGACGACTACCACTGGATTCACATCCCGGTCGGCTACCTGTATTGCATTGGCAACTCCCGTACCGACTGGCTGTATCAGACCGAAGCCGACACAGGCCTGAATGGCCGCCAGCTGCGCTACCCGCGCGGCAAAGTGCTGGGCGGATGCTCCAGCATCAACGGCATGATCTACATGCGCGGCCAGGCGCGCGACTACGACCAGTGGGCACAACTCACCGGTGATGACACCTGGACCTGGAACAACGCGCTGCCCTATTTCAAACTGCATGAGGACCACTACAAGGGTCCCACCGCATTGCACGGTGCTCGCGGCACAGCACCCGAGCTGATGCCCGCTAACGGCACCGATTATCAAAAACTGCTGCGACACCGCAATGCGGGGGGTGAATGGCGTATCGAGAAGCAGCGCCTACGATGGGACGTTCTAGATGCTTTCTCGCAAGCCGCCCAGCAGGCTGGCGTGCCTGCCACGGAAGACTTCAACACTGGCGACAACGAAGGTGTGGGCTACTTCGAGGTGAACCAGAAAGCGGGTTGGCGCTGGAATACAGCCAAGGCGTTTTTGCGACCTATGTGTTACGCGCGGCCCAATTTCGAGATGTGGACATCAGCCCAAGTAGCCAAACTGGTGATCGAAAAACAGCCCGACGGTAGCCTGCGCTGCACCGGCGCGCAAGTCTGGACCGGCCAAGAAATGGTGACGGCCAACGCGGCAAGCGAAGTGATTTTGACGGCGGGCAGCATTGGTTCGCCGCAGATTCTGCAACTCTCCGGTATCGGCCCGGCGGCCTTGCTGGCACAACACAACATACCGGTAACTGCTGACACACCGGGAGTGGGCGCCAACCTTCAAGACCATTTGCAGATTCGTGCGGTCTTCAAGGTCAACGGCGTCCAGACGCTCAACACCATGGCCAACAGCCTATGGGGCAAGGCGCGGATCGGGCTGGAATATGCCTTTAAACGTTCCGGCCCGATGAGCATGGCACCGTCGCAGTTGGGAGCGTTCACGCGCAGCTCGCCTGACAAGCTGTACCCCAACATCGAGTACCACGTGCAGCCGCTGAGCCTGGACGCGTTTGGCGAGCCATTGCACAGCTTTCCGGCGTTCACCGCCAGCGTGTGTAACCTGAACCCCACCAGCAGGGGCACGGTGAACATCAAAAGCAACCGTTTTGAA
>JAKQJK010000248.1 GCA_029561195.1 Pseudomonadota bacterium
TGGCCAGATTTTCCGTGCCCAGCGGGCCGGGACAAACAGCGGACCTGCGTTTGCAGGACTACCGTGACATCACCGATGGGCCGTTTGATGCCATCTGCTCGATCGAGATGGTCGAAGCCGTGGGCCGCGAATACTGGCCAACTTACTTCCAGACCGTGAGCCGACTGCTCAAACCCGGCGGCCGCGCCTGCATCCAGAGCATCGTGATCGACGACGCGCTGTTTGAGCGCTACATCAGTTCCACGGACTTCATCCAGCAATACATCTTTCCCGGCGGTTGCCTGCCTTGCCCAAGAGAATTCCGGCGGGAGGCGGCTGCAGCAGGCTTGCTGGTGGTAGACGAATTCGCCTTTGGTCAGGACTACGCCGAAACCTTGCGACGCTGGCGCGATGCGTTCCTGGCCAAGCGCCCGCAAATCCTGGCACTGGGCTTTGACGAGCGCTTCATGCGCATCTGGGAGTTTTACCTGGCTTACTGCGAAGCCGCGTTCGACAAGGCCAACATTGATCTGGTGCAATACACACTGGTCAAGGCATCACTATGAAACATATAGCCGCTCACGCAATACTGGCGGGGGCTTCAATGCTTTTTAGCATGCAAAATTCAGCCCAAACCGTGCCTGTGGAGCTGCGAGGGGCTTTACCCTCAGCCACCTTGGCTGGCTCTTCCAAACTAACGTACTGGGGCTTTGACGTGTACAACGCCAGCCTGTGGGTCACGCCGGGCTTCAAGGCCGCGGAATACGAGCGGCACGCATTCGCGCTGGAGCTGACCTACCTGCGTGACTTCAGTGGCGAAGATATCGCCCGCCGCTCGCTTGACGAGATGCGACGCCTGCAAAGCATCTCGAGCACCCGGGCCCAACAGTGGGAACGCGCCATGCGCGACGCCTTCCCCGCTGTCAAGACTGGCGACCGGATATCGGGTGTCAACCGGCCCGGCGTGGGCGCGCAGTTCCTGACCAATGGCCAGCCCACCGGGGACATTCGCGACGTTGAATTTGCGCGCCTGTTCTTTGGCATCTGGCTACTGCCCGACACCTCCGAGCCCCGCCTTCGTCAGGCCTTGTTGGCCCAAGCCACCCCATGACAACACTAGGCGCGTTCACAACTCAACAGGGTTTGCGCTACGGTCTGCTGGGCCTGCCGCTTGCTTTTGTGGCTTTGCCGCTCTATGTGATTTTGCCCAACCACTACGCACGTGAATTTGGCATGCCACTGGCCACACTGGGCGCGGTGCTGCTGGGTGCGCGGTTGTTTGACGCGTTCATCGACCCACTGATCGGCCGCTGGAGCGACCAGTTGTATGCACGGTCAATCCGGAGCGTGCTGGTCGCTGGCGCAGTGGCTGCCCTGATTCTGGCGCTGGGTTTTGCCTTGCTGTTTTTCCCGCCCACCCATGAACCCAGGGCATTGGTGCTGTACGCCACGACATTGCTCGTGGTGACTTATGCGGCCTACAGCGTTGTGAGTGTGACCCATCAGTCCTGGGGCGCCATGCTGGGTGGTGATGAGGCGCAGCGCAGCCTCATCGTGGCGTGGCGCGAAGGCCTGGGGCTTGTGGGCGTCTTGCTGGCATCCATCGCGCCAGTAGCCCTTGGCTTACCTTCAATGATTGCTATCTTCTGGATAGCACTGGTTATTGGCTGGATCGCCTGGCGTTCGGCTGTACGCCCAACCGGGCATCACTCGGCTACAGCCCACTCGCCTGCAAAACACATGGATCGGCACAACATATGGTTGCCATTCAGCCGATCTGCCTTTCGTCGCCTAATCGCTGTTTTTATGCTGAACGGCATTGCCAGTGCGGTGCCCGCCACGCTGGTACTTTTTTTTGTGCAGGACCGTCTGCAAGCCTCACGGGAGATGGAGCCAGTTTTTCTGGGCAGCTACTTTCTGTGCGCCGCCTTGTCGATTCCACTGTGGCTGCAAAGCGTCAAGCGTATCGGGTTGGCGCGCAGTTGGTTGACGGGCATGGTGCTTGCCACGGTTGTGTTCATCTGGGCCACGCAGTTGGGCACCGGTGACACGGCGGCCTTTGTCATGGTCTGCGCGCTATCGGGTGTGGCGCTGGGCACGGACCTGGCTTTACCGGGCGCACTGCTCGCCGGCGTAATTGCGAATGGTGGTGACCGGGGTCGTACCGAAGGGGCGTACTTTGGCTGGTGGAATTTCGCCACCAAACTCAATCTGGCGCTGGCCGCGGGCCTGGCCTTGCCGCTGCTCGGGTTATTTGGCTATGCGCCCGGTGCACGTGACGAAGCAGCCCTGCAGGCGCTCACCGTCGCGTATTGCGTGCTGCCGTGCCTGCTCAAACTGGCGGCTTCGGCGGCTTTGTATTTTCTGATCATCCGGCCCGCAAACGCGCACGCCCTCGCAGGAACAACACCATGAAACGACGACTCATTCTCTCGGGCGGCGCCATCGCAGCAACGACCACGTTGACCGGCGCGCTGACAGGCTGCGCTTCGCAGCAGATCACCGACTACGCCCGGGAAAAGCCCGTGCTGGACCTGCGCCAGTATTTCAACGGTACGCTGGACGCCTATGGTGTGTTCACCGACCGCTCGGGCATCGTCATCAAACGCTTCACCGTGGTGATGAACTGCAGCTGGCAGGACAACGAAGGCGTGCTGGATGAAGACTTCAGCTACTCCGATGGCACGAAGCAAAAACGTATCTGGCGGCTGACCCGCAGCGTTGACGCACAAGGGCTGGCCCAATACACCGGCCGCGCCGATGACGTGGTGGGTATCGCCACCGGGCTGGAACGAGGCAACGCATTTCACTGGACCTACACGATGGCGCTGCCGGTGGACGGCAAGGTCTACAACGTCGACTTTGACGACTGGATGTATCTGATGACTGACAAGGTGATGCTCAACAAGGCGACCATGAGCAAGTTTGGTTTTCGTCTGGGCGAGGTCACTTTGTCGTTTTTCAAGCGCTAAAAGAACCTGCCGCCTTGTCCAATGTGTCTTAATAGCTATCAAAATGATAGCAACAAATCTCTGGAAAACGCTTGATGTCATTGAATCCGAAAATACAAAGCTGGCAAGGCAAGGTTGTCTGGCTGGTGGGCGCTTCCACCGGCATCGGCCGGGCGACTGCCGCTGCGCTGCACGAGCTGGGGGCCAAAGTGGTTGTGTCGGCCCGCAGCACCGAAGGGTTGAACAGCTTCGTGGCGGAGCACCCAGGCTCAGTCGCCCTGCCGCTGGATGCCGCGGATGCACAGTCGGTCAAGGCTGCCGCCGACATCATCCTTAGCAAGGGCGCACTGGACTGCGTCGTGTATTGCGCGGGCCACTATCGCGAGATGCGCGCCGAAAGCCTGGACCTTGCTGACATGCTGCGCCACGTGCAGATCAATTATCTTGGGGCGCTGAATATGCTCGATGCGGTGCTACCGCACTTTCTGGCTCGGGCTCTCACAGGCAAGCCGGGGCACATCAGCCTGGTGGGCAGTGTGGCGGGTTACCGGGGCCTGCCGCAAAGCCTGGCCTATGGCCCGACCAAGGCGGCCCTGATCAACCTCGCGGAGACACTGTATCTGGACCTGCACGACAAGGGGATCGGCGTGTCCATTATCAACCCCGGATTCGTGGAAACACCCCTGACCGCACGAAACCAGTTCACTATGCCGGCACTGATTTCTCCCGAGCAGGCAGCGACCGGGATCGTGAAAGGCTGGGCGCAGGGCCGCTTCGAAATACATTTCCCCAAACGCTTCACGCTGTGGATGAAGGCGCTGCAACTGCTACCCTACCGGCTGTATTTCACTCTCACACGCCGATTCACCAACCTATGACCCCTGCGAACAACCCGACGGAGTTTTCCGTTGAGCGCATCATTGATGTGTTTGAGGCACTGTCGCCAGAGCGCGTCCCGCTTCTGGGTGACATTTATGCCGAGCACGCGCGTTTCAAAGACCCGTTCAACGACGTGCAAGGCCTGGGTGAGATTCAGCGCATCTTTAGCCACATGTACGTGGCCCTCGAATCACCGCACTTTGTGGTCACCAACAAGGTGGTGGACAAAGGCCAGTGTTTCCTGACGTGGGAGTTCAGATTCCGGTTTCGCAATTTCCAGCGCCGCGTCGATCAGACCATTCTCGGTGGCTCACATCTGGTGTTGAATGAGGCCGGGCAAATTACGCTGCACCGTGACTACTGGGATGCAGCCGAAGAGCTCTACGAAAAATTGCCCATGGTGGGCGGCTTGATGCGCTGGCTGAAAAGAAGGGCTAACAGCTAGCTAAGTGCCTGAACCAGATCAGGCCGGCCTCGTATCCGTAAAACTAGCGCGCAGCATCAGCTTGTCCTGCAGCTTGGCCAGGCTGGGGTAGTCGGCCCGCCAGGTGATTTCGGGGAAACGGAACTCCAGATAACCCAGTGCGCAGCCCACGGCAATGTCGGCCAGGCTCAGGTGAATGCCGGAGCAATAGGGTTTGTCACCCAGCCCCCGATTCATAGCTTTGAGGCTGGCTGTGATCTTGCCCAGTTGCCGTGCGATCCAGGCATCGCTGCGCTGCGCCTTGGTGCGGCCGTCCCAGGTGGCTTCCAGCCGGGCCAGAATGGCGGCATCGAGCAGGCCGTCGGCCAGCGCTTCCCAGGTTTTGACTTCGGCCCGCTCGCGCCCCACGGTGGGAATGAGTTTGCCCACAGGCGAGAGTGTGTCCAGGTATTCCACGATTACGCGTGAATCAAACAGGGCTTCGGCACCCTCCATGATCAGACAGGGCACCTTGCCCAAGGGGTTGGACTCGCTGATGCGGGCATCTGTCCCCCAGACGTTATCCGTGACAAACGTGTAGTCCAGCTTTTTTTCAGCCATGACGATGCGGACCTTGCGCGTATAGGGGCTGGAGGTGGATCCGATTAATTTCATGACTTGTTTATTTTCCCTTGAAGGCTCATTCTAGCCAAAGGGTACAAAAAAAATTCCGCCAGCGCCTGTACGCGGACCGCAACCTACAATTCAGGGTATGACTTTTTCCACCATTTCCGCACTTTCTCCACTGGATGGCCGCTACGCCGGCAAACTCAACGCCCTGCGCCCCCTGATGAGCGAGCAGGGCTACATGCACCGCCGTGTTCAGGTGGAAGTGGCGTGGTTCATCGCCTTGAGCGATTGTGGTTTTGCCGAATTCAAGCCCCTGTCGCCCGGTGCACGCACCTACCTAATGGGCTTGGTGAAGCATTTTTCAGAGTCCGATGGCGAAGCCATCAAGGAAATCGAGAAAACCACCAACCACGATGTGAAAGCGGTGGAATACTGGATCAAGTCCAAATTCGAGTCCCGGCCCGAGCTGTTGCGCGCGGGTGAATTTGTGCACTTTGCTTGCACCAGCGAGGACATCAACAACACCAGCCACGCGCTGCAACTGCGCTCTGCTCGCGACGTGGTGTTGCTGCCCGCGCTGGACCGGCTGCTGCTCAAACTGCGCGAGATGGCACACGCCTTTGCCGATGTGCCCATGCTCAGCCGTACGCACGGCCAGACCGCCAGCCCCACGACCGTGGGCAAGGAAATCGCCAACGTGGTGGTGCGGCTGCAAACGGCGTCTGACCGCATCGCCAGCATCAAGATTCTGGCCAAGATGAATGGTGCAGTGGGCAATTACAACGCCCACTTGTCGGCCTGGCCCGATTACGACTGGGAAGCTTTCAGTAAACGCGTGGTGGAGACTCCCGAGCCGCTGGGCCTGGGGCTCACCTTCCAGCCCTTCAGCATCCAGATCGAGCCGCATGACTACATGGCCGAGCTGTTCGATGCCGTGGCCCGTGCCAACACCATCCTGATTGACTGGTCGCGCGACGTCTGGGGTTATGTGTCCCTCGGCTACTTCAAGCAAAAACTCAAGGATGGCGAAGTGGGTTCCTCCACCATGCCGCACAAGGTCAACCCGATTGATTTTGAAAACGCCGAGGGTAACCTTGGCCTGGCCAACGCCATGCTGCGCCACCTGAGCGAAAAGCTGCCCATCAGCCGCTGGCAGCGTGACCTGACCGACAGCACGGTGCTGCGCAACATGGGTGTGGCGCTCGGGTACGCCGTGCTGGCGTACCAGTCGCTGAACACGGGCCTGGGCAAACTGGAGATCAACGAGGGCGCGATTGCAGCCGATCTAGACGCGTCCTGGGAAGTGATGGCCGAGCCGATCCAGACCGTAATGCGTCGCTTTGGCCTGCCACAGCCGTATGAACAGCTGAAGAAGTTCACCCGCGGCGAGCCGATGACACGTGAGCTGATGCAGGGCTTCATCGCGAATCTGGCGATTCCCGAAACCGAGAAACAGCGCCTGATGGCGATGACGCCAGCCAGCTACATCGGGATAGCGGCTGAACTCGCGCGGCGAGTCTGATGGCCCTCAAATCCACCATCTTCAAAGCCAGTCTGCAAATTGCGGATATTGACAACAGCTACTACGCAGACCACACGCTGACGCTGGCACGCCACCCGAGCGAGACGGACGAACGCATGATGGTTCGCCTGGCTGCGCTGGCACTGCAGGCACACAAGCTGCAAACCGTGTGCGGCGGCGACGGCACGCTGGCCTTTGGCGCGGGTCTGTCTGACCCCGACGAACCCGATGTGTGGTTGCGCGACTTCACCGGCCAGACGCGTCTGTGGATCGAAGTGGGCCAGCCCGAAGACAAGCCGCTCATCAAGGCCTGTGGCAAAGCCGACGAGGTGGTGCTGTATTGCTTCAGCAGCTCGGCCGAGATCTGGTGGCGCACGATGGAAAGCAAGCTCTCGCGGCCACAAAACCTGCGCGTGTACCGGGTGCCGGCAGACACTTCCAAAGCCCTCATCGCACTGGCCCAGCGCAGCATGCAGCTGCAGGCCACGATTCAGGAAGGCGTGCTGATGCTGGGTGACGGCACGAATACGGTAGACATAGAGCCGCTGCGCTGGAAATAACCCGCTTTTGGATGCCTTTTCAGGCCTCCAGCCCTCGTCCATCATGCGTGAGTAGCTATTTTTTTTGTGGCAATTCCGCAGACTTTTCGGCGGCCCGCTCTGCATATTTATTGAACCGCCAAGAGGTGCCGTCCATCGAGATGCGCCGCCAGGTCTGGCGTTTTTCTACCGGGCGCATCTCGGTCCAGTACTGCACCTCCGCAAACGTGCGGCCACAGCCTTTGCACATCTCGTCACCCTGGCTGGTGGAGCAGATGGCAATGCAGGGGGTGTCGGGCGTGGTTTCATACCAGGTCAGCCAGGCTGCCATAGCTTGCGCAGGAAAAGAGAACTCGTCCCCCTCCACCTCGTGATAAAAAATCATTAGCGCGTACACCTCGGCCAGCGCACGGATCTCCGGCTCCAGCGAAAACCCGTCGGGCGACGGCTTTTTGTCGCGCCAGTAATTGATGGCCGACTCTATATCGGTGATGTGAATGCCAGCCATGCGATGCGTTGTAACGGGGATACACAGGGAGTGAGGGAGAGGCATGATAGCGCCCCCAAAGCCATAAGACTTGCAGGGTTTAAGCCAGCTGTGTTTCAATTCGTTCACGAAGGGGAGTAGCTCCCGCTTCTTGCAGCACAGGGAGGTGACCGAAAACGGGCATCGTTGCAGGAGGTATCGGCAAGTCGTCATTACGAAGCAATACAAAACATGTACAGCTTCCGGCTTGTTGGGCACATATCGCATGATTCCATGTCGAGCCAGACCTTCGATTGGAGCCCGTAGTGGGTTCAGTCGAGGCGTTTCTGGCAGTATTTCCATACCGCCTGATCTCCACTGACTGATTCATCACGGGTTGTTAATCGAAACGACTCGGAGAACTCACTGTCATGGAATTTCTTTCCGCCCCCTGGTGGTCGGCGTTGCTGGCCATCATCCTCATTGACCTCGTACTGGCTGGTGACAACGCCATCGTGATCGCGCTGGCTGCTCGCCATCTGCCCGACAAACTTAAACGCAAAGCCATCGTCTGGGGCACTGTCGGTGCGATCGCCGTGCGCTCCGTCATGACGATCGGGGTGGTGTGGCTGCTCAATATCCCGGGGCTCATGCTGGTAGGTGGTCTGGGGCTGATGTGGATCGCCTACAAGCTGCTGGCCGACGACGGCGGCAATGAGCACAGCGGACCGGTCAGCAACACGTTCTGGGGGGCCATGAAAACCATTGTGGTCGCCGACGCCCTGATGGGCGTTGACAACGTGCTGGGCGTGGCGGGTGCTGCCCACGGCGCGTTTGACCTCGTCATCATCGGCCTGCTGATCAGCGTGCCAATCGTGGTATTTGGCAGCTCGGTGGTGCTCAAACTGGTGGAGCGATTCCCCGCCATCATCCAGCTCGGCGCCGGCGTACTGGCCTTCACTGCGGCCAAGATGATTGTCAATGAGCCCCTGCTGGACGGCGTGTTTGATCCACCAGAGTTTGTTCACACCGCTGCACGCTGGGCTACCTACGCTGTGGCAGTGGCTGGTGTACTGGCCGCAGGCTGGTGGACAGCCCGTCGCAATCTTCAGCGTGACGACGACAGCCAGCAAAACCAGCAGGCTGCCTGACCTTTCTCCCTTGTTTCACCCCGTTCTCAACTTTTCATACTTTAAAGGAACACATCATGGACAAGATCATTGTTTACCTCGACGACGCCGAACACGCATTGCAACAACTGGTTCCCATGAAAAATGTCACCCAGGCCAACACCGAAGGGCAGACAACCCAGTGGGTGCTAGTAGCCTGTGCGCCTCGCATGACACGACACGTCAGCAAATGGGTGAGCCACAGCGCCCGTGAGAGCTGGCGCGCCAGCTGGAGCGAGAAGTTGTTTGCTCAGATCGTGCCAGCACTCAAAGCCCAGGGCGACGCGGTAACAACGGTGGTTGCGAAAGGCCCGTTGCCCACTCTGACTGAGCGCCTGCTTGCGCAATACCGGGGAGCCCGCGTACTGGATGCCCGGCATGCAAAATTCGGCCAGGATCTGCCACCGGTCACCAAAGACCAACCCACCGGCCACGACAGCCGCTGGAGCGTGCCGGGAGCAGTGGCGGGCATGGGAGCGCTGCTGGTTCTGGCCAGCGACTGAATCTGCCCCGTAACCGGCCCGGTCTCGGGCTGTACAGGTTTCGGGCCGCGGTGATATGCTGCGGGCATGAAACTCATTGCTAAATGGCTGCTCAGCGCCGCCGCCCTTCTGGCTGTGGCGTACCTCTACAACGGAGTGCAAGTCACCAGCTTCACGTCTGCGCTGATTGCTGCATTTGTGCTGGGGCTGTTCAATACGATTTTGCGGCCACTGCTGATTGTGCTGACCTTGCCCGTCACCGTGGTCACGCTGGGGCTGTTCCTGTTTGTCATCAACGCCCTGATGTTCTGGGCAGCAGCCAGCGTACTGGAAGGTTTTCAGGTGCGTGGCTTTGGCGCGGCGCTGCTGGGCTCGCTGATTTATTCAGCCATGGGTATCGTGATTGAATCAGCGCTCGAGCGCCTGTTCTCGAAGTAACACCTGCACTTCCCGGGCCCGGGTGTCGATGATCGACGCCTCGATGTGGTCGACACCTGCACCGGGTTTGGCGCTGCGCACCTGCTCTTGAGCAGCCTTGAGTCGTTCGGCAGCAGCCGCGTAATCCATCTGGATTACCTTTGCTTCGGCATCCGCCCGAATGGCGCGCAAGGTTTGTCCTTGCGTCGCATGGGCTACCGACAGCAACTGCCAGGCCCCAGAGTCCCGGGGATGCGTGGCCACCCAGGTTTGAAGGCGCTGCGCGGCAGCATTGGCCTGCCCAGATCGCATTGCAGCCTGCGACCATAAAAACAGATCGGGTCGGCCTGTGGCTGTGGCCGTCAACATGGATGCAGCACGACGGACATCACCCGCAGCCAGCGCCAGTTCAGCGGCCAACAGACGCGTTAGACGGGTAGCCGGTGCATCGGTACGGGTCAACTCAGTCAATCGGCCCAGCAGGTTTTCTGCCTGAGTGAAGTCCCTCAATCGGGTTGCGGCCAGGGTCGCTCCGTACAGCGCTGCAGCTTGCCGGGGCGCAGCAGTGCCCAACAGGTTTTTGCTATCGGCGTCGGTGCTCCAGGCGCGCAGGGCATCAACCCCCGCGTTGGACAACACGCGGGCACGGGCCGCCACCATGGCGTGCTCCAGTGTCGCCACAGCGGGTGTTGTAGATGCCCCGGCAGGCTGGCGCGCCTGCATGTCGGCGATGCGCTCGGTTGTGAGCGGGTGGCTGCGCAAGTATGGGAACGAGCCGTTGTCGTTCAATCGGGCAGACTGCTGCAGCTTGTCAAACATGCTCACAAAAGCGCGCGTCTCGAAACCTGCTTGCGCCATAACGCCAAAGCCTGTGCGGTCAGCCTCACGCTCCATGTCGCGCGAAAAATTAAGCTGGTTTTGCGCTGCAACTGCTTGCCCGCCCACGATCATGGCGTTCGCCGCCTCCGGGTTTTTGCTCGCTGCCAGAGCGCCCAGAATCATCGCGCCAATCAGCCACGGGGTCTGTGCGCTTTGTTTGGAGATCAACCGCGAAATATGCCGCTGGGTGACGTGGCTAAGCTCATGCGCAAGAACGGAGGCCAGCTCGTCGCGGCTGGTGACCACGCCAACCAAGCCCAGGTGCAGGCCAAAATAACCTCCTGGCAGGGCAAACGCATTGATGGTGCGGTCTCGCCCCAGAAATATCTCCCACGCGAAACGCTGGTCCAGTTCTGGCTGCAAGTCACCCCGGGCGCGTGCAGAAGTCAGCAGAGGCTGCCAGATTGCCTGCACATATTCAACAATAACGGGGTCGTCGATGTAATCCGGATCCCGGTACAGCTCGCGGGCAATCTTGTCGCCCAACCGCCGCTCGGCGCTGCTGGTCATCTCGCTACCATCGCCCAGGTGTGGGAG
>JAKQJK010000266.1 GCA_029561195.1 Pseudomonadota bacterium
TGGTGCGGCTGGCGGGGATCGAACCCACGACCCTTGGCTTCGGAGGCCAATACTCTATCCACTGAGCTACAGCCGCAACCCTTGAGCAGCGGCAATTGTAGGGGTTTTCACAGGGGTCCCGGCTATAATCGGCGGCTTCATACCAAGCCACCGACATTTTGAGGACACCATGAGCGATAACAGCCACGCCACTGTTCACGATGAGGACCACACCGGCCCCATCAAAAATCCAAAACAACTGGCTCTGGCGGTTCTGTTTTCGTTTGTTGCACCCATCTTCATAATCATCGGGCTGGTGTACTACGTCACTTCGGCCAACAAGCCGGCCGCCGGCTCCGTGAACGTGGAGAAAGCGATCGCCGAGCGCATCCAGAAAGTCGGCTCTGTCGAGATTCGCGATGCCAACCGCGCCCTGAAAAGCGGCGAAGAAGTCTTCAAGGCACAGTGCACAGCCTGCCATACCGCTGGTGTTGCAGGTGCACCCAAGGTTGGCGATGCTGGCGCCTGGGCCCCCCGCATTGCAACCGGTTACGACGCGCTGCTGACCTCTGCCCTCAAAGGAAAAGGCGCCATGGGCGCACAGGGCGGTGGCGATTTTGAGGAACTGGAAATTGGCCGCGCCGTGGTCTACATGGCCAACGGATCCGGTGGCAAGCTGGCTGAGCCCAAAGCTCCGGCAGGCGCAGCAGACAGTGCCGCGGCACCAGCAGCCCCACCCGCTGCAGCAGCTGCCGCCGAGCCAGCAGCTGATGCTGCCAGCGTCAAAGTGATTGATGGCACCGTCAAGTTTTACTTCACAGCAGGCAAAGCTGAACTGGCCGCCGACGGCGTGAAAGCGCTGACCGATATTCTGGCTGGCGTCAAAGGCGGCAAAAAAGCCCTCATCAGTGGCTTTGTGGATCCAAGTGGCGACCCCAACAAGAATTCTGAACTGGCCAAGGTGCGTGCCTTTGCCGTGAAAGACCTGCTCATGTCTTCCGGTGTGACCGACAAGCAAATCGTCATGGTCCGCCCGAACGACATCAAGGCCGGCGCCACCAGCGCGGCCGAAGGTCGTCGCGTGGAAGTGTC
>JAKQJK010000272.1 GCA_029561195.1 Pseudomonadota bacterium
GCCTCAATCTGTGCATTGAGCGCGTGGACGTTTTTGTCGGTGACGGCTACATCCACGCCTTGGGCAGTGCGTAATTGAGTGTAGAATTCTTTCCGGCCTTCTTTCGTGCTCATGTCGTGCCCGGATAGTTTGCCCATGGCCAATGTGCCTATGCGGTCGAAATGGGTTTGGAGTTCCCCCAGGGTCATGGCTTGCGACGCATTTCCCATGCCCACTTCCCTTAGATACCCCTCGAAGCCGAGGGATTTTGTATATTCCGTGAATGCTTGGACCATCTTGTGGTCCGCCATGGCGGCCCTCCAATCGCCCCTGCCAGTCAATTCCGCTCTCTTCTTGGCCGCTTCGATTGTGCCGTGCATTGCTCCATACGATTCTGCGTATGCGGCAGCCCGGAGGTTTGCGTCACCACCCGCACCATCTCTTTTCCCGGTCAGCGTTGATACCTGGGCGCCTCCCTCTGTAAAGCCAGCATTTCCCACATTTTCCGCGCTACCCCCCGCCGCCGTCAGTTTTCCCCTCCCGGCGCCCGTTACGAAGGCAGCGTTCGCGCCGGCGGCGGCCGCCACATCGGTCACGCTCCCGCCTGTTGCAGCCAGCCTACCGATGTTCGCACCTGTTTGATCTGCCCCACCGGCCATAGCTGCATTAAGGAGCTTTTGCCAATCGCCTCCCGCCGCCATCATGCCCCCGGACGCACCGCCAAGTCTCTGTAGGTCCATGGTCGCGCCCGCCGTGCCTGCCAGGTCCGTATAGGCGCTTGCGCCACCGAATCTGTTCATTTGTTGGGTCAGCATCTTCACCGTTTCCTCGCCCTTGACGACACTTGCCTGGTGCCCCATTTGGCTTGACAGAATAGAGCTTCCGGCAATGGTATCGTTATTGATGCCGTGGTTGCCCATGGATATATTGCCCATGCCCATGACCTGCGTGCCTGTGCTTTGGGCGGTTGCCACGGTTTGTTGTCCGCCGAAGGTACGGACTGCCTGTGTCGCCGCGTATGCTCCACCGGACACCAGCCCCCAGGCAAGTCCCGGAACGGTGGGTGAGAGCATGCCGACGTATCCCAGGGTCATTTCAAGCTGTCGCGCTATCTGATCGACGGATTTGAAGGATGGTCCCTTGTAGGCGTCGGTGAGCAGAATGTTGCCGATAACCCTCTGGACCTCTATGTCGGCGTACAGGTTGATCAGGATGTAGATCGGCACCCACATTTGCAGCCACAAGGCCAGCTTCCCATAAAAGAGCAGGGCGGACAGGCCGCCGAAGATGATAAACAGAGGCAGCAATACCGACATGCCGTAGATCAGCCCTTCCGCGATGGCCCGTGTGGTGTGGACGAGGCTATTGAAGAACTTGGCCGCCGTCAGCCAGCCGGAGGTCGTGGCTTTACGGGATATGTCGTCTGCGGCACTGGATGACCCGCTCATATACTCATGATACGCTGTATATGATTCGCGGATCAGATTGATCAGCGCCAGGGTTTTGAGGAGTTCATCGTAATCGGTGCTGCTGTTGGGGAAGTATCTTGACAAGACTTCGTTGGTCAAGGCCCCGCTACCGAGATTTATGGGATTGCCAACGGCTACAATGCCCGAGATGCCGCTATTTCCGGATAACTTTGTTTCCAGATCCTTCTTCCAGGCAGGCATGTGCGTATTCCAAAGATTGTCCGCCAGCACGATGGCGTCGGCACACGACGCATAACCGTCCTCATTGGGAGCGATAATCGTTACATTCGGGGACCTGTATAAAGGTCTTTGCAGGTGAGCCATGAGGTCGTCGGTTGTGGTTAGCTCGTCAAGGGCTGCCGTTTTGCTTCCGTTAACGCCGTCCAGATTGGAATAGTTAGGGAATACGCAACGGATGCAATATTCTGATATTGTTTTGGAAATCAACGATGCCGCCGCCGGCATGTTTTCTGTGCTGCTGTTTGGCGGATATATATTCATGAGCGCATCGGTGTATTTCGCGCCGAGGGCGACCCCTCCATTGCGGAACTGCATAGAATCGGGCAGGCTGAATACCTGTTCAAATTCTTTGCCGATGGTGTCTCCGATACTGGACATCATGTGGGCGATGATGGCGGACGGGAACGGCACGTTGCTTACAACCTGGGACTGTTGCGGATCTATCCGGTCAATTATCGCCACATTTGACTTTGGGGTGAGAAACAGCCCGATAACTACGGCGGCGGTGATGGCCATGGAAATGATAGTCACCGGCCCTTCGCCTCGATAGATGTCTCCTCCACCCCCTTTTTGTTGGCCTCCTGATCCTATAAATCCTGATATGGTGGTCATCAGGGCATAGAGCACCATGAGAATCAGGCACATTTTGACCAGGGAGTG
>JAKQJK010000284.1 GCA_029561195.1 Pseudomonadota bacterium
GCCTTCCAGTGCCCGCGGGGCTTTCCGACATTGAGGCGGCATCTCTGCCCGAAACCTTCTTCACGGTGTGGAGCAATGTGTTTGACCGGGGTCGCCTGCAGGCAGGCGAAACCCTGCTGGTGCAGGGCGGCACCAGCGGCATTGCGTTACCGCTATTCAGTTGGCGCGCGCTATGGGTGCCACGGTGATCGTGACGGCGGGCAGCGATGAAAAATGTGCAGCCTGCCTGGCGCTGGGCGCGCACCACGCCATCAACTACAAGACCCAGGATTTTGTCGAGGAAGCAAAACGCATCACTGCCGGCAAAGGCGTGGATGTGGTGCTCGACATGGTTGCCGGCGACTATGTGGCGCGTGAGGTGGAGTGCCTGGCCGAAGATGGCCGCCTGGTCATCATCGCCGTGCAGGGCGGGGTCAAGAGCGCCTTCAATGCGGGCCTGGTGCTGCGGCGTCGGCTGACCATTACGGGCTCCACCCTGCGTCCACGCCCCGTGGCGTTCAAGGGAGCCATTGCGCGCGCGCTGCGCGAGCATGTCTGGCCCCTGATTGCGGCGGGCACGGTTCGCCCCGTCATCTATCGCACTTTTGCGGCGGCGGATGCGGCGCAGGCCCATGCGCTGATGGAATCCAACCAGCACACAGGCAAGATTGTTTTGACGTGGTCATCATGAAAAAGAAACTCATCGCTGGAAACTGGAAGATGAATGGCAGCCTGGCTGCCAACGAAGCCTTGATCAAGGCGTTGCTCGCTGGATTGAACAACCCCGGCTGTGCCATCGCGGTTTGTGTTCCGGCTATCTATCTGGCCCAGGTTCGGACACTGGTTGCAGAAAGCCCGATTGATGTGGGTGCGCAGGACGTATCCCAGCACGAGTCGGGCGCATTTACCGGCGAAATTTCGGCGGCCATGCTCAAGGAGGCGGGCATTCGTTACGCCATCGTTGGTCATTCCGAGCGTCGTCAGTATCACCTGGAGAGCGACGCTGTGGTGGCGCTCAAGGCGCAACGTGCGCTGGCCTGCGGCGTGACGCCCATTGTGTGTGTCGGTGAAACGCTTGCCGAGCGCGAAGCCGGGAAAACGGAAGAAGTGGTGAAGCGTCAGCTGGCGGCGGTCATTCACACTAACGGCCACTGCATCAGTGAAATTGTGGTGGCTTACGAGCCGGTGTGGGCCATTGGCACGGGTAAAACGGCCAGTCCGGAACAGGCGCAGGCGGTGCATGCGGTGCTGCGGGCCCAGTTGGCGGCTGCAACCCCGAATGCGGAGCGTGTCCAAATTCTGTACGGCGGCAGCATGAATGCGGCCAACGCAGCGCAATTGCTGTCTCAAGCCGATATCGATGGCGGGCTGGTAGGCGGCGCGTCGCTCAAGGCCCCAGATTTCTTGTCAATTATTGCCGCAGCTCTCTAAACCAGAGCGCGACCAGCTATCAATTTAGGAGTATTGAATGAATATTTTTTTGAACATTTTGCTGGCAGTCCAGATACTGTCCGCACTGGTCATGATTGGTCTAATTCTGGTCCAGCATGGCAAGGGTGCCGATATGGGCGCTGCCTTTGGTAGTGGTGGGTCCGGAAGTCTTTTTGGTGCTTCCGGCAGTGCTAACTTTCTCTCGCGCACAACAGCTGTGCTGGCGACCGTATTTTTTGTCTGCACGCTCGCACTGGCTTATTTTGGCAACCTGCGTCCCACGACCAGCGGTAGTGTGCTGGAAGGTGCGGCGGCAGTGACCGCTCCCGCGTCGGCCGCATCTGCGGCAGTTGCACCAGTGGCGCCAGCTTCGGGTGCTTCACAAATTCCGTCCAAATAGGAAGCGGCAAAATCGCCTCTTTTTAGCCGGTAAGGCACCGGAATCAGGGTAAACTCTGAGAGTGTCGAATGAGCAAATGCCGCAAGGTGCCTCATGCAACTTTGACACAAAGAAGCCGCCGTCGTGGTGAAATTGGTAGACACGCTATCTTGAGGGGGTAGTGGCGAAAGCTGTGCGAGTTCGAGTCTCGCCGACGGCACCAAATAAAATAACTGGCATGGGCGTTTTGTCCAGACAGCAATAAACGGTGATCAGCATTTCAAGATGAACCTCGATCAGTATCTTCCCGTCCTCATGTTCATCTTGGTCGGCGTCGCGGTGGGTGTGATCCCCCAGGTGCTCGGCTACATCCTCGGCCCGAACCGGCCCGACAGCGCAAAAAACTCTCCTTACGAGTGCGGCTTCGAGGCTTTCGAAGATGCCCGCATGAAGTTTGACGTGCGCTACTACCTCGTAGCCATTCTTTTCATCCTGTTTGACCTAGAAATTGCCTTCCTCTTTCCTTGGGCTGTGGCCCTGAAGGACATCGGCGCCACGGGTTTCTGGGCGGTCATGGTTTTTCTGGGCATCCTCGTCGTGGGCTTCGCTTACGAGTGGAAAAAAGGCGCCCTTGACTGGGAATGATCCAGGAGCACACATATGGCAATTGAAGGCGTTTTCAAAGAAGGTTTTGCCACCACCACGTATGACTCGGTGGTGAATTGGGCAAAAACCGGATCCTTGTGGCCCATGACTTTTGGTCTGGCCTGCTGCGCGGTGGAGATGATGCATGCGGGTGCTGCGCGCTACGACATGGAGCGCTTCAGCATGCTGTTTCGGCCCAGCCCGCGCCAATCTGACTTGATGATCGTTGCAGGCACTTTGTGCAACAAGATGGCGCCCGCCCTTCGCAAGGTGTATGACCAAATGAGCGAGCCGCGTTGGGTACTGTCCATGGGGTCGTGTGCCAACGGTGGTGGCTATTACCATTACAGTTATTCCGTGGTGCGTGGATGTGATCGTATTGTTCCCGTTGATGTGTATGTGCCGGGTTGCCCGCCTACGGCCGAAGCTCTGCTGTACGGCATCATTCAGCTGCAGCAGAAAATTCGCCGCACCAACACCATCGCGCGTACCTGAGGATTAATGAATGACTGCTTTTGCTGTTAATCCGGAAACCCTGAAAGACGCCGTGGTTGCTGCCTTGGGTGACAAAGTTAAGCGTATTTCCGTCGATCTGGGTGAGGTCAAGGTGCTGGTGTCGGCATCAGACTATCTGGATGCTGCGCGTGTGCTGCAGAGTGCTGCAGGCTGTCAATTCGAGCAGCTCATCGATCTGTGTGGCGTTGATTACTCAGAATATGGTGGTGGCGCCTACAGTGGCCCGCGTTACTGTGTCGTGTCTCATCTGCTGTCTGTCAGTTTGAACCAGCGGCTCACACTGAAGGTGTTTGCGCCTGATGATGATGTGCCAGTTGTAGGTTCAGTCACCAGCATCTGGAATTCTGCCAACTGGTTCGAGCGCGAAGCCTTTGATTTGTTTGGGATCGTTTTTGATGGCCACAATGATCTGCGCCGCATTCTGACGGACTACGGTTTTATCGGACATCCTTTCCGCAAGGATTTTCCAACCAGTGGTCATGTGGAAATGCGTTATGACGCTGAGAAAAAACGCGTTATTTACCAGCCGGTTTCCATCGAACCCCGTGAAATCACGCCACGCATCATTCGCGAAGACAACTACGGAGGCCTGCACTAGGTTGTTTGTGCCATGGCTGAAATCAAAAACTACACACTGAACTTTGGTCCGCAGCATCCGGCTGCGCACGGCGTGTTGCGTCTGGTGTTGGAACTGGACGGCGAAGTGGTGCAACGGGCTGATCCGCATATCGGCCTGCTGCACCGTGCCACGGAGAAGCTCGCCGAGAGCAAGACTTATATCCAGTCGCTGCCATACATGGATCGTCTGGACTATGTGTCCATGATGGCCAACGAGCAAGCGTATTGCCTGGCTATCGAAAAGTTGATGCAGATTGACGTGCCGGTGCGGGCGCAATACATCCGAGTGATGTTTGCCGAAATCACCCGCCTGCTCAATCACCTGATGTGGCTGGGTGCGCATGGTTTCGACTGCGGCGCCATGAACATCCTTATCTATTGCTTCCGGGAACGGGAGGCCTTGTTTGACATGTACGAGGCGGTATCGGGCGCTCGCATGCATGCGGCGTACTTCCGGCCCGGTGGTGTGTACCGCGACCTGCCCGACACGATGCCGCAGTACAAGGTCAACAAGATTAGGAATGCCAAGGCCATTTCGGCCCTGAATGAAAACCGTCAGGGCTCGTTGTTGGATTTCATTGATGATTTCTGCATCCATTTTCCCGGTCAGGTCGATGAGTACGAAACCCTGCTTACGGATAACCGTATCTGGAAGCAACGAACAGTGGGTGTGGGTGTTGTCACGCCAGAGCGTGCGCTGAATCTCGGGTTCACCGGCGCCATGTTGCGCGGGTCAGGCATTGCATGGGATCTTCGCAAGAAGCAGCCTTATGACGCGTATGACCGCATGGACTTTGATGTACCCGTTGGTAAAACCGGCGACTGTTATGACCGTTATCTGGTGCGGGTTGCTGAAATGCGCCAGTCCAACCGCATCATCAAGCAGTGCGTTGACTGGTTGCGCGTCAATCCTGGACCGGTGATCACCAGCAACCACAAGGTTGCAGCACCTGATCGTGAATCAATGAAATCGAATATGGAAGAGTTGATTCATCATTTCAAACTATTTACAGAAGGCTTCCACGTGCCGCAGGGTGAGGCCTATGCCGCGGTGGAGCATCCCAAGGGTGAATTTGGCATCTACATTGTCAGTGATGGTGCCAACAAGCCTTACCGTTTGAAAATCCGGGCACCGGGCTTTGCTCATTTGGCGGGGATGGATGAAATGGCTAAAGGTCACATGATTGCTGATGCAGTTGCCATTATTGGAACCATGGATATTGTTTTTGGAGAGATTGATCGATGATCTCTGAAAGTTTCTCTCAGGCAACATTGGCACGCTTCGCCAAAGAAGTTGCCAAATACCCGGCAGACCAAAAGCAGTCTGCTGTGATGGCATGCCTGGCCATCGTCCAGCAGGAAAAAGGCTACGTGAGTGTGGAGAGCGAGAAAGTCGTTGCGGATTATCTTGGCATGGCGCCAATCGCCGTGCATGAAGTCACGACGTTCTACAACATGTACAACCAGCAACCGGTTGGAAAATTCAAGCTCAATGTGTGCACGAATTTGCCTTGTCAGTTGCGTGATGGCGGTGCGGCGCTCAAGCATCTGGAGCACAAACTGGGCATCAGTATGGGTGAGACCACTGCCGACGGTGTGTTTACGCTTCAGCAGAGTGAGTGCCTGGGAGCCTGTGCAGACTCACCAGTCATGCTGGTGAATGATCGGACCATGTGCAGCTTCATGAGTAACGACAAACTGGATCAACTGGTTGATGGTTTGCGCGAGGCGGGGGGCCAATAATGTCAGCCGAAAAAATTCTCGCGCAGTTTCAGGCAACGGGTGTTCAGACCTGCTTTCATGGCCGTCATATCAATCCTCAAATCTACGCCGGGCTCGATGGCACCAACTGGCGTCTGAAGGATTACGAGGCGCGTGGTGGGTACCAGGCTTTGCGCAAAATTCTTGGACAGGGTGAAGGCGAAGGGCTGACCCAAGATCAGGTGATTGCAACCGTCAAGGAATCGGCATTGCGTGGTCGTGGTGGTGCGGGTTTTCCGACAGGCCTTAAGTGGAGTTTTATGCCCCGCCAATTTCCTGGGCAGAAGTACCTCGTTTGCAACTCCGACGAAGGCGAGCCGGGTACGTGCAAAGATCGTGACATTCTGCAATTCAATCCGCACATCGTGATTGAAGGCATGATCATTGCTGCCTATGCCATGGGTATTTCGGTGGGCTACAACTACATTCACGGCGAAATATTCAATAGTTATGATCGTTTTGAAGAGGCGCTTGAAGAGGCTCGTGCAGCCGGTTTTTTAGGCGGGCAGATTCTGGGCAGCGGATTCAGTTTTCAGTTGCATGCTGCGCACGGCTTCGGAGCCTACATTTGCGGAGAAGAAACCGCACTGCTGGAGTCGCTGGAAGGCAAGAAAGGGCAGCCCCGGTTCAAGCCGCCATTTCCAGCGAGTTTCGGAATGTATGGCAAGCCAACTACTATCAACAATACGGAAACCTTTGCAGCGGTTCCCTGGATCATTCGCAATGGTGGTCTGGCTTACCTGGAATGTGGCAAGCCCAACAACGGGGGCACCAAGATTTACTCGGTGAGCGGCGATGTTGAAATGCCGGGCAACTACGAAGTACCCATGGGCACGCCATTTTCGAAGTTGCTGGAGATCGCCGGCGGTGTGCGCAGCGGTCGGCAGCTCAAGGCGGTCATCCCCGGTGGGTCTTCCTCACCGATCCTGCCAGCATCCATCATGATGGATTGCACCATGGACTACGACTCGATTTCCAAGGCTGGATCGATGTTGGGTTCCGGTGCAGTGATTGTTCTGGACGACAGCCGTTGCATGGTGAAGAGCCTGCAGCGTTTGAGTTACTTCTACATGCATGAATCCTGTGGCCAATGCACGCCGTGTCGTGAGGGCACGGGCTGGTTGTCACGTATGGTGGACCGAATCGAAACTGGGCATGGCCGTTTGAGCGACATGGATTTACTCAACTCGGTGGCGGACAACATTCAGGGGCGAACCATTTGTGCCCTGGGTGACGCTGCCGCCATGCCGGTGCGCGCCATGATCAAGCACTTCCGTCACGAATTTGAATACCACGTCGAGCACAAGACCTGTATGGTCCCCGCTTACGTCTGAGCGAGTCCCAAGATGATTGAAATCGAACTCGACGGCAAGAAGGTTGAAGTCACAGAAGGCAGCATGATCATGCACGCTGCTGACAAGGCAGGCACCTATATCCCGCACTTTTGTTATCACAAGAAACTCAGCATAGCTGCCAACTGTCGCATGTGCCTGGTGGACGTGGAGAAGGCGCCCAAACCGATGCCAGCGTGTGCTACGCCAGTGACGCAAGGCATGATTGTTCGTACCAAGAGCGAAAAGGCGATCAAAGCTCAAAAGTCGGTGATGGAGTTCTTGCTGATTAACCACCCGCTGGATTGCCCGATTTGTGATCAGGGTGGCGAGTGCCAGTTGCAGGATCTGGCCGTCGGTTATGGTGGGTCATCGTCACGCTACGAAGAAGAAAAACGTGTGGTGGCTGTCAAGGATGTTGGCCCGCTGATTTCCATGCAGGAGATGAGTCGCTGCATTCATTGCACCCGCTGTGTCCGTTTCGGCCAGGAAGTGGCTGGCGTGATGGAATTGGGCATGTCGCATCGCGGTGAACATGCAGAAATCGAGACGTTTGTTGGTCAGTCGGTGGACTCTGAGCTTTCTGGCAACATGATTGATATCTGCCCGGTTGGGGCGCTGACCAGCAAGCCGTTTCGTTACAGTGCGCGGACTTGGGAACTGTCGCGTCGCAAATCAGTTAGTCCACATGACTCAACTGGTGCCAACCTGATCGTTCAGGTAAAGAACAACAAGGTCATGCGTGTGGTGCCGTTGGAGAACGAAGAGGTCAACGAGTGCTGGATTGCAGACCGCGACCGTTTTTCGTATGAAGCGTTGAATGGTGATGATCGCCTTTCCAGCCCCATGCTCAAGCAGGGTGGTCAATGGAAGACTGTGGATTGGCAAACCGCGCTGGAGTATGTGGCCAACGGGCTGAAACAGATCAAGTCAGATCACGGCGCCGCAAGCATTGGAACGCTGGTCAGTCCCCACAGCACGCTGGAAGAGTTGTACCTTGCCGGGCAACTGATGCGAGGTTTGGGTAGCGAAAATATTGACTATCGGTTGCGCAATGCTGAATTCCCTGCTGCCGAGGGTGTACGGTATCTTGGCACCTCCATCGCCTCACTGTCGCAATTGCAGCGGGTCCTTGTGGTCGGATCCAATTTGCGCAAGGATCATCCTCTTTTTGCGTTGAGAATTCGGCAGGCAGCCCGCACGGGATGCGCGGTAAATGCTATTAATTCTGAAGCATATGACTGGGCAATGCCGATTGCAAACAGTTTGGTTGCCAGCGCCTCAAGCTGGGCCCAGGCACTGGCCGATGTTGCTGCTGCAGTCTCCGCCGAGAAGGGGGTCACTGCGCCCGCTGCGGGCCACGCGAATGAGGCGGCCGCATCGATTGCGAAGTCGTTGTTGGGTGGTGAGCGCAAAGCCATCCTGTTGGGTAATGCAGCTGCGCATCACGGTAAGGCATCCAGCCTGCTGGCTTTGGCGAACTGGATCGGAGCACAGACCGGCGCCAGCGTCGGTTACCTGACCGAGGCCGCCAACACTGTCGGTGCTCAGTTGGTGAACGCCTTGCCTCGAAACGGTGGTATGGATGCCGGAAAAATGCTGGCCGGGGGGCTGAAGGCAGTCATTCTATTGAACAACGAGCCTGTGTTCGATGCGGCCGGTGGCGCCGCAATGGGTAAGGCAGTTGGTCAGTCTCAAATGGTTGTTACCCTGAGTCCGTTTAAGGCGAATCTGGCATTCAGTGATGTGATTTTGCCTATCGCACCGTTCACTGAAACGCCTGGTACCTTTGTGAATGCGGAAGGTCGTGTCCAGAGTTTCCACGCAGTAGTCAAGCCGTTTGGCGAGGCACGTCCCGCATGGAAAGTGTTGCGCGTGATTGCCAATTTGCTGGATGTACCCGGGTTCAGCTTCGAATCTACAAAAGATGTTCTCGACGAGATGAGTGGTGTTTTTTCCGACGAAGGATCGCGTGCTCAGGTGTCGTTGATGAATAACGAAACCGGAACCCCAATCGATATGGCGCCTGTGCCCGGTGAACCAGTGGTGGCAAGCATCTATCAACTGGACGGCATAGTGCGTCGTGCTGCATCGCTGCAATTGACTGCTGATGCCCGGGTGGCCGGGATTATGCCGTTGACCCAGGAGGTATTGGCATGATTGAAACCCTATACAGCAGCGGGCTGGGGCTTTTGTCTGCATCCTGGTGGACGGTTATTGCTTGGCCCATCATCTGGACTTTGCTCAAGATCGTGGTGGTCCTCGCTCCGCTGATGGGTTGTGTGGCTTACCTCACGCTTTGGGAGCGCAAGGCCATTGCATTCACGCAGATCCGCAATGGACCTAACCGTGTCGGTCCCATGGGTTTGCTCACACCTATTGCTGATGCACTGAAGCTGTTGACCAAGGAGATCATTGTTCCGGCGGCCGCCAGTAAGGGCTTGTTCCTGCTTGGCCCCATCATGACCATCATGCCCGCTCTCGCAGCGTGGGCAGTCATCCCGTTTGGACCGGATGTCGCTTTGGCAAATGTCAACGCCGGCCTGCTATTCCTGATGGCCATCACCTCACTGGAGGTTTACGGAGTCATCATTGCTGGCTGGGCTTCGAATTCCAAATATGCTTTCCTTGGCGCGCTCAGGGCTTCGGCTCAAATGGTGAGCTACGAAATTGCCATGGGATTCTGTCTGGTAGTGGTGTTGATGGTATCTGCCAGTATGAACATGACTGATATTGTTATGGGCCAAGGCAAAGGCTACTTCGCTTCGCAGGGGTTGGGCGTTTTGTCCTGGAACTGGCTGCCACTTTTCCCGGTTTTCCTTGTCTACTTCATCGCTGGCCTGGCAGAAACCAATCGCCACCCATTTGACGTTGTTGAAGGTGAGTCTGAAATTGTCGCCGGGCATATGGTCGAGTATTCGGGTATGTCTTTCGCCATGTTCTTCCTTGCTGAATACGCCAACATGATTCTCGTGTCCATTCTGTGCGTAACGATGTTCCTCGGTGGCTGGTTGTCCCCGGTCGGGTTTCTGGACTGGATACCGGGCTGGATATGGCTTGGTATCAAGACTTTTGTTGTGGTCACCATGTTCCTGTGGGTGCGAGCCACCTTTCCGCGTTACCGCTATGACCAGATCATGCGTTTGGGCTGGAAAATTTTCATTCCCGTCACGCTGGTGTGGCTAGTGGTTGTGGGGGGCTGGATGCAGACCTCCTGGAATATCTGGAAGTAAGCTGGAGCCCTGAATGACTGCAATAGCCTCATCGACGTCTCCCGTCCAAACAGTATTTTCGCTGCGCGACTTTCTGTCGAGCTTCATGTTGCTTGAGTTGTTCAAGGGCATGGCTGTGACCGGGAAGTACATGTTCAAGCGGAAAATCACGGTGCAATTTCCTGAAGAAAAAACACCTGCCAGCCCTCGTTTCCGCGGTCTTCACGCGTTGCGTCGATATGAAAACGGTGAAGAGCGATGCATCGCCTGCAAGTTATGCGAGGCGGTGTGCCCAGCCATGGCCATCACGATTGAATCGGATGTGCGCGATGACGGTTCACGCAGAACCACGCGGTACGACATTGATTTAACCAAGTGCATCTTCTGCGGTTTTTGCGAAGAAAGTTGCCCGGTTGACTCCATCGTTGAAACCCATGTTTTTGAATACCACGGTGAAAAGCGGGGAGACCTCTATTTCACCAAAGAAATGTTGCTGGCTGTGGGAGACCGGTACGAAGGCGAAATCGCTGCTGCCCGTGCTGCGGACGCCAAATACCGCTAACAGCCCAAGAAAGAACCACAAGTCATGGATGTCAAAGCGGGTCTGTTTTACGTTTTTTCTGCGCTGCTGCTGTTCGCCGCATTCAGGGTCATCACGGCCCGTAACCCGGTGCACGCAGCGCTTTACCTGGTGCTGGCTTTTTTCCAGGCTGCCATGATCTGGATGCTACTCAAGGCAGAGTTTCTGGCTATCGCGCTGGTATTGGTTTACGTTGGCGCTGTCATGGTGCTCTTCTTGTTCGTTGTGATGATGCTCGACATCAATATTGACAGCGTCCGGCAAGGATTCTGGCGGCACTTTCCTTTGGCGGGTGCTATTGGTGCCCTGATTGCCCTGGAAATGGCAGCAGTTCTCATGGGCGGTTTTCGTCCGGTCGGAGAGCCCAAGAGTTCTGTTGCCGCAGGTGAGATTGCGGGGCAATTCTCCAACACGCGCGAACTGGGTAAGTTGCTTTACTCCGAGTACGTTTTTCCTGTTCAGATTGCTGCTGTGATTCTGTTGGTGGCCATCATCGCCGCCATTGCGTTAACACTGCGTGGTCGCAAGGACAGCAAACATATTGGCGCCAGCGAGCAGATTCGGGTGAAATCACAAGACCGCCTGACATTGGTAAAGCTCCCGGCCACACAACCCGCTCAGCCTATTGTTGAGGCGGCTCCCGCAGTAACCGCCGAAGGGGAGAAAAAGGCATGACATTAACGCTTGGTCACTTTCTGTCTCTTGGTGCGATGTTGTTCGCCCTGTCGGTTATAGGTATTTTTTTGAACCGTAAGAACCTGATTATTCTGCTGATGGCCATTGAGTTAATGCTCCTGGCGGTCAACATGAATTTTGTCGCATTCTCCTATTACCTGGGTGATATGCACGGTCAGATTTTTGTGTTTTTCATTCTGACTGTTGCTGCTGCCGAGTCAGCCATTGGGCTGGCCATTCTGGTGCAGTTGTTCCGAAACAAGTCCAGCATCAATGTGGACGAACTCAATACGCTCAAGGGTTAACAAAGATGAGTCAAACCCTGTCTGCTTCAACCCTTCTGGTCGTGCCATTGGCTCCGCTGGCGGGCGCTATTCTGGCTGGTGTTCTGGGAACGTCATTTGGTGGCAACTGGATTGGTCGGCGCATGTCCCACAGCCTTACCATCATCGGCGTACTGATCGCCTTTATCATTTCAGCGATGACGCTCAATAGTGTTGTGGTTGATGGGGCGCGCTTCAACGAAACCCTCTACACCTGGATGACGGTGGGTGGCTTGAAGATGGAAATTGGCTTCCTGGTTGACGGTCTCACGGCAATGATGATGTGTGTGGTGACCTTCGTATCGCTGATGGTTCATCTCTACACCATCGGGTACATGGAAGAAGACGAAGGCTACAACAGGTTCTTTGCCTACATTTCCTTGTTTACCTTCTCCATGTTGATGCTGGTGATGAGCAACAACTTGCTGCAGCTGTTTTTCGGTTGGGAGGCGGTTGGTCTGGTTTCCTACCTGTTGATCGGTTTTTGGTTCAACAAGCCCACTGCCATATTCGCCAACATGAAAGCGTTTTTGGTTAATCGTGTCGGTGACTTTGGGTTCATTCTGGGTATCAGCCTGATCGTCGCCTATGCTGGTACGTTGAACTACACAGAGGCTTTTGCCAAGGCCGGAGAACTCTCCAGGATCGGATTCCCGGGTACGGAATGGATGCTTATCACGGTGATCTGCATCTGCCTGTTCATTGGTGCTATGGGTAAGTCAGCTCAGTTTCCTCTCCATGTGTGGTTGCCTGATTCCATGGAAGGCCCAACGCCCATCTCCGCGCTGATTCATGCTGCAACGATGGTGACAGCGGGCATCTTCATGGTGGCTCGAATGTCCCCTTTGTTCGAGCTAAGTGAAACAGCCTTGAATTTTGTAATGGTGATAGGTGCCATTACCGCCCTGTTCATGGGTTTTCTTGGGATTATCCAGAACGATATCAAGCGGGTCGTTGCTTATTCGACGCTCTCGCAGTTGGGCTATATGACCGTGGCCCTTGGGGCATCGGCTTATTCAGTGGCTGTTTTTCACTTGATGACGCATGCGTTCTTCAAGGCGCTGCTGTTTCTGGCAGCTGGATCAGTGATCATGGGTGTTCATCACAATCAGGACATCCGATGGATGGGTGGATTGCGCAAATACATGCCCATTACCTGGATTACCTCTCTGCTCGGATCGCTGGCGCTGATTGGCACGCCGCTGTTCTCCGGCTTCTATTCCAAAGACGAGATCATCATGGCGGTCCACGCAAGTACGCTGCCAGGAGCTGGGTTCGCGTATTTCGCCGTCATGGCGGGCGTCTTCGTGACGGCGTTTTACTCATTCCGTATGTACTTCCTCGTGTTCCATGGCAAAGAGCGCTTTGATCAGAATCCCGATGCGCACCATGACGATCATCATGGGCATCATGATGAAGACCATAAACCACACGAGTCGCCTTGGGTGGTTACGGTACCGTTGATTCTATTGGCCATCCCGTCTGTTGTGATCGGCTTTATGACGATTGGCCCGATGCTATTTGGTGACTTTTTCAAGGATGCGATATTCGTCAACCATGAAATTCACAAGGCTATGGAAGTACTGCGGGAAGAGTTCCATGGGCCAGCACAACTTGCGTTGCATGGTCTCACGGCAGCCCCATTCTGGCTGGCACTTGGTGGTGTGGCCTTGTCGTATTACATGTACATGATCAACCCTGCTTTGCCGACTGCAATCAAGGCCCGGGTGATGCCAATCTATGCCCTGCTTGAGAACAAGTACTACATGGACTGGTTTAATGAAAATGTGCTCGCACGGGCTGCCCGTATGTTGGGCACTGGGTTGTGGAAGGGGGGCGATCAGGCCATTATTGACGGGGCGCTCGTTAATGGGTCTTGGAAAGTGGTCGGCTGGTTCTCCAGTGTGGTCCGTCGTGTGCAGTCCGGCTACCTGTACCACTACGCACTGTCGATGATTTTGGGCGTTTTTGTGCTGATGACTTACTTCGTCACATGGCCCACGATCGTTCAATGGCTCAGCAAATAAGGAGAAGAAAAACATGGGTTTGTTGAGCCTGGCCATCTGGATGCCAATTGCTTTTGGTGTGTTGTTACTTGTATTGGGGCGCGACGAGCAGGCTCGCAGTGTTCGCTGGATAGCGCTGATTGGCGCTGTAGCAAGTTTTCTGGTGACCTTGCCTTTGTACGATGGCTTCAAGCTGGGAACAGCAGCCATGCAATTTGTTGAAAAGACGCCTTGGATCGAGCGGTTCAACGTGAACTACCACTTGGGTGTGGACGGTATTTCGCTCTGGTTTGTCCTGCTGACCGCATTTATCAACGTCGTTGTTGTGATTGCTGGCTGGGAAGTCATTACTCGCCGCGTGAATCAGTACATGGGCGCGTTCCTGATCTTGAGTGGACTCATGATCGGCGTTTTTTGCGCGCTGGATGGCCTTTTGTTTTATGTCTTTTTTGAGGCCACTTTGATCCCGATGTATCTCATCATCGGTATTTGGGGTGGTCCGAACAAAATCTACGCAGCTTTCAAGTTTTTCCTGTACACCCTGCTGGGTTCGCTGTTGATGCTCATTGCCCTGATCTTCCTATATACCAAATCAGGTGGCAGTTTTGATCTGACAACTTGGTACAAATTGCCATTAGGCGGTACGACGCAGACACTTCTGTTTTTCGCATTCTTCGCTGCGTTTGCGGTGAAAGTGCCGATGTGGCCCGTGCATACATGGCTACCTGACGTGCACGTGGAGGCCCCCACTGGCGGTTCGGCAGTGCTGGCCGCCATCATGCTGAAGCTTGGGGCTTATGGTTTTCTGCGCTTTTCTATGCCCATAGCCCCGGATGCTGCTCGCGAGTGGGCATGGCTCATGGTTGCCCTTTCCCTGATTGCCGTGATCTATGTTGGGCTGGTAGCGCTGGTTCAGCAGGACATGAAAAAGCTGGTGGCCTATTCTTCCGTTGCCCATATGGGTTTTGTGACGCTGGGATTCTTTATCTTTAATGACCTTGGCGTTTCTGGCGGGCTGGTGCAGATGATCGCGCACGGTTTTGTGTCTGGGGCGATGTTCCTGTCTATCGGCGTGTTGTACGACCGGGTCCACTCACGTGAGATCGCCAGTTATGGAGGCGTCGTCAACACTATGCCCAAGTTCACTGCGTTTGCCTTGTTTTTTGCGATGGCAAATTGTGGTCTTCCCGCTACTGCCGGTTTTGTTGGTGAATGGATGGTCATTCTGGGAGCCGTGAAGTTCAATTTCTGGATCGGCATGGCCGCTGCCAGTGCCCTGATTTTTGGCGCTGCCTACACCCTGTGGATGTTCAAGCGTGTGTACCTGGGTCCTGTTACGAACGATGACGTCAAGACGCTGACAGATATCAACGCCCGGGAATTCCTGATGCTGGCTTTGCTGGCGGTGGCGGTGTTGTACATGGGTATATATCCGAAACCGTTCACCGATGTCATGGGTACTTCTGTTGCAGAGTTGCTCAGGCATGTTGCGCTGAGCAAACTGAACTGATCGAACTGAATTGAGAGACTTGAATCATGATTGACAAACTCAGCTGGATCTCGGTTTACCCGGAGATCGTCCTGCTGGTCATGGCGTGCGTGATCCTGCTGGTTGACCTTGGTGTGAAAAGCGCCCGTCGGAACGTCACCTATGTGCTCACGCTGCTTACTCTGGCCCTCGTAGCCTTCCTGTCTGCTTTGTATGCAGATGCAGGTACCACGGTGTACGGTTTTGGCAATATGGTGGTCAGCGACCCCATGGGCAATTGGCTTAAGTGCTTTGCAGCCGTCGCCGTGATGATTACCCTGGTTTATGGGCGACCTTACGCCGCAGATCGGGACATGCTGCGGGGTGGCGAAATGTTCACGCTGAGTCTGTTTGCCCTGCTCGGCATGTTCACCATGATCTCGGGCAACAACTTCCTCATCATCTACATGGGGCTGGAGTTGTTAACGCTGTCCAGCTATGCCCTGGTGGCTCTGCGTCGTGACAATGCGACTGCAACAGAAGCCGCCATGAAGTACTTCGTCCTGGGGGCGCTGGCCTCGGGGTTTTTGCTATATGGCTTGTCCATGATGTACGGCGCAACCGGTTCGCTGGACGTCAATGACGTTGCCAGGGCCATTGCGACCGGACAGATCAAACACCAGGTCCTGGTATTCGGACTTGTGTTTGTCGTTGCTGGCCTGGCCTTCAAACTGGGCGTGGTGCCATTTCACATGTGGATTCCCGACGTCTACCAAGGGGCTCCAACGGCGGTGACGTTGATGATTGGTGGAGCACCAAAGCTGGCAGCGTTTGCCATCGTTATCCGCCTGCTGGTTGAAGGCATGCTGCCGCTGGCCATTGACTGGCAGCAGATGTTGATGGTGCTTGCCGTGGGCTCGCTGCTGGTCGGCAATTTGGCCGCTATCGCACAAACCAATTTGAAGCGCATGCTGGCCTTCTCCACCATTTCACAGATGGGTTTTGTCTTGCTGGGCTTGATGTCTGGCGTGATAAACGGCAACACCATGTCGTCGGCTGACGCTTACGGCTCTTCCATGTTTTATGTCGTGACCTACGTGCTCACCACGCTAGCCAGCTTTGGTGTGATCATGCTGTTGGCGCGTGATGGTTTCGAGAGCGAGGAGATTGCCGACCTTGCCGGTCTGAACCAGCGTAGCCCCTTGTATGCGGCTGTGATGGCCGTATGCTTGTTCTCTTTGGCGGGTATCCCACCCATGGTCGGTTTCTACGCCAAACTGTCGGTCCTTCAGGCGCTGATTGCGTCGGGTCAGGCGTTTCACCTCGGACTTGCGATATTTGCCGTGATGATGTCACTGGTTGGTGCCTTCTACTACCTGCGTGTGGTGAAGGTCATGTACTTTGATGCGCCATCCAGCGACCATGCAATCTCTGCGACAACTGACGTGCGGGTGGTGCTGAGTGTCAACGGTGCTCTGGTTCTCGTTCTGGGACTGGTGCCTGGCGGTTTGATGACGCTGTGTGCCCACGCTATTGCCCAGATGATGGCTCCCTAAGCCTCTTGCCCATACGTTAACCTATCGTGTCCCAGTCTGCGTCGGTTTGGTTGGTTGTGTTGGGCGCCTTTTGCGCGGCAAATCTGCCATTCTTGAGTCATCGCCTGATGGCTGTTGTAGCATTCTCAAAACCAAAATCACTTGGGTTGCGCTTGCTTGAGTTGGTCGTTTTTTACTTCCTTATCGGTGGTGTTGCATTGCTTCTTGAGAAGAGGGCCGGACAGATTGCTGATCAAAACTGGGAGTTTTATGCCATCACGGCTGCCCTGTTTATCACGTTCGCCTTTCCCGGGTTTGTTTATCGCTACCTGCTCAAGCATCGCGATTGACGCGATTGAGAACATCTGATTGTCGGAGATAGCAGATGCCTGATCGTCACCTGGTCGAAGTAAAAGTCGCCAGCCAGGAGCTCGTAAAGGGTAACTTCCTCCACACATTCCGCGACACGGTGAAATTGCCAGATGGCAAGCTGGCCACCCGTGAGTTCGTAGTGCATCCCGGTGCTGTCATGATCATTCCTCTTCTGGAGGACTCTGCTGGCGGTGTCAGGCTGGTTTTGGAGAGGCAGTTCCGTTATCCACTCGGTCGCGTCATGATCGAGTTCCCGGCAGGCAAACTGGATCCAGGCGAAAGCGTCCTGATGTGTGCCCAGCGTGAGCTGCAAGAAGAAACCGGTTATTTGGCGGGCCAATGGGCGCGCGCAGGTTTGCTGCATCCGGTTGTTGCCTACGCCACAGAGTTCATTGATATCTGGTTCGCGCGCCAACTCACATTGGGAAACAGGCGTCTTGATGAGGGTGAGTTTCTGGAAGTCATTACTGCTACGCCTGATGAGCTTTTCCAGTGGTGTCGGGAGGGCAAAGTTACAGACGGCAAGACATTGGTGGGTGCCCTGTGGCTTCAGAATATGCTCTCGGGCGCATGGGATTTGACATGGCAAAACCCGGCCGTGGTCCCAGCAATCTGATAATGAGCGCATGAAAGTTCTGGATCTACAGTGTTCGCACCACCATGTGTTTGAGGGTTGGTTCGCATCGGAAGATGACTTTACAAGCCAGCTCGCACGTGGCTTGGTGGCTTGCCCGCTGTGTGCGGACGTTTCCATTGTCAAAAAACTGAGTGCGCCACGCCTCAATCTCGGAAGCCAGCGTAACGAGCCAGAAACCAGCAGGCAGGACGTTCTGGCGGTGGCGGCCGGCCCCCCGGACTTGAGTCTTCAGGCTGCGTGGCTCGCAATGGCCCAGCGTGTGCTAGCCAATACGGACGATGTCGGTGATCAATTTGCCGAGGAGGCCCGCAAAATCCATTACGGAGAAGCCAAAGAGCGCGGCATTCGCGGCAAGGCCACAACGGAAGAAACAGAATCCCTGCTGGAAGAGGGTATTGCAGTGGTGCCTATTGCGTTGCCTGATGCACTGAAAGGTCGCCTCCAGTAAAACGGGGGAGCGACGGAGAGAACGGAAAAGGACGTAGCTCCGTTCCCGGTCAGTGCGCCAGCACCTGACGGATTGTGGAGGCCAATTCTTTGGCCACAAATTTCGCCACATAAGCATCGGCGCCTACTGTTTTCACATGCCCTTCGTTGGCCGTTCCGGTCAGTGACGAGTGGATAACCACCGGGATCGACTTGAAGCGCTGGTCCTGCTTGATGTTTCGCGTTAACGTGAAACCATCCATCACCGGCATCTCCAGATCGGTCAACACCAGAGCCACTTTGTCCTGAGCCGTTTTGCCTTCGGCTTTGGCTTCGTCAGCGATGGATTGCAACCGGTCCCATGCTTCCTGACCGGTCTTGGTCATGATGTAGGGGGTGCCCATCGCTTTGAGACCTTGTTCGATCATCGAGCGTGCAACCGGCGAGTCGTCCGCGGCAAGAATGATCGAGCCCTTGGGCAGATTCACGGCAGTACCGATGGACTGTGGCGTGATCTCTTCCTGTGCAGTGGGCAGGACATCGCGCAAAATCTGTTCGACATCCAGCACCTGGGCCAGACGGGTATCTTCGGCATTGCCATCTAGCCGCGCGATGCTGGTCACGAGCCCGCCGCCATTGCCTTCTGCCGCCAACACCTGATTCCATTCCAGCCGGACGATCTCGTCCACCTCTTCAACCGCAAAGGCCTGAGTTGTCCGTGCGTACTCGGTCACCATCAGAATCGTAAGACCTCGCTTGGGCACGCAGCCGACCACGGCGGGCAGGTTGATCACCGGAATGATCTGCCCTCGGATGTTGGCAACGCCCATTACGTTGGCCGGTGCGTTCGCCATGGCGGTGATGGTGGGCATGACCAGAATCTCGCGCACCTTGAAGACATTGATGCCAAACAGTTCGCGGCGGTCCGTGCCAGGGGCTTCCCCCAAGCGAAACAACAGCAATTCAAACTTATTGTTGGCCGTGAGGTTGGTACGTTCGTCAACGTCGTGCAATGCGGTATTCATGAATGGATATCCGGGGTTTTGGGGATGCCATAGGATAGGGGCCAGAGGCTATTTTGCGCAATGTTCGTAGCCACGCATGAGCGGCACGATTGCACCGCTATTCCCGCTTTAGTTTCAGGCGTCAGCTGGTGAACTGCAGTGCAGCCAGCCCCGCGTACACGCCGTTTCGTGCCACCAGCTCGGCATGGGTGCCCTGTTCCACCACCCGGCCATGGTCCAGCACCACAATGCGATTTGCCCGTTGCACGGTCGCAAGGCGGTGGGCGATCACCAGTGTGGTACGGCCCCGCATGGCGGATTCCAGTGCGGCCTGAACCATGCGCTCGCTCTCGGCGTCCAGCGCACTGGTGGCTTCGTCCAGCAGCAGCAGTGGCGGGTTTTTGAGCATTGCACGGGCAATGGAAATACGCTGGCGCTGGCCACCACTCAGGCGCACCCCCCGTTCGCCCAGAAACGTTGTGTAGCCTTCGGGCAATGCCTCGATGAACTCGTGGGCAAATGCGGCTTTGGCCGCCGCTTTCACTTCGTCATCAGTTGCCTCGGGTTTCCCGTAGCGGATATTTTCCAGCGCGCTGGTTGAAAAAATAACAGCGTCCTGCGGCACGATGCCCACGCGCTCGCGCAGGTCCTGCAATGACAGCGACTGGGTCGAAACGTTGTCCAGAAAAATGGGCTGCTCGTTGCCCTCGGTACGGTCTGCATCATAAAACCGTAGCAGGAGCTGAAACACAGTGCTCTTGCCGGCACCACTGGGGCCGACCAGCGCCACGGTTTCCCCAGGTCTGACGGACAGTGTGAAATCCTGCAGCGCCGCCTGCAGCGGGCGCGATGGGTAATGGAAGTTGACGCGCTCGAACCGCACGGCGCTGCCTGCAGCGGTGGCAGGCAACCGCGCCGGCTGGGCAGGCGAGGTGATGGGCGAGCTGCTGCCCAGCAACTCCATCAGTCGCTCTGTGGCGCCCGCAGCGCGCAGCAGGTCGCCATACACCTCGCCCAGCACGGCAAATGCGCTGGCCAGAATGATCACATAGACCACCGTTTGCCCCAGATGCCCTGCGGTGATGCGCCCGGCCATGACGGCCTGCGTACCCTGATACAAACCCCACAGCAGGGCGGCAGATGTGGCAATGATGATGAATGCCACCAGAACGGAGCGCGCTTTGGAGCGCCTCACGGCCACTTTGAACGCGTTGTCGGTAGACGCATCAAAGCGCCTGGCTTCCCGCTCTTCGGCGGTGAAGCTCTGCACCACGGGAATGGCGTTCAACACCTCGGCCGCGATCGCGCTGGAGTCGGCCACTCGGTCCTGGCTGGCCCGGGACAACTTGCGCACCCTCCTGCCGAACCACAGGCTAGGCAGCACTATCAGCACCAGCACGCCCAGCACCTGCACCATCACGTAGGGGTTGGTCCAGATCAGCATCGCCAGCGCGCCCACCCCCATCACGCCATTGCGCAGGCCCATGCTGAGTGACGAGCCCACCACCGTTTGCACCAGCGTCGTGTCCACCGTCAGGCGACTCAACACCTCGCCAGTTTGTGTAGTCTCAAAAAATTCAGGGCTTTGCTTGAGCACATGGGCGTACACCGCGTTGCGTAAATCGGACGTGACGCGTTCACCCAGCCAGCTCACCATGTAAAAGCGCGCGGCAGAAAACAGTCCCAGCGCCACAGCCACTGAAAACAGCGCCAGAAAATGGTCTTTCAGCGCCATCACTTGCATACCTTTGTCGGCACTGAGCGCCCCGGCCGGGCCCGCGCCGCTGACCAGTCCGCCATCTATCAGACTGCGCAGGGCCAGCGGGAACGCGAGCGTGGCGAGCGCCGCCAGCACCAGAAACAGCCCCGCCAGTGCAATGCGCCCTTGGTACGGTTTGAGAAAAGGAAGCAGGCCCGACAGGGACTTGGGCGATTGGGATTTGGCGCGTTCAGAAGTCATCGAAGGCATATGGGGGTGAATACCGGAATCGGGAGGCCTTGATGTCTATTTTGCTCCATTTTCGGCATTAAATTGGCCTCTAGCCCTTATCGGGTATTCGTGAATAGCTATTAAAAATATAGCATATTCAGATGTAGCAGTCACATTCTCAGCGGTTTGGCGTAACCCGTCATTTCCAGGTAGCCACGGCCAACATGGCGGTTGTTGCTGTCGAACAAATCGGCCAGTCCTTCCCAGTAAACCGCGCCGGTCGTGCCACGGCTGTCGAGTTCCTGGTTGTCCACCAGCGCCTTGACGATGTAGTAGTCCGCCGGCGTGCGAACCAGCCATTCAACGGGATAGTTGGCTTGTGTCAACGGGCTTTTCCAGCCGCGCGAGGCCTGAAAGATGACTTCACCACGGCTGAACACATGGGGGCGATCCGGCGGGTTCATTTTGGGGTGACGAAACGATCCACCATCCCACACCGTGTTGCCGGACTTGTCGCGCAGTCGGAAGGCGGTCAGCGCACTGCCGTCAAACAGGTTCATGCCGATCCAGTCCCAGCCAACCGCGCCGGGCGGCAGCACCTCGTTGCTCCATTCATGGTCCAGCCAGGCGACACCGCGTGATGCTTCCACCGCCATCATTTGCCCTTTGACCGTGAGCGATCCGGCCACGGCCATTTGTGGTTTGCTGTAATAAAAGCTGGCCTGTTGGGGTTGTGGGCCTTTGCGGGACAGCCCTTTGTCACCCTGCAGCATCAGCGGCTGGGTTTCGCGAAATTGCAGGTTCAGTTGAAAGTCGGCGCCGAGTGCTACTACGTTATATTCGTTGCCCTTGCGCACCAACGACCAGTCGCGCAGACGGATAGCCGTGTCTTTTTCGCTGGCGGCAGCGGCCTTGATATCCGAAGCACCAGTGGACCGGGCCATGCGCTGGTCATGCCAGAGTTTTTTGCCCTGCACGTCGGTAATGGCGGCGTGGGCAAACAGCAACTGCTTGGCGGCGAACGACGACTGCATGTCCTGCGTGCCGTCCACCCGTGAGCGGAAGAACGTGATCTGAAAGCCAAACAGACGGGCTCCCGCGTCGGCTGCGCCGGCTGTACCGGCTGTACCGGCTGTACCGGTTGTACCGGTTGCGCCGCTGCTGGCATAACCGGTGATGTACCACCACTCGGTGCGCGTGTCCGGGTGGCTGCCAAAGTCGCGCGGAAACACCAGCGTCCGCGCCTTGAATTCTGCTGCACGGCCCATGCCGCAGCTGCCGGCCAGCCCGGCGAGCAGCAGGACGCGCCGCAAGGGGGAAGGAAGCTTATCAACCATGATGGGCACACTCCACGCCAGCACACTCAGGAGAGCAGGGCACGAATGCGCTCCTCAGCTGCGCTGCAGTCGCCAAATGATTTCTCGACCCAGGCGGCATCGTGGTAAGTGGGCAGGTAACGTTCGCCCGAGTCACACAGCAGCGAGAGGATGGAGCCCTGTTGCTTTGCCGAGCGCATCTCGGAAGCCAGTGTCATCATGCCAATGAAGTTGGTGCCGGTGGACGGCCCCACGCGGCGCCCCAGCAGGCTGGATAGCACCCGCATGGCCGCTACCGAATCCAAGTTCGGCACATCCATCATGCGGTCAATCAGCGTGCGCATGAAGCTAGGCTCCACGCGTGGCCGCCCGATGCCTTCGATGCGGGAGCCCACATCCGTCAGCGTGAGGTCGCCTGTGCGATGGTACTGGCCAAATACCGACCCCACCGGGTCCGGCACACACACCTGCGTGGCGTGGCGCTGGTAGCGCACGTAGCGGCCAATGGTGGCGCTGGTGCCACCCGTGCCGGCACCCACCACAATCCAGCGGGGAATGGGGTGGCGTTCTCGCGCCATCTGCGTGAACATGCTCTCGGCAATGTTGTTGTTGCCGCGCCAGTCGGTGGCGCGCTCGGCGTAGGTGAACTGGTCCATATAGTGGCCGCCGGTCTGGGCCGCAAGCAAGCGCGCTTCGTCGTATACGGCGGACGCGCTGTCCACAAAATGGCAACGCCCGCCGTAAAACTCGATCTGCGTGATTTTTTCGGGTGACGTGCTGTGCGGCATCACTGCCACAAAGGGCAGACCCAGCAGCTTGGCGAAGTACGCCTCACTCACGGCCGTCGATCCGCTGGATGCTTCGACAACCGTGGCGCCCTGCGCGATCCAGCCGTTGCATAACGCGTATAAAAACAGCGAGCGTGCCAGCCGGTGCTTCAGGCTGCCGGTCGGGTGCGTGGACTCGTCCTTGAGGTACAGCTCGATGCCATGGGCGGCAAAAGTGGGCAAGTTCAGCGGGATGAGGTGCGTGTCAGCACTGCGCTGGAAATCTGCCTCAATACGCGCGATGGCGCCGTGCAGCCAGGTTGAGTGGGGCGGTGTTGCAGCGTTCATCGCATCATTGTGGCGTGAAAACTGCAAGGGCTGTGGGGTGGGTGGCTGCTTTAGCGTAAAACAGGCTTGCTTTAGATGCTGTTTAGGCCTATAGAACTTGTGGAATATGCGTGAGAAGCTATCAAGTTTGTAGCTTATGTATGGAATGTGCCTGAAGAAGAGGCTACGCCACAACCTTTAAACAGGATCACCTCGCGCCCAGCCGCCAAGCCATCCGTCATCAGCGGGCCCCAATGGTCCATTCCACCGCGAGAGTGTTGCATCGGGAACTGTGGTGGCTGGGCTGTCGCCGTGTTGCCCCAGCGCCGATACGCGAACTTTTCTCCATCGACTTTGACGAAGCGGGTGGGGGTGTTGATATGCGTATCGGTCACTTTGGAACCCTCATGTGGGCAACGATTACCGGGCCAAAAACTCAAGTGCGCTGGGCACGAAGTCGGCGTGGAACTGGAATATCCCGCCATGCCCCGCATCGGGATAAATGATCAAGGTGCTGTTCGGAAGCCGCCGCGCCAAGTCATGCGTGTTTGGCGTGGGGACCATGCGATCTGCATCGCCGTTGACAACGAGTACAGCCTGCTTCACAACCGAAAGATCCGCTGGTTCTTTTTGACCCCAGGCGCGCAGAGCCTGTAACTGAGCCAGGAATGCGCTGACGGAGATTTCCTTGTCACGATTCTCTGTGCGCTCCTTCAGGCGCTCCAGGAACGCCTTGCCGGCGTCGATGCCACCAGACGTACGCGTGAAGAACAGGTACTGCTTTGCATCTTGTCCGGTGAAGAAGCCGCGCAGCATGTCGTAGACGGTCACCCCGGCCACTGAACTGATGCCCTCACCACCGGCAGGCCCAGTTCCCGCGATCACCATTTTGCGAATGAGTTGTGGTTCTTTCAGCACGATTTCCTGGGCAATCATGCCGCCCATGGAAAACCCCAAAAGATCAACCTGTTTGAGCCCCATGGCCTTGATGAAGGTAACGGAATCGTCGGCCATTTGCTCAATCGAATTCGCCGGTGAACCACTGGATGCGCCGATGCCGCGATTGTCAAAAGCGATCACATGGTGCTTGGCTGCAATGCCGTCCATGATCCGGGGGTCCCAGTTGTCCAGCACGGCCGCCAGGTGGACGAGAAACACCACGGGTGTACCGCCGTTTTTCTTTCCCATCTCCCGGTACGAATAGGTGACATCGCCTGCCGTAATGGTTTGCGTGGCCACACTCTTCCAGGTATCCACCGGTGTTTGATTGGACGCAGAAAGGGCTTTCTGCGTTACGGTAGGCACGGCATCTGCCGCCCCAGCCGCCGCGGAAAAGAGGGTGGCAGCGGTGGTGAACCCCAGTAAAGTTGATTTCAGGAAATGTTGGATTGCATCGGTTTTCATGGTCAGGCTCATTCGATTTCGGAATGGTCGTGTCTGTTAGATGGTCTGTGTTCAGTGGGCTTGGGGCAGGTAGATCGGGCGTGATGCTGCTAGTCCCTGACGAATCTGCTGGGTCAGCACATCTGCCAGTACTTCATCTGCACCCGCCTCCAACCCGTCGAGTGCGCGCTGGACGATCTCTTCGGCGCTGCTCTTCTGTACTTCGAAGCCCCGCGTGAGATCGGTGTCCACGTAGGCCATGTGCAAGCCCAACACCTGGGTTTTTTGCCCTGCCAGTTCGTGACGTAAGGCGTTGGTCAACGACCAGGCTGCCGATTTGCTGGCCGAATACGCGGCCAGCTCGCCACCATTGACCCACGAGGCGACTGACAGCACATTGAGCAGTGCGCCGCCACCATTGGCTTTGAGCACCGGCGCGAAAGCCTTGCTCATGCTCAGCATGCCAAAGAAGTTGGTCTCGAAAATACGGCGTGCGACGGCATCACTGTCCTGTGCCAGAAATCCGCCAGGCTGGGCGATGCCCGCGTTATTGATAACCAGCGTCACATCAGACGCCTGGTGAACGGCTACAGCAACCTCTTCAGGTTTGGTGACGTCGAGCTGCAAAGCTTCGATACCCGGTAAGGTCACGGATTCGGGTTTGCGTGCGGCGGCATAGACCTTGAGCGCACCACGGGCGAGCAAGACGCGTGCAAAGGCCAGACCGATTCCGCGGTTGGCGCCAGTGACAAGAACAACGGAATTTTCGATTTTCATGGGGGCTCCTGGGGTTAAATAAGTGTTTCGTATGATGATCGTCATAATTCTGGGCGTGCTACTGCCAAGAATGCTCGGCAACGGTTCAGCGAATCTTGATCACCACCTTGCCTTTGGCACGTCCGCTTTCGACGTAGGCCATGGCTTCATTAGTGGATGTGAATGGGAAAACCTTGTCCACGATGGGACGAATGGCGCCAGACTCAATCAGCGCTGCAATTTGCCGTAATTGCTCACCGCTGGCTTTCATGAATAGAAATGAATAGCTGGCGTTTCGATTTTTTGCTTTTCTTCTGGCACTAAAGCTGAGCACGCGCATGAGTTGCTTGAAAGGCCATGCGAGTTTTTGAGCCTCGGCAAACCCGGCATCAGGTGGGCCAGAAATAGAGATGACCTGTCCCCCTGACTTCAAGACGTTGAACGATTTCTCTAAAGTAGTGCTGTCCTGGCTATTTAAAACCACGTCATAACCGCTCAGCACTTCTTCAAAGTCGGCTTGTTTGTAATCGACCACCACATCAGCACCCAGGCTTTTTACCCAATCCACGTTGGCCGTGCTTGTGGTGGTGGCAACTTGTGCCCCCAAATACCTGGCCAACTGAATGGCAATCGTGCCCACGCCGCCTGACCCAGCCTGGATAAAGACTTTTTGACCAGCGCGAATCTTGGCGCGTTCAACCAGAATCTGCCAAGCCGTCAAAGCGACTAGCGGAAGAGCGGCCGCCTCTTCCATGCTGACATTTTTGGGCTTGATCGCTAAAGAACTCTCTTTGACAGGAACATACTCGGCGAATGTGCCGACCTGGAAATCATCAGGGCTGGCGTAAACCTCCTCCCCGGTTTTGAAATGCTTCACACCCGCACCCACGCGCACCACGACACCGGCCACATCATGCCCCAGCGCAAAAGGGGGACGGGCAGGCATAAAGAGCTTGAAATCACCATTGCGAATTTTGAAATCGAGCGGATTCACACTGGTAGCGTGTACTTGAACCAAAACTTCGTCGGG
>JAKQJK010000302.1 GCA_029561195.1 Pseudomonadota bacterium
CCTGGCTCAAAGGCATCGTGGACAACATGGCCCGCAAGCCCACCGGTGGTGACACCGACCAGATCAAGGGTGTGGCGTCTGGCGAATGCGCAATTGCCCTGACCAACACCTACTACCTCGCCCGTATGATGCGCTCCAGCGTGCCGGAGGAGCGTGCCGCGGCGGAAAAAGTGGGCGTGGTGTTCCCCAATCAAAGCAGCTGGGGCACCCATATGAACATCGCTGGTGGGGCCGTGGCGAAATATGCCAAGAACCGCGACAACGCCATCAAATTCATGGAATACCTGGCCAGCCCCTTCGCGCAGGATCACTTTGCCAATGGCAACAACGAATGGCCTACCGCCAAAGGCGTGGTGGTGGACAACGCCGCACTCAAGGCGATGACCGGTGGCGCATTCAAGAGCGAAACCATTCCACTTGCCGCTGTATCAGCCAACCAGATCAAGGTTCAGCAGATGCTGGACCGCGTGGGCTACAAGTAAGCCGCCATCGGGTATTCTGGAGGGGCCACCGCGTCAAATCTGACGCCAGGCTCCTCTTGAAAGCCGTGTCATGAAGATTCTCTGGTTCCTTGCCCTGCTGGTCGTCGTACTGGCTCTGGCGCTGATCATTGCGGGTCAAATGGGCCTGCTGGCAGGCAAAGCCCCCTCGCGCCTGGGTGTGACCGATGGACGCCTGAAGCCGCCGTCCAGCACGCCCAACAGCGTCTCCAGCCAGGCCAGCCTCTACCCGGACCACCCACAACAAGCCTACGCCACCATCGCGCCACTGACATTCAAGGGCGACGGCGAAGCCGCCATCAAGGAACTGGCGCAAGTGCTGACACTGCTACCGCGCACTGTCATCGTCACGCAAAACGCCGACTACCTGTATGCACAGAGCACAACAGCACTGCTGAAGTTCACCGACGATGTGGAGTTCTGGCTGGACAAGCCGAACAACGTCATTCAGGCCCGCTCATCCAGCCGCCTGGGCCGCAAAGACCTCGGCGTGAACCGCGCACGCGTGGAAGCGATTCGCGCAGCGTTTGCTGAAGTAAATTCCAAGACGCCTGATTTGCTACAGAAATAATAGCTATTCATGCATATCTGACTGGGGCAAATGGCCTATTTAGTGCATGGTAAGCATGATTTTCAAATACACCACGGCAAGTTGCCACTCTTCCTCGGCAGACACCTTTGCAGGCGGAAGCGGATTCTCAGCCGGATGAGCTGACCTTCCGTGTTGCGCCCAGAAGCGGTCTATGGTGAGTGACCGGTAGAAAGACGCGAATGCTTGATCGGCACCACGATACGCCTTCAATAGTTTTGGACTGCGTCCACTGACCCGCCGCAGCATATCCGTTGAAACTCTACGCCCAGGCCCTTTGAAGAGCGAAGTGAAACCCCCAATCTATTAGATGCCCAACCGGAAAGTCCAGTCACTTATCTCGGAGCCTGTATTGAGCATTAATTGACTGTCACGTCGCTGTCATTCGCTTCGCCTATCTTGATGTCATGGGTTTTCAAGGTACGCGACGTCATTCAATCACAGTGGTGGAGCAATACCGCGTGGAGAGCTCACACCCAATCGTCGGTCCATTGGTGCCTTTGCCTGAAGTTTCTGAATTCCTTTTGTGTGATCGCGCTATGGCCGTGGTCATTGCTGCCAAAAGCATCACCCATCCCGGCGGTCATGAAATCCGTGTGGTCGAAGTCACGACGGGCGAGGTCGCCTATCGCAAGACTGCTGCCTTTCGGTCGAATCAGAACGGAGATTTTTGATGTCTTTCTGCCTGTTGTCTGGAGTT
>JAKQJK010000304.1 GCA_029561195.1 Pseudomonadota bacterium
GAAATCAATCCAGCATCGGAACAGCCGATCCCGGCTTTTGCTGGCGAAACTGCCAGACCAGATGCGCCACCAGCGCCACGAACACCACGCCGCCACCGATCAGGGTTCGAGCACCGGGGATTTCATCGTGCACCAGCCAGACCCAGATCGGGCCCAACACGGGCTCGGCAACTCCGATCAGTGCTGCCAGCGCTGACGGAAGCAGCGGCGCGCCCGTTGCAAAAAAAGCCATACCCAGCCCGAGGTTCAGCGCGCCAAACAGAAACAACAGGAATGCATCGGTGCCATTGACGTGAAAGCCACTGGCCAGGGTTGATGCGATAACTGCCCCGGTGAACGTGCCCAGGCAGACTGCCGGCATCATCTGGACGTTGGCATGCCTGCGGGCGATGACCGTTGCAGCCGCAAAAGCAATGGCGATGAGCAAAGCCAGCCCGTCACCCACGGGCGACACCTGCCCGCCGATGGAGCCGGACACCATGATGCCGACGCCGACAATCACCGCCGCAATGGCCAGCCAGGTGGTGCCGGCCACCTGTTCGCGAAACAGCGCAAACGCCATGAGCGCCGCAAATAGGGGCACGCCTGCCTGCATCAGCAAAATATTGGCAACGGTTGTGTAGGAAAGCGCCACCACAAACGAGGTGGACGCTGTGGTGACGCACAGCGCAACGGCGCAGCCTGAAATACCCATCGAGCGAAACAGCTGCCAGGTACCACGCAAGCCGTCGCGCCAGAGCATGAAGCCGAGCAGGAAGGTTGCTGCAAAAAAAGATCGCCAGAAAACGATGACCCAGCTGTCTGTGACGCTCAGGAATCGCGCAATAGCGCCGCCAAAGCTCCAGACCGCAGCCGAGCCGAAGACCAGCAAGGCGCCGCGGCGCTGCTCACGAATGCCGGACACGGTTTGCTTACCTCTGGATCAGTTCGATCTTGTAGCCGTCGGGATCGGTGACAAATGCAATCACGGTCGTGCCGCCTTTTACAGGACCGGCCTCGCGGGTGACGTTCCCGCCAGCAGCTTTGATCTTGTCGCATGCTGCATACGCATCGGGCACACCCAGCGCGATGTGGCCAAAGGCGGTGCCCATTTCATAGCTGTCAACGCCATGGTTGTAGGTCAGCTCGATTTCGGCGTGATCCGGGTTGTTGCCGTAGCCGACGAACGCCAAGGAGTACTTGTACTCAGGGTTCTCGGACGTACGCAGCAACTTCATGCCGAGTATGTTGGTATAGAAATCGATGGAGCGTTGAAGATTGCCAACGCGCAGCATGGTGTGAAGTAGTCGCATGCCCGTTATTGTGAAGGAAAATGGGAATTCACGACAACTACGGGTCTATCGGGTGGGCATCTCGAATACCAAGCAGGTGGTGGTGGCGTGGGCATACAGCGTGCCGTCCGGACCGATGAGCCGCGCTTCTGCCGTGGCGAGTTGTCGCCCGCAATGGATGACCTTGCCTTCGGCCCGCACGCGTTGAACCTTGGGCGTGATGGCCTTGACCAGATTCACACCGAGTTCGGCTGTGGTGTAGCCACGCCCCGGCGGCATCATGGTGTGCACGGCGCAGCCCAGCGCCGAGTCGAGCAGGGTGGCAAACCAGCCGCCATGCACCGAACCCATGGGGTTTAGGTGGTCGACACCCGGCGTACCTTGGAACAGGGCGCGGCCAAGCTCCACCTCCAGAATCAGGAAATCCAGCGTCTTGGAAATGGGCGGGTAGGGAATTTCTCCACGCATCATGGCCTGCATCATCTCCAGACCGGTCTTGCCTGCAATCTGGTCTGGCCGTGCGACACCGGGGCCGGCGCCTGCGTCCATCAACAGGCGGATACGCTGTTCCTGTTCCAGCCAGGTATCAAGTTGGTTGGTGGTTGTCATGCCGAATTCCCTTATGTAAGTTTGTATATGCAAGTATTGTAGCTACAATCAAGGCATGAACACTGTCGCATCCGTTCCAGCACCCGCGTTACTTAAGCCGCAGGGTTGTACCAATCTTCAGCTTCGTCAGCTGATGCGCCGGGTGTCGCAGCACTACGACCTGGAAATGGCCCGTATCGGGCTCAAGACCACGCAGTATTCGCTGCTGTCGTATGTAGTGAAGCTGGGGCCTATCCGTCCGGGCGATCTGGCGCAGGCCATGAAAATGGAGCCTTCCACCCTGACGCGAAACCTCAAGCCCTTGATCACCGCGGGCTGGGTAGAGTTGGCGCCGGGTGTGGATGGGCGCAGCCGCCTGGTCACGGCCACGGAAGCTGGGCGTGACAAGCGCACCGAGGCCCAACGTCGCTGGAAGGTAGCGCAAGAGAGCCTCAACCAGACGCTGGGTGTGCAGCGCGTGATCGCACTGCACACGCTGATCACCGAATCACTTGAACTTTTGTCTCCTCTTGAAACGGGAACCGATGATGTCTGACGCTCTTTCCATCAAGCCCCGCGCATCCACGGCCGTCTGGCTGGTGTTGCTGGCTGCGGCCGGCACCTTTGCACTCACCATGGGCACCCGGCAAACCATGGGCCTGTTTTTGAGTGCGCTCAATACCTCTACCGGTCTGGGGCTGGGCAGTATCAGCCTGGCATTTGCGTTTGGGCAGCTTTGGTGGGGGCTAACGCAGCCGTTTGCGGGTGCATTTGCCGACAAGGTGGGCGCAGGCCGTGTGCTGTTCATCGGCATCGCACTGGTGGCTCTGGGGACCTTCCTCACGCCGTTCATGACGTCCACTGCCGGGTTGATCTTTTCCATTGGTGTGCTGGCAGCTGGTGGTGCCGGGATGGCCGGGCCTGCCGTGCTGATGGCGGCTACCACCCGCATGATTCCAGCGGACAAGAGCGGCCTGGCCACCGGCATCGTCAATGCTGGCGGCTCGTTTGGCCAGTTTGTGATGGCACCCATTGCGGGCGCATTGATGATCGGCATGGGCTGGGCCAATGCCATGCAGGTGCTGGCCTTGATCGTGTTGCTGGCGTTACCTGCCGCTTTTTTGCTGAAGGGCAACTCGCAGCAGGCAGCACTTGTGGGGCAAAAATCCGTGTCGACGCGTGAGGCCATTCGTGGCGCCCTGCGCAGCCCCAGCTACCTGATGCTGGCAGCCGGGTTTTTTGTGTGTGGCTTTCACGTGGCATTTCTGGCGACTCATTTGCCGGGTGTGATCGCATCTTGCGGGTTGCCGGTCCAATACGGCGCCTGGTCGCTGGCCATGCTGGGGCTGTTCAACATCGTAGGCAGCGTCGCGATGGGTTGGGCCGTGGGCAAGTGGCGCATGAAGTCGCTGCTGTCGCTGGTTTATGCAGCGCGGGCGGCTGCAGTGGTAGTATTTTTGCTGGCACCCAAGACCGGGCCGGTCATGCTGATATTTGCTGCCGTGATGGGTTTGACCTTTCTCTCCACAGTCCCGCCGACCGCCGGTTTGGTTGCCAAATTTTTTGGCACTGCGAACATGGCTACGTTGTTTGGCATCGTGATGCTAACGCACCAGATTGGCGGTTTTCTGGGTGCTTGGTTGGGCGGCAAGGTGTTTGAGGCCACCGGCAATTACAACTGGGTCTGGTACATCGACATTGTGCTGGCGGTAGGCGCCGCGCTGATTCACTTGCCGATCCGTGAAGCACTGGTCGCCAAACCGGCTTCAGCACGGGCCTGAATGTGCGGGCTAGACCGGCACCGTGTAGTTCAACGCCATGCGCCCGCCGTCTACCGTCACGATTTCACCGGTGACGTAACTCGCGGCGTCGCTGGCCAGCCAGGCCACGACATCAGCAATCTCCTCCGGTAAACCCAGGCGCCGCATCGGTGTGCGGCTCATGATTCTTTTCCGCGCCTCGTCGCTTGTCAGCACCGCTTTTTCGGCCAGCGCAGTGGCGATGGTGCCAGGCGCCACTGCGTTGACGCGGATGCCTTTGTCTGCCAGAGCCAGTGCCATTGCGCGGGTAAGCTGGTTGATGCCGCCCTTGCTCACGTTGTAGCTGGCGATGGTGGGAATGGCCAGCACGCCATTGACAGAACTCATGTTGACGATGGCGCCGCGGGATTCCCTCGCCATGGCCCGTGCCACCGCCTGCCCCATCAGGAATGAGCCTTTGAGGTTGACGCGCAGCACCTCGTCAAAGTCCTCTTCCGTCACGTCGAGAAAGTCGGCAGCGCGGAAGATGCCAGCGTTGTTCACCAGCACGTCGATGTGGCCATGCATCTTCAGCGTTCGGGCCACGGCTGCGTCGACATCGAGCTTATCACCCACATCACAGTGCATGTACTGCGCGCCGAGCTCGGTGGCCAGCGAACCGCCCCGACCGTCGTCCACGTCTAGTATTACGACCTTGGCCCGTTCGCGGGCGAACCGCCGCGCGCAGGCTTCACCAATGCCCTGCGCGCCACCCGTGACGATAGCGACCTTGCCGTTCAGGCCAAAGCAGATGACTGGCGATGATTGTGGAGAAATTTCAGGCATTTTAGGGTTCAAGCCCTCATCAGACCTGCGTGAGAAGCTATGAAAAGCATAGCATCTTCCCGCACGGCGGCAGCGCTTTTGCCGGGCTTGTAGAGTGCAGAGCCGATGCCGAAGCCGTCTGCACCCGCCGCGCGCCAGTCAGCCATATTGCCCGGTGCAATACCACCCACGGGTAGCATCAGGGTGCCTGTGGGTAATACTGCCTTCATGGCTTTGACGACCGCAGGAGACGCCATTTCTGCTGGAAACAGTTTGAGCCCATGTGCACCTGCTGCGAGCGCACCGAAGGCTTCAGTAGGGGTGGCGATGCCGGGCAGGCAGATCATGCCTAGCCGCACCGCCTCGTTCACCACCTCGGCGTTGAAATTGGGTGAAACGACCAGTTGACCACCGGCGGCGTGTACCTCACGCACTTGCGCTGCGGTCAAAACTGTTCCTGCTCCAACCAGCGCCGTGGGGTAGCTTTTTGCCAGCAGGGCAATACTGACCAGCGGTTGTGGGGAGTTGAGCGGCACCTCCAGCAGGCGAAAACCTGCGCCCGTTAACGCTTCACCAATGGCTGGGGCTTCGGCTGGTGTTAGTCCCCGCAGAATGGCGACCAATGGCAGTTTGGCAAACGCAGCGGAGAATTTTTCAGCAGGGGTCATCATCTTTTTCAGGTTAAACAGGAGCAGTTGATCGGCCCAGTGATCTGGACAGTGCAAACAAACCGGCCCAGGTGGCCTCAGCACCAAACAGGCGGGACTGCACGCCATGCAAAGCTAGAACCTGTGCGTAGCGCTGAGTAAGGGCAGGCGCACCGATCAGGTTCACGATGGTGCCCTTGATCAGCCTTTGCGCGCCAACTTCTTCACCAATGATCAGGCCTGACAGATAGCTGGCCAGCGCGGACGCGCTCATGCGGGAGAACAGCGACAGCGTGCGTGCGCTGAACGCGTTGTGAAGCAGCCCGGCGCCTTCGCGAGACTGGTTAACACCCTGAATAAACGCGGCCTCATCGAAGGGCGCATCTGCGTCAACTGTTTTGGCCAGAATGGACAGCCGGCTGAGAAGTGCATAAAACTCGCCAGTCATGAAGGTACTAAAGCCCGTCACACGGCCATCGGACACCTGAGCCCATTTGTTGTGGGTGCCAGGCAATACGAATACGCCGTCGCGCAGGCCTGAAAGCTGCATCGTGCCCAGAATTTGTACCTCTTCTCCCCGCATCACGTCAGGAATGTTGGTCAACCCCGCAATGGCAGAAGGGTGTTCACAACTTAGGCCGGGCACGATGGCGATACGGGCATTCGGCAGCCCCTGGGGCGCATCGGCAATCCACATCAACCGTGCTGCAACTTCATCAAACCCTGCCGGGCAAGGGCAGTAGGGAGCTTCAATCCAGCCCTGTTTGCTGCCAGCCATGCCGGATATCAAACAAAAGGAGCCGCTCGCCCTCGCCCAGTCTCCAAAGTTTGCTTCAAAAACAGTAGCAAACTCGCCGGGTGCCACCGTTTGAATGCCACGTGGCACAGACTTTTCTTCGAGCACGTGGCCCTGGGCATCCAGCCGTGCAGCGCGCAACGAGGAAGTGCCCCAATCAACGGCAAGCAGGGTGGAAGTTGGTTGGCTCATGCGCTGATCGTACCAGCGCTGTCATGCCACCTGCATGGCCCCCGATAGCAGAACGTGTATCCCCGGTGGGGCGGATTTGACGCCGCGAATCAGGGCCTTGCTTACCTTGCCGGCATCAATGGCTTTGTAGTTGGCCGGAATCAGGGAGCCGAGGACGGACATCGCCGCCAATCCCAGTTTCTCGCCCAAGCGTGAGGGTTGATGCAGGGCGTCGCGATTACCTGCCAGCATGGATGGGCGTGCAATCACCAGTACCTGGAAGCCGACCTTTGCGAGGGCTTCTTCCATTTCGCCTTTGACGCGATTGTAGAAAACGCCGGACTTCGCATTGGCGCCCATGGCGCTGACCACTCCCAATTTCGTAGCGCCTGACTCTTTGGCAGAGAGGGCGACAGCCACAACGGCATCGAAATCGATGGAGCGGAACGCTTGCTGACTACCCGCTACCGAGATGGTGGTACCCAGAACGATGTAGACATCGTCCACGGCAGGCAGAGCAGGTAGACGCCCGAAGTCCACCGTGTGATGGATCAGCTTGGGATGTTGCACAGCGGGGGGCCGACGGCCCACGCTGTGAATGGTTGCGTAATTTTTATCGGTTAAAAGAGCCGCGAGAACCGCCTGGCCCACGAGACCCGTTGCCCCCGCCACCAAAGCCACCCGACCCGCCACCGGAACGTCCGCCGCCACCGCCGCCATAAGAGCCTCCATTGCGATTGCCACCGCCATAACCACCGCCGCCCCCGCCACGGCGTGCGCCGCTGCGTTCAGCCATCATGTCCACGCTAGTGCGCATCGGATCAGGCTGGCCACCTTGGGCGGGGCGGGGTGCTTGTCCACCGTTCCCGCCGCCGGAGCGGCTGCGATCCTGTGGAGGGCGTGCGCCGAAGCTGCGCCCTGCATGGTCTGTCGGTTGCGCATCGCCGCGCACGCCTGAACCACCACCGCCGTTGCCACGGTTGTTTCCACGACCGCCGCCCTGGCCGCCACGTCCACCACCACCGTTCCCGCCGCCGCTTCCACCCCGGTCACCCTGTCCTGCACGGTTGTCACGCACGCGTTGCAACATTTCTGTGCGTGCGTTGCGTGCCGCTGCCTGCATGACATCGCGACTTGGCGGTTTGCCTGCGCCACCCCAGATGGTCTGGCGGCCCATGGCAATGGGTTCAGCCTTTTCACCGGGTTCGGGTGCAAAGCCTTCAACAATTTTGACTTCAATGTTTTGCTTGGTGAAGCGTTCGATGTCCTGCATGAAGCCTTCTTCATCCAGACACACCAGATTCACAGCTGCACCATCCGCGCCAGCGCGGCCCGTGCGGCCAATGCGGTGCACATAGTCTTCACTGACGTTCGGGATTTCATAGTTCACTACGTGCGGCAGATCATCAATGTCGATGCCGCGGGCAGCGATGTCAGTAGCGACCAATGCGCGAATGTCGCCGCTTTTAAAGCCACTGAGAGCCTGCGTACGCGCAGCCTGGCTCTTGTTGCCGTGCAGGGCCATGGCCTGAATGCCGTTCTTCGTCAAAAACTCGGCCACGTTGTTGGCGCCAAACTTGGTACGTGTGAACACCAGCACCTGGCTCCAGTTCTGCTCGTTGATGATGTGCGCCAGCAGTGCCTTCTTTTTGCCCCGGCCTACCGGGTGAATCACCTGGGTGATTCGTTGTACGGTGGTGTTGCGTGGTGTGACCTGCACACTTTGCGGGCTTTTGAGCAGCGTGGCGGCGAGATCACGAATTTCATCGCTGAAGGTGGCCGAAAACAGCAGGCTCTGTTTTTCCTTGGGCACAACAGCCAGCACTTTTTTCACGTCATGGATGAAGCCCATGTCCAGCATGCGGTCGGCTTCGTCCAGTACTAGTATCTGTACCTGGCCCAAGTCCAAAACCCCTTGTTGCAGCAGGTCAAGGAGACGGCCCGGCGTGGCCACCAGAATGTCCACGCCCTTTTTGACGCGGCTGATCTGTGGATTCATTCCAACACCACCAAAAATAACGGTGGAGGAAAGTTGCAGGAATTTGCCGTATGTTTGAACCGATTCTTCCACTTGGGCGGCCAACTCGCGCGTTGGTGTGAGCACCAGTGCACGGATGCCCGTACCGCCAAATTTGTTCTGGGCGCTGCGACTCATGCTCAGTTTGTGGAGCATTGGCAACACAAATGCGGCTGTTTTACCGGTTCCGGTTTGAGCGCCACCGAGTAAATCGTGGCCTTCCAGTATCACGGGAATGGCCTGTGCCTGAATGGCGGTGGGGTTTTCGTAACCATGCTCGCGCACGGCTTTAACAATGGCCGGAGCCAGCTTCAGATCTTCAAAGTTCATGGATGTGGCGCCCATCCAGGGCGCTTGGGATATCGGCCTGTCCCAGTGTCAAGACGCCGGGCCAGTGAAAGGCAGATAGATTCAAAAATGGAACAAATGCGAGAGGCTTTGTCCCCAGCAAGGTGCTGACGTTACGGGCAACTGGAGCTCCACAACTGCGCGGATTATCGCATGGACTGACTTTTTTCTGGCCGTTTCATTGTTCTCCAGGTAAGTTGGTCAACTCGCAACAAGATGTTACCGATATGCCAAGGCAGGCCTGTACCAGTGAGAATGGAAAAATTCCGGTCTGAACACCGGGCAACGGTTCATGCTGAAAGCAAGGAAAACGGTTAATGAAGAAATTTCTGTTGCGTCGAATTGGCGTGGCAAGCAATGAGACGATTGCACGCCCGTCACTTGCAGACTGCATTGAAATTGTTCTTGCGCAGTCTGGTGCGCTGGTAGGCGACGTTCTTCACGGGTTGACCGCTTCGGCTGTGCGACAAACTGCCAGCCGCTCGGCGCATGACATGAGCCCTGCAAGCAAACTCGCGGTCCGGCACCTGAATGCCAACGCTGAGGCCTTCAGGGAAACCTTTGCCGGGGAGCTGCGTCAAGCCGTTTTCAACGGTGGAACACAGGATTCTTCAGAGCCTACACTGGTCCGTTTTGCCGATATCCAGCTATTTGACACGCGCGAAATCGACGAAAGTATTGAATTTGCACTTGCTCAGCAAGAGGTTTTCCGGGCGGTGGATGACGTATTGCCACCGTTTTCGGCACTTGTTAGCGGGCTGCTGGGATGGATCACTGTTCAGGCACACCTTAATCCGCTGAAACCCGACGCATTTGTGCGTGCATTGCATCGCGGCTTGATTCAGCATGTTCCCGATGAGGCTGTGCGATCTACGTTGCTGACTCCGGCTGCCGGATTGCTTGGGGTTAGCCTCAGACAGCTTTACCGGGAGGCGGCGGATTGGCTCCGGTCTCAAGGGGTTGAGCCGGCTGATCCCCTGGGTGGCCCCGCGGGTGACAGCGCCGCTTCACGAGCCAAACCTGCAGATAACACCGTTACCCGCACGCTGCTGACCCTCGACAAGTTGCGCCGTCTGCTGTCTGGTGAACTGGAGACCGGAGCCAATAACGCCAGCATGAAGGACTTTATGCACACGGTTCCCGCATCGTTTGTGGCGCTGCAGGATCTCAAGCTGATTGAGCCCATGATGAAACGCCTGGCTCAGCGGTCGGCACAATCGATTGCCAAGGAAGGTAACGTTTCTTCGAGTAAAGCTACGCCAGCGCAAATTGCTCGCGAACATACCCAGAGCAAGCAGCTGGGCCGGCGCTTGGGCAAAGAGGTAGTTCGCATGATGTTGGATCACCTCATGTTGGACCAGCGACTGTTGCCCAAGGTCAGGAGGCAGCTCAGGCTGGTCGAGCCGGTTTTGATGAGGCTTTCCAAATCGGATCCCCGCTTTTTTTCCGAACGTCAACATCCGGCCCGGCAGTTTCTGGACCGTCTGACGCATCGCAGTCTAGGTTTTTCGACGGAGCGCGATGAGGGTTTTGCGAAGTTTCTGACGTCAATATCTGACGCGGTGGATGTACTTGCCAAAGGAGCTGCCGATGCGGCGTCGTTTACTTTGGTGCTGCAGAAACTGGATGAAGGCTGGGCCCGTGATGAAGCGGTTCAACGCCAGCGACAGGAAAAAGCGGCTAGAACCCTGCTCCACGCCGAACAGCGAAACCTGCTTGCGCAACGCCATGCAGATGAATTTTCCGAGCGTTTCAAAGATCAAAAGCTGCCTGACTTCGTGACTTCCTTTCTTCAAGGGCCATGGTCTCAAGTGGTGGCAGAGTCTCAACTCAGCTGCCTCGACGGCACGGTGGACCCGCAGGGCTATCTGGCGCTGATTGATGACCTGGCTTGGAGCGCCCGGCTTGGAGTAACGCGTCGCAATCCTGCGCGATTGGTTCGGCTGGTTCCCCAGTTGTTAGGTCAGCTACGCCAAGGTCTTAAGCTGATCAGCTTTCCTGAAGAGCGAATCACGGCTTTTTTTGATGAATTGATTACGCTTCACGAAAAAGCCTTTGAGAGCCATAGGGCTGCGATGGCTCCGGATCGAAGTGAGCCGGTTGATGTAGATCTGAATATCGACTTTGCGCTCTTGCCTGGGGAGGAGGTTCATCAGCTGGAAGCCGACATTTCAGAAGACGGTCTTTTTCCAGATCTGCCCGAGTCAGCTGCATTCTGGGTGGCGGACGACGAATCTGGCGGAATGGACTACCAGGGTGCAGAAGCCGCCACCGCCATGGACTTTTCAGGAAAGTCCGAGGCTGGCAATGTGCAATTTAATGGACCGTGGTCCCCAGCTGACTTGAGTACTGGCTCCTGGGTTGAGTTATTGCTCAATGACGATTGGGTGCGAGCCCAACTCACCTGGTGCAGTCCTCACCGCACGCTGTTTATGTTTATCTCTGGTGCCGGGTTGGCTCATTCCATGTCTCGCCGGACGATGGAGAGGCTGGGTGCCCAGAACAGGATTCGCCTGGTCTCCAGTGGCGATCTGATTGACAACGCCCTTGACGCCGTTGCACAAACGGCTTTGCGTAACGAGCTTGGCGAGGCGCGTCAAACTGCGAGTCCGGCGCCCAAGAAATAGGGTGCAAGTGGCCCCGGTTTGGACGGGCTGGGTGGCCACACCCGATAATGCGGTATTTATCCCGCTAGAACTCACGCAATGGCTCAATACGTTTTCTCCATGAACCGCCTCGGCAAGATCGTGCCACCCAAGCGGTTCATTCTTAAAGATATCTCCCTCAGTTTCTTCCCTGGTGCCAAGATTGGCGTGTTGGGGACGAACGGCTCTGGTAAATCCACTCTGCTCAAGATCATGGCAGGTGTTGACAAAGAGTTTGAAGGGGAAGCCATGCCTATGGCCGGCCTGAACATCGGTTACCTGCCGCAGGAACCACAGCTCGACCCCGAGCAGACTGTTCGTGAAAGCGTTGAAGCAGGCATGGGCGATATTTTCAAGGCGAAAGCCCGCCTCGAAGAAATCTATACGGCATACGGTGAAGCTGACGCCGACTTTGATGCGCTTGCCGAAGAGCAGGCCAAGATGGAAGCCATCATAGGTAGCGCGGGTTCCGACTCGGAGCATCAGCTTGAGATTGCGGCTGATGCTTTGCGCCTGCCGCCTTGGGAGGCCAAAGTAGGCCTCTTGTCTGGTGGCGAGAAACGTCGTGTGGCCCTTTGTCGGCTACTGCTGTCCAAGCCGGACATGTTGCTTCTCGATGAGCCTACCAACCACCTAGACGCTGAATCTGTTGACTGGCTGGAGCAGTTTCTGCAGCGCTATCCCGGGACTGTGGTTGCCATTACCCATGATCGATACTTTCTGGACAATGCTGCCGAGTGGATTCTGGAACTGGACCGTGGCTCCGGCATTCCTTACAAAGGCAACTACAGCGACTGGCTGCAGCAGAAGCAGGAACGCCTGGTGCAAGAGCAAAAGGGCGAAGAGTCCCGCGCCAAAGCCTTAAAGAAAGAGCTGGAGTGGTCTCGCCAGAACCCCAAGGCACGTCAAGCCAAGAGTAAGGCCCGTCTGGCACGCTTTGAAGAGCTGTCTGATTTTGAGTACCAGAAGCGCAATGAGACCAACGAGATCTTCATACCCGTGGCAGAACGGCTGGGTAATGAAGTGATCGAGTTCGTCAACGTGAGCAAGTCGTTTGGCGATCGAGTGCTGATCGACAACCTGAGCTTCAAGGTGCCTGCGGGCGCCATTGTGGGCATCATTGGACCAAACGGCGCAGGCAAGTCCACACTGTTTCGCATGATCGCCGGTCAGCAAAAGCCCGATAGCGGTGAGGTCAAGATCGGATCGACCGTCAAGATGGCCTTCGTGGACCAGAATCGCGACGATCTTTCCAACGAAAAGACCGTCTGGGAGGATGTTTCTGGTGGCCTGGATATTCTCAATGTGGGCAAATTCCAAATGGCCAGCCGCGCATACTGCGGGCGCTTTAATTTCAACGGTTCGGACCAGCAAAAACGCGTTGGTACCTTGTCCGGTGGAGAGCGTGGACGGCTTCATCTGGCCAAGACGCTTATTGCCGGTGGTAATGTATTGATGCTGGATGAACCGTCAAACGATCTGGATGTCGAGACCTTGCGTGCGCTGGAAGATGCCCTGCTGGAATTTGCCGGCTCGCTGATGGTGATCAGTCATGATCGCTGGTTCCTGGACCGAATTGCAACACATATCCTGGCTTGTGAAGGGGACAGTCAATGGACTTTCTTCAACGGAAACTATCAGGAATACGAAGCAGACAAGAAAAAGCGACTGGGTGAGGAGGGTGCCAAGCCCAAGCGGATGCGGTTCAAGGCGCTCAAGTGAATTTCTGAACAAGCTGGATGTGTCCGTAGCTGCGAATTCAAAACGGAGAATTTACGTTTTGAGCATTTTGCGCCGTACCAGTTGAATATGATTGCGCAATGCGTACAACTCGTCCGTGTATGACAAAGGCACCGTGATTTTCCCGACCCGTTCGTCCATTTGATCCAGCTCCGCCACTAGTGCAGTACCCGATCCAGGTTCTGAATCCAGCCGACCCTCGATTTCTCGCAGTTGGCCATACCAGCGAAATACGCGGGAACGAATCCGGAATTCATATAGCGGAGGAATGATACGGCTCAGCGGCAACAGAACCGCAATGATGATACCCAAAGCCAGCCACATTCTTTCCATCAGATTGGCCAGTGAAAAAGGCAGATAGCGCTGCAGCAAAGGCACGCCATTCTGGATGGTGCGCTCGGCTTCTTTGGCCAGGGGAAATTCGGTATTGGCTGCGTTGGGAAATTCATGCGCCCGGCTGAACCAGCCGGCACCGCCATGGAATGAAAGTGAGGCCTGAGAAAACAACTGGAGAATCGCCGGATGGACCTTGGGCCCGGTAAGCAGGGTCGTGGTGGGGGCGACAAGCCGCACATCCGTAGCGGGCAGGTCAGACGCCAAATCTACAACTCCCCGGGGTAGCGAAACTGCTGCAAGAAAGGGCAGGCGACGTGAGTAAGCTTCATTCTGAGCAAAGTCCATCAGTTTGATGCCAGGCGTTTGCAGCAGCATCTGCACCATGAGGGACTCCGGGGCTGAAGCGAATACTAACGCGTCGAGCTCCCCGTTCAAAAAAGCCACCGTTGCCGAGGTCTGGTCCAGTTGTGACAAAGTCATGCCGGATGATTCAATACGGTTGACGTCGAATAGCGCATTCATCAGATTGGGTACGCCATCACCAGCCGTGCCCACATTGACGCGTAAGCCCTTGAGTTGGGTCAGCGAACCGAGGATGCCCGTTGGTGTCACTTTCGATGCTGACTCCGCGCGGTAAAACAGCCAGACGGGTTCCACGAACAGGCTTCCCAGAGAAACGGGTGCGTTGTCACCAGACACATCGCGCGCGCCACTGCCACCTTGTACAAAGCCGAGGTCGGCCTTTCCTTCGCGTACCAATTGCAGGTTGGCTGAAGACCCCTCGCTTGGTAGCAGCACGACCTGAATGCCGTTGGCAGCCAGCGCTTTGGCATAACGCGCGCCGAACTCGGCATATGCGCTTTGAGCTGGTCCGGTGGCCAGGGTCACTCGTTTGGGTGGATTGGGGTCTAGCCACCAATATGCCAGCGTCAGCAGAACAATCGCTACCAAGATGAATGGGCCGGCTGACGCGAGCAGGTCCCGCAGCGACAGTAAAGTATTGCGAATTGCTTTTGGCATGGGTATTTCGTAACGTTTCAGTCTTGCTTCTTTAAATCGCACGCCGCTGGCCAGAAGATGCCGCTTTGCGTGATACCGCGTGCTGCGCGTATGCCCCGCGCGACTGCGATCGCTGTCACTTCAGCTGCTGCTGTGGCCAAGGCTGTCATGCCCAGTGTTTTTCCCGATTTGCCAGTACCCATGGCGAACATACAGTCCCCGTCTGACATGGTGTGCACGGGGTTGATAGTGCGCGCCAGGCCATCATGGGAGACCTGTGCCAACCTGTGGGCCTGGGCCTTGGTGAGAATCGCATCGGTGGCAACTACCCCCAGTGTCGTATTTGTACCGGCCAATATTGGTCTTGGGGTGTGGCCTGCCAGTATGGCATGACGACTGTCGATTAGCGACAACTCCTCCACCGACAGGCGTGCGCCGGCAATTACTTGGCCTGTACCTGAATCGACAACATCACCCAAGGCGTTGCAAACGACGATAGCGCCAATTGTCACGCTGTTGATCGTCACTGATGCGCTGCCGATGCCTCCTTTCATCGCACGCTCGATGCCGAAAAGTTTGCCAACCAATGCGCCCGCACCCGCACCAACGTTGCCTTCCATGGGGGCGGCGCTACTGGCTCCTTCACAGGCCGCATACCCCGCTGCGGCGTCAGGTCGGATGAAATAATCGCCTACAGGAAGGTCGAACAAGACTGCCGCAGGCACGATAGGAACCAGCCCATAGTGAACTGGAAGACCGACGCCATTTTCTTCCAGCCACCGCATGACGCCTGAAGCTGCATCCAATCCCCACGCGCTGCCGCCCGAAAGCGTGATGGCGTGTACCTGATCCACCAGATTGGAAGGGTGCAGCAGATCAGTTTCCCGGGTTCCTGGCGCAGCCCCGCGAACGTCCACACCGGCAATTGCACCGCCCCGTGCGATGATCACGGTGCAGCCTGTTGGGCGCCGCGAGTCGGTGAAATGTCCAACCTCGATACCCGCAACCTGTGTAATGCTGCCGGGAGCGTCAAGCGCGAGCGGTATTGATAATGAGCGGGTCATGATTTTTCATTATCCATGGTCGGCCTTTTTGACTTGCGTCAAGAACCTGACGTAGCATCACCGACTAGACTCAAGCATAAATTAAGGAGCACTTATGAAAATTCTTCTTGCTGTAGATGGCAGCGATTTCACCAAGAAAATGTTGGCCTACTTGGTGACCCATGATGAGCTGTTTACCACGGGCAATGAATACACCGTGTTCACGGCTCAGGCAGCATTGCCCGCGCGTGCTCGTGCGGCCGTAGGAAAAGAAGTCGTCGATCAGTTTCACAAAGACGAAGCCGAAAAAATCCTGTCGCCTGTCTGCAAGTTTCTTCTGCGCCATGGTATTGATGCCAAGAGTACCTGGAAAGTGGGTCCTGCAGGTGAAACCATTGGCAAGTTCGCCGATTCTGGAAAATTTGATTTATTGATCATGGGCTCGCACGGTCATGGAGCGCTGGCCAATCTGGTGATGGGATCAGTTGCAACGCAAGTGCTGGCACACAGCAAAACTCCGGTACTGATGGTTCGATGATGTGACTTTAAGTGGGCCAGTTGGAGCCATGTTCTGGCACCGTGGCCCGCCACCCCAGCTCGTGTTGTATGCGCTGGCGAAGTAGGTCGGCTGGGCCGGGTTCTCCGTGGACAATATAAACCTGATCTGGCGCTTTCGGCATCGTTCGCAGCCAGGTGAGAATTTGATTGGCGTCCGCATGAGCTGAGGCTGATTGGAGTTGCACGACCTCAGCATTTATTTCCACCTCGCGACCATGAATACGCACGGTTTTTGCCCCGCTGGCAAGCGTTGCACCGCGGGTGCCAGGCGCCTGGAAGCCCGTCAGAATAATCATGTTGCGATGATTGCCCGCATAGAGCGCGAGATGGTGTAGTACTCGACCACCTGTCGCCATTCCACTGGCAGACAGAATGATCATAGGGCCGTGCCGGTATGCCAGTGCGCGGGAGTCATCTGTGCTGCTGATCATGGTGGCTGTGTGCGTTAAAGCGTTTGCATCTTTGGCCTCAAGCCGGTGATCCCCCAGGTGCCGTTTAAAAAGATTTGTTGTGTGGACCGCCATAGGACTGTCCAAAAATACCGGCAAAGATTGTGGCAGGTCCCCCTTTATTTTCAACATGTGAATGGCGTGAAGCAGAGCCTGGGCTCTCCCCACAGCAAAAACGGGGATGACAGCCACGCCGCCTCGCGTGGCTATTTTTTTTAAA
>JAKQJK010000277.1 GCA_029561195.1 Pseudomonadota bacterium
CGACCACATCGGCAACTTCCAGCCCGGCCACGAAGCCGACTTCACCGTCCTCGACTGGACCGCCACCCCCGAACTCGCCTGGCGCATGGACAACACCCACAGCCTGGCGGAAAGGCTGTTCGCGCTGATGATTCTGGGGGACGAGAGATGCGTGGTGGCGACGCATGTGATGGGGGAGCGGGTGGGGCCTGATTGCTTGCGGGATTGAGGATGGCCGCATGACCGGCGACTTCAACGCCGCCGGAACAGATGTCCCCAATCAGACTTGCCCGCCCACACCTTTGAACTTCTCGACAAACGCAGCGATTTTCTGGAAAACGCTCTGCTTTTTGGTCAAATATTGCGGATTAAGCGGACTCATCTTGGGCAAGACGGCGTTGAGCTCCGTGCCATTTTCACTGGCAAACTCTCGCTTGAGTGAAGTAGTGATATAGCGCCTGGCCGCCTCTGCATTCAGGCTCTCGTCGCTGATCAGCTCTTGCGCCTCGCGCTGCTGTTCTGCTTGTGCAAAGGTAAAGAAGGCGTCAATCACACTCGCCTTATCGCCAATCCGATCCAGGTCGGTTTGATTGATAAAATCAACCAGCAAGCTCTCTTTGGCCCGATTGCCCAGGCTGGCGCGAATCACCCGGCGTACATCTTCGACCAGCGAGGCTTTGTCCTTGATCTTTTTATTGTGCTCAAAGATCAATTCCAGAATGTAGTCCAGGTTGATCTCTTGTGATTTCAGCAGGTCGACCTCGAAGACCACGTCATCCCAGTCAATGGTGGATTTTTCTTTTTCAGCACCAGACTTCTCCCGACGCAACCAATCGCGAACGTCGTTGTAGGTTGAACGGTAGTCCTGAATTTTCCGTTCAGCCGGTATCCTGATGGCTTGCAGCACCGCCAGATCTTCATCGCTTAGATAATGCCTGGCCTTGAACGCCTCAACCGCCGCCGGGTCATTCATATCGACGCTCTGCAAGGCTTTCAGGCTGGCAAATTCGTCGTAGTTCTGCAGCACGTTTTCAACGCGCAAATACTCGCCGAACAGCTTGACGAAGGCCTTCTTGTCGGACTCCTTTTCAATGGCCGATGGATCAGGAAAGCGCTGCTCCAACTCCCTCACCACCTCGACAAAGCCACGCCTCGCCTCACCAGTCACCACATCGGTAAAGCCTTCCATGTATTCCTTGTAGCTCTTCTCCAGCACCACGTTCCTGGTGTTGTTGTCGCCGAACAAGGTGATGGCGTCAACCGTCGCCTGTTCCAGGTCGCGGAAAGTGACGATATTGCCGAAGGTCTTGGTGGCGTCAAAAATACGGTTGGTGCGGGAGTAGGCCTGCATCAGACCGTGGTAGCGCAGGTTTTTGTCGACGAACAAAGTGTTCAGCGTCGGCGCATCGAAGCCGGTCAGGAACATGCCCACCACGATCAGCAGATCGATTTCCTTGGCTTTCACCTGCTTGGCCAGATCGCGGTAATAGTTCTGGAAGCCGTTGCTATCCACACTGAAGTTGGTCTTGAACAGCGCGTTGTAGTCGGCGATGGCCGCACTCAGGAACTCCTTGGCGCTGCTGTTCATTGCCGACACATCAAAACTCTCGTCCTGAATGTCGCCTATCGCACCCTGCTCCTCGTTGGCGGCAAACGAGAAGATGGTGGCGACCTTCAGGGGTTTGTCGCTGTCCTTCTGCAATGCCTTGAATGCCTCGTAGTACAGCTTGGCAGCGTCCACACTGCTCACCGCAAACATGGCGTTGAAACCCTTGGCACCCGCTTGCAGGCGGTGGGTCTTCTGCCGGAAGTTATTCAGGATGTACTGGGTGATCTCGCGGATGCGGTCGGGGTGCAGCAGGGCTTGCTTGTTCTCGGCAGCGCTCAGCTTCTTCTCGTCCTTCTCTGTTTCGATGGCCTTGAACTGCGGGCGCACATCGTTGTAGTCCACCTTGAACTTCAGCACCTTCTCGTCGCGAATGGCATCGGTGATCACGTACGAATGCAGTTCGCGGCCAAAGACACTGGCGGTGGTTTCCGCACCCAGCGCGTTCTGCGCAAAGATAGGCGTGCCGGTAAATCCGAACTGGTAGAACCGCTTGAACTTCTTCTTCAGGTTCTTCTGGGCTTCACCAAACTGGCTGCGGTGGCACTCGTCAAAAATGAAGACAACCTGCTTGCCGTAGATGGGCAGGTCGCTCTCGCTCTTCATCAGGTTGTTGAGCTTCTGGATGGTGGTGACGATGATCTTGTTGTCGTCCTTGTCCAGGTTGCGCTTGAGGCCGGCGGTGCTGTCCGAGCCGTTCACGCTGTCCGGTGAAAAACGCTGGTATTCCTTCATGGTCTGGTAGTCCAGATCCTTGCGGTCCACCACAAAGAACACCTTGTCGATGAAATCCAGCTCGGTGGCCAGGCGCGCCGCCTTGAAACTGGTCAGGGTCTTCCCCGAGCCGGTGGTGTGCCAGATGAAGCCACCGCTTTCCGTATTACTCCAGTTCCTCGCCTGCCAGGCGCATTTGATCTTCCACAGAATGCGTTCGGTGGCGGCAATCTGGTACGGGCGCATGACCAGCAGCGTGTTGCTGGTATCGAACACCGAGTAACGCAGCAGCACCTTCAGCAGCGTGTCTTTCTGGAAGAAAGTGGCGGTGAAGTCTTTCAGGTCTTTGATCAGGCCGTTATCCGACTTCGCCCAGTTCATGGTGAAGTCGAAGCTGTTCTTGTTGCGCTGGGTAGTGTTGGCAAAATAGCGGCAGTCGGTGCCGTTGGAGATCACGAATAGCTGCAGATACTTGAACAGGGACTGGGCGCTGTTGAAACTCTCCTTGCTGTAGCGGTGCACCTGGTTGAAGGCCTCGCGGATCGCCACGCCACGCTTCTTCAACTCCACCTGCACCAGCGGCAGGCCGTTGACCAGAATGGTTACGTCGTAGCGGTTGGCGTGTGAGCCGGCTTGCTCAAACTGCTTGATGACCTGCACCTTGTTGCGGGCAACATTATTTTTGTCCAGCAGGTAGATGTTCTGGATATGCCCGTCGTCAAACACGAAGTCGTGCACGTAGTCGTCGTGAATCTTGCGGGTCTTCTCGACGATGCCATCGCTGGGTTTGTCCAGCCAGGTCTCCACAAAACGCAGCCACTCCGCGTCTGAGAACTGCGCGTTGTTGAGTGCTTGCAAAGCAACTCGCACATTGGCCAGCAGTTTCTCAGGCATGTTCAGGTCGGGCGCATAGTCATAGCCCTGATTCTGCAAATCCTGAATGAACTCCCGCTCCAGATCGTATTCACTTTGGTAGCTTTCGCACGCCTGCCATTCCTTGACGTATCTATCCAGAACAATGAAGCTGTTCGATTCGGCAATGGTCTTGTAGTCGCTCATTCTTCGGCGCCCTTCTTCGTCAGAAGTCTTTTCACTTCGCGGTCAAAGTCAGATTCGATGCGTTGCTGCTTGTTGAATTTTTCGTATTCTGCAACGGCTTTCTGTTCGGCCTGCTTTCGGCTGACTGATCCGTACCCTTCCAGAATCTGGTATTCATTGAAGGACAGAAACTTGTTCACGCTTTCGGCAAAGCTCTCCATCGTGAAGGTATTGCGTCGCTCGATGATGCCTTCGATGTAATCAAAAAATGCGGAGACGGCCCGCTCAAGTTTCTTGATTTCCTCTTCACTCAAATAATTTTTCGCCACCAGCGAATCGGACTTCAACACTCGCCCATCCGGTGCATTTTTGTACGTGCTCATGCCCATCAAGGGCTTGCTGGCGTCGGCCTTCAGGGAAATGATCTCGGCTGCCGTGTGGCCCGTAATCGCAAAATGAAATTTGTCCTGCACATGGGCGTAAAACAGGCGAGTGGTCTCTGACTTCGGGTCGTAATCGATACTGCACTCGGCAAAAATATCTGTAATCTGCTGATAAATCCGCCGCTCGCTGGCGCGGATGGAGCGCACCCTCTCCAGCAACTCGCGGAAATAGTCCTTGCCAAAGTAACGGCCATTTTTCAGGCGCTCATCATCCATGGCAAAGCCCTTGATGATGTACTCCTTGATCAGCTGGGTCGCCCAAATACGAAACTGGGTTGCCTGCGTCGAGTTCACCCGGTAACCGACGGAAATCACCGCATCCAGGTTGTAATACTTGACCTGCTGCGTCTGGGTCAGGCCTGCCACCGCACCGTGCTCAGTGGTTGTTTCCAAAATGGAAACAACCACTTCTTCCACCAGCTCGCCGCTATCAAAGATATTCTTCAGATGCTTGGAGATGGCCGGCACGCCGACACCAAACAGTTCGGCCATGCGTTTCTGGGTCAGCCAGATGGTCTCATTGCTGAGCAACACCTCTACCTTGATGGCGCCATTGGGCGCGGTATAGAGCAGGAACTCCGTCGTTTGATCGCGCAATGTCATCGGGTGCTTGGGCATCTTTCCCCTCCTGTGTCATGCCAGCATAGGTGCACACATGCCCCAGGGCATTTCTCCAACAGGGTGCCGGACACACTCAATGTGCGGGTCAAAGCCCGGCTGGATATGCCGACTGGCCCCTAGCGCGTGGCGATTGCAACCGCTGGTGTGGGTCATCTCGCTCATGCCTTCAGACTCCCTCCTGCTGCCAAAAACCATAGTTGTTTTTCAAATGATCGAGCAACAGCTTGACTATGGCTTTCTCCGCTGGCGCGGGCTCTGCAACAGCCTCATTGGACAGCGTGCTATGGCTAGTGAATTGGATGATTCTGTTCAGGTATAGCTGCCTGTCATCAGGCAACAGCTCCGACCACTTGGGGTAGCCCAGAAAACTGGCCGTCTTCTCGTAGAGGTTGCGTAGCAAGGTAAAGTGATACCTTTCAACCTTGTTGTCAGCAATTGCCTGCTCAAGGGTTTGCTTCAAGTACAAATGGTATGAAAAGCTCCTGTTGGAGTCACCATATTTGACATTCAAATCAAATGAACCATCCTCGAAATGCTCCAAGAGACAGCAACCCTCCTTCTTTCCCTTTTTACTGAGTTCGAGTTCATTATGGAGCACGTTATAAAACAACGGGCTGTGTGTTGTGATGATGAACTTCAGACCGGACGTGCTGGACTTGATGAGCCCCGCCAAATTGACCGCCAACTCAATCAAGTGATTTTCATCCAATGAGCTAACTGGGTCGTCGACAAAAACATATTCTAGTTGATCAAACTGCCTGGTTTCACGCTCTTCAGGCTCGGCGACGTTGAGAATTGTCACTGCCTGATCCAGCAGCGTGTAGAAAACACTCCAGATAAAGTTGCTTTCTTCGCCCTTGGAGATCTTGATGTGGCCAGACCGTTCATTATTGCCACGCTCCAGTGAAAAACTGACCTCGCCAAAATCATCACTGAAATGCGGCGTCAGTTTATCATTCGCATATCTCTGGAAATATTTGACGATATTCCCATCCTGCCCCAAATCCTTGAGCAATTCGAGCAACCAGTTCGTGTACGAGTTGGGTTGTATCTTCAGCTTGTACTCAGCGTCCCTCGCCAAGTCGTTATCCCAATAAAACAAGTCTTCGGTGAAGGCGTTGTAATACAGAATTTTGTTGCGTGACAACTCAGGCTGATCGGCATTGCCCGCTTCTTCAGGGCCATCGGCCTTCGGTGCAAAAAGCTGCTTGAACTCCCGCGACAGGCGCGTCTTGCCCGTTCCATTGAAGGCGTAGATCAGTTGCACCTTCTTGTTGGTGCCCTTCAAGTCCTGGGCGATTTCCCTCAGCGTCTTGCCCATGTCAGGCCGCTAGCTCTTTCGGCTTGGGAAAGCTCAACAGCAAATCACGGTAGTGCTCATATTGCTTCTGGCGCAGCTCGATTTCGCGGGGCAGGCCGTCGCTGATGGAGTGGGTCAGGGCATCGAATCTGTCCAGGATGGCGACGATGCGTGCCTGCTCCGCAAGTGACTTTTCACGGTCATCCGGATACGGAACTGGAATGGCAATCTTGGAGAAGCCATTGATCAACAAAGTATTGACCTTGGTCCTGGCAACATATTTCGCCTTTTCGGCAATGAATGAGGCGGTCTGCATACAATAGGAGACAAACTTCGGATTCATTGCGTGCCGAAAAGCATAGCAGTGATCGTGAATGGCAACCTTTCCGTCACCAAGCCATGCCACGGCTTTGCCCACATCTTCCACGGTCTCGCCGACGTCGGTGATTACCACGTCGCCCGGCTCTGCATAGCGCAGCGATTCAGCCATATCGTCTCTGACCTGAGAGTGTGCGTAGGTTGCAAACACGCCGTACCGGGTGTAGATCTCACCGTAGTGGATGACACTGATTCCGTCTTCGACATAATCCGCCTTCGTAAAGCGTTTGCCGCGAATAAACTCCCCGATCTCGCTCAAGGCTTTCCACTCGACATTTCCCTCTTCAAAACTCAACAACTGATCGCGATAGTGCTTGTATTGTTTCTTGCGGGCGGTAAGCTCGGCGGTAAGCTCGGCGAAGGCGTCCAGTATGCGAACGATTTCGGCCTGAATTTCAAGCGATTTTTTTGGGTTTTCTGGGCAGGGGATGGGAATTTGGATTTTCGCGAGGCTGTCGCCAGATATGCGACGAACCTTGGTTCCCGTGATGTGTGGTTTCTTCTGCGACTGGAAAAGCTCAGTCTGAAAAAAATACGACATGTACTTGGAATTAATCGTGTGCCGATAGATGTACGCATCCGTACTGACGGCCACATCGTCAACACCAAGCCAAGCTACGGCTTTGGCTACTGCTCCGTCGTCTTCGCTTGTGGTGGCGATTACTATATCGCCGGTATGAGCTTTTCTCAGTCGCACAGAAAATTCGCGATTAATGAACGACTTGGTTTTCGTCGCCCATGTGCCGTAGTGCGTATGAATCTGACCATAGTGAATACAGCCGGCACCTGACTCAGTGAAATCCGATTTCTGAATGCCTGAACCACGAGTGAAAGTCCCGATATCACCCAATGCCTTCCATTGGAACTCGCTGCCATCCAGCAGATTCTCCAAGAAGTCCGTGCTGCTCATGCGTCCAACTCCTCGCCTTCAATCTCCGCGACGATGGCATCAATCTCTTTGCGCAACTGGTTGATTCGGGTGACGGTGGCTTTCAGTTCGGCATTGACTTGGGCAATGTTCACCACTTCCCGGTTGTCCTTGGCGTCGATGTAGCTGCTGACCGACAGGTTGTAGTCATTTGCGGCCACCTTCTCGAACGGCACGGATTGGGCGAAGTGGTCCACGTTCGCCTTGCTGTCGAACACCGTCATGATCTGGTCGATGTGCCCGTCCAGCAGCAAGTTGTTATTGGTTTCTTTCTTGAACAGGCCACTGGCGTCGATGAACTGGGTGGTGGTGTCGGTCTTGTGTTTGGACAGCACCAGGATGTTCACGGCGATGGTGGTGCCATAAAACAGGTTGGAGGCCAGCGAGATCACCGTCTCCACATAATTGTTGTCCACCAGGTACTGGCGGATCTTCTGTTCGGCGCCACCCCGGTAGAAGATGCCGGGGAAGCAGACGATGGCGGCGCGGCCTTTGGCCGAGAGGTAGCTGAGCGCATGCAGCACAAAGGCGAAGTCGGCTTTGGATTTGGGCGCAAGCACGCCGGCCGGGGCAAAGCGGTCGTCGTTGATGAGGGTGGGGTCGTCCGAACCTTTCCATTTCACCGAGTAGGGCGGGTTGGAGACGATGGCATCAAACGGCTTGTCATCGCCAAAGTGGGGCTCGATGAGGGTGTCACCTAGCTGGATGTTGAACTTGTCGTAGTTGACGTTGTGCAAGAACATGTTCATCCGCGCCAGGTTGTAGGTGGTGTGGTTGAGTTCCTGCCCGAAAAAGCCGTCTTCGATGATGTGGTCGTCAAACTGCTTCTTGGCTTGCAGCAGCAGCGAGCCCGAGCCGCAGGCCGGGTCGTAAATCTTGTTGATGCTGGTCTGCCCGTGCATGGCGAGGCGGGCGATCAGCTTGGAGACCTGCTGGGGCGTGAAGAACTCGCCGCCGGACTTGCCGGCGTTGGCGGCGTAGTTGGAGATGAGGAATTCGTAGGCGTCGCCGAAGAGGTCGATTTGATGGCCTTCAAAACCGCTGTCTTCAAAGTTGCCGAAGTCCAGGTCGGCCACGCCTTTGAGCACAGCCGCCAAGCGGGTGTTTTTGTCCCTGACCGTGTTGCCCAGGCGGTTGCTGGTGGTGTCGAAGTCAGCAAACAGGCCTTTGATGTCCTGCTCGGAGGGGTAGCCGCTGGCGGACGCTTCAATGTCGGCAAAGATTTTGGCCAGGTCGGTATTCAGGCTTTCGTTGGTACTGGCCTTGGCGGCCACGTTGACAAATAGCTGGCTGGGCTTGATGTAGTAACCCTTGGTCTTGATGGCGTCATCCTTGATGTCCGGGGTGATGACGCTATCGGACAGTTCGGCATACTTGATACTGTCGTCACCGCCTTCGATGTATGCCGAAAAGTTCTCGCTGATGAAGCGATAGAACAGGGAGCCGAGCACGTATTGCTTGAAATCCCAACCGTCGACCGCGCCACGCACCTCGTTGGCGATCTGCCAGATTCGGCGTTGCAGTTCGGCGCGTTGTTGGATGCTTGTCATCGTCAAAGTCCAGTTTCTTTTCGTTGTATTCGGTTTATGCGCGATACGTGAGCCGAAGGAAATGGGTTACTGCGGCAAGGTGCTCGGGCGCGATCTCCCAGCGTTCGTTGCCTGGGGAGTGATAGAAACCGTTGATTCAAAGGGCTGATGTCGAGGTATCGCCCGGCCTCCATCACCCATCTATCAACGATAGGGGGCAGCTTGTCCGATAGGCTGTTCATGCCACCACCCCGTACCGACGCCAGCGGTTGCTGCCCTAAAAGCGGACCGCCCCACGTTGGATCAACACTTCCTGCGTTCTAATGAAATGGATGATCTCGGGCTTGAGGATGCGACGTCAAACAGTTGTCGGCCCTCGGTCGTGGGCCTTGATCACCTCGGGAGCCGGGCAGCCTTGCGAGAGCAACACCTCGAAGATCGTGCAAAAGCCGCAAACGGCCCACTCCTCATCGACGGTGGGCGCGTTCTGGCGATACAGGCCACCGGGCCGTTCATAGCGCTCGCGGAAGTCAGGCGCCTCCTCTTCGCACCCAGTCACCCTCGGAGAACAGGAATACCCGCAATCTGCCGAAAAGCGGCCGCAGTCTATCAAACGGGGAGTGCCTTCGGATTCGGCCCGTACTCGTTGCTCCCCTCCTGGCTGTCCTGCACGGCAAAGTAGATCAGCACCAGTGCCCCGATGATGGGCACGATCATCAGCAGGGCCCACCAGCCCGATTTGCCGATATCGTGGAGGCGGCGCACCGTTACGCCGACGCTGGGCAGCAGCACGCCGAGGCTGTAGATGCCCGACAGCACGTCGCCCAGGCCGCCCTCACCACCGCCGCCAACCAGCTGCAGCACGACCATGATGATCAGGTTGAAGAGGGTGAACATCCAGTATTCCTTGCGCTGGGCACGCCCCTTGAAATCGGCGTACTGCTTGAGTGCTTTCAGATACCACTGCATGGAGATCTCCCTGTGCATGTCAAAAGGATGGGCCTGGGGGAAAGATAGCATGCCCCGGATGACGGGTTGCCGGGGCGGATGGGCTTTCCTTCGTCCGTCAGCCGGGCTACCTTCGGGCACCACCCCGTTCTGCCGCCTTCCATGCCGCCCATCCTCCGCGCCCTTGAATCCCGCAATTACCGCATCTACTTTGCCGGCCAGTTGATTTCCCTGGCGGGCACCTGGATGCAGCAGGTGGCCATGGTGTGGCTGGCCTACCGCCTCACCGGGTCGGCGCTGGTGCTGGGTGTGGTGGGTTTTGCGAGCCAGATCCCCATCCTGGTGTTCAGCGCCATCGGTGGCGTGATCACCGACCGCTTCGACAAGCGGCGCCTGCTGCTGGCCACCCAGGCCCTGTCCATGGTGCAGGCCCTCGGGCTGGCGGCGCTGGCGTCGCAGGGCAGCGCCACCCCGGCGCACCTGATTGCGCTGGCCTTCGGACTGGGCCTGATCAATGCGCTGGACGTGCCGACCCGCCAGGCCATCGCGGTGCAACTGGTGGACAACAAGGCCGACCTGCCCAACGCCATCGCCCTGAACTCCTTCCTGATGAACGCGGCGCGCTTTGTCGGCCCGAGCCTGGCCGGCTTTGTGGTGGCGCTGGCCGGCGAGGCGGTGTGCTTCCTGCTCAACGGGCTGTCCTACCTGGCGGTGCTGCTTGCGCTGCTGGCCATCCGCCTGCCGGCCGGCGAGGCACGCAAGCCCCCTGCGCCGCCCCTCCAGGCCCTGCGCGAGGGCCTGGCCTACGCTGCCGGGCAGGCGGAGATCCGCGCCTCGCTGCTGCTGGTGGCCACCACCAGCTTTCTGGCCGCGCCCTACGTGGTGCTGATGCCGCTGTTCGCCCGGGAGATCTTCGGCGGCGACGCCCGCCTGTACGGGCTGCTGCTGGGCTGCTCGGGGGCCGGCTCCCTGCTCGGCAGCGCCTACCTGGCCAGCCGCCAGGACACCACCGGCCTGACCCGCAAGGTGGCCCTCGCGGCACCCGCGGTGGGGGTCTGCGTGGCCCTGTTCGCCCTGTCTCCGGCCCTGTGGATGGCGGTGCCGGTGCTGCTGGCCCTGGGCCTCGTCATCATCATCACCGTGGCGGGCAGCAATACGCTGATCCAGACCCGGGTGGACAACGCCTTCCGGGGCCGGGTGATGGCCCTGTTCACCATGGCCTTTCTGGGCGTCGCCCCCCTGGGCAGCTTTGTCGTCGGCAGCCTCGGCCACGCCTTCGGGGTTCGCCCCACCCTGGTCCTGTGCGGCCTGCTGACCGTGGCGGCGGGCCTGGCCTACCGGCGCCGCGCAGCAGACTGACTACCGCGGGGACTCGGCCCGGCGGGCCATCCCCGCTATCATTCCGGCCTCACCCCTGGAGGCCCGCGGGCCGGAAGCCACCATGACCGAAACCACCGGCGCCCCGGCGACACCCCGGGCCGCCCAGCGCGTGCTGTCGCTCATCCCGCCGATGACGCAGCTCAACACGCCCTACCCGTCCACCGCCTATCTCACCGGCTTCCTGCGCAGCCGCGGCGTGGACGCGGTACAGGACGACCTGGCCCTGAAACTGGTGCTGGCCCTGTTCTCCCCGGCCGGCCTCGATGCCCTGCGCGACGGGATGCAGGCCCTGCCGGGCAGGAAGCGCTCGGCCACTCTGGCCACCTTCGACGCCGCCTTTGCCCGCTACCGGGCCACGGTGGGGCCGGTGATCGCCTTCCTGCAGGGCCGCGACCCGACCCTGGCCCACCGCATCGCCAGCCGCAGTTTTCTGCCCGAAGGGCCGCGCTTCGCCTCCCTGGATGCCTACTACGAT
>JAKQJK010000345.1 GCA_029561195.1 Pseudomonadota bacterium
TGCACGTTCAACCTGGACGAGCTGCGTTACCAGTACCCGGTGGAAACCGTCTTGCCCGGCATGAACCCCGCGCAGACGCTGCGGCATTTCACCTATGAAGGCGCGCTGAGGCGCTACCCGGATGGCATGCCCGAGGAGGTGCAGCAGCAGGTGGAATATGAGCTGGCACTGATCACCGAACTGAAGTACGAGATGTACTTTTTAACCGTGCATGACATCGTGCATTTCGCCCGCAGCATCCACATCCTCTGTCAGGGCCGCGGGTCGGCGGCGAACTCGGCCGTGTGTTACTGCCTGGGCATCACCGAGGTAAACCCGGCAGATAGCAAGCTGCTGTTTGCACGCTTCATCTCCAGAGAGCGCAACGAGCCGCCCGACATTGATGTGGATCTTGAACACGACCGACGCGAAGAAGTCATCCAGTACATCTATAAAAAATATGGCCGTGAACGCGCTGCCATTGCAGCCACAGTCGTCACCTACCAGCCGCGCAGTGCCATTCGCGATGTGGGCAAGGCGCTGGGTGTAGCGGATGACTTGATCGACCGCTTCGCCAAAGAGCACTTCTGGTTTGATGGCAGTGTGATACACGAGGATGCTTTGGCTGAATGGTTATCCGTTCGCCCTGAGCACGTCGAAGGGGTCAGCCCGACCGGGAGCTACACGACATCTGGATATAGCCTTAACCACATTCATCAGTGGCTGGTGTTGACGCAGCAGTTGCTGGGCTTTCCGCGTCACCTGAGCCAGCACGTGGGCGGCTTCGTGCTCACGCAGGGCAAGCTCACGCAGCTGGTGCCAGTGGAAAACGCGGCCATGGTGGATCGCAGCATCATCCAGTGGGACAAGGACGACCTCGACGCGATGGGCCTGCTCAAGGTTGATGTGCTGGCTTTGGGCATGCTCAGCGCCATCCGCCGATGCCTTGATCTGGTGGGCCAATGCGGTGGCCCGACGCGCATGCAGGACATCCCCAGGGAAGACAAAGCCACCTACGACATGATCTGCGCGGCAGATACCGCGGGTGTGTTCCAGATCGAGAGCCGTGCGCAGATGAGTATGTTGCCGCGCCTGAAGCCGCGCTGCTTTTATGACCTGGTGGTGGAGGTGGCCATCGTGCGCCCGGGCCCGATTCAGGGCGGCATGGTTCACCCTTACCTTAAGGCCCGCCAGAACCCCGGCAATGTGAAGCACCCGAGCAAGGCTCTGGAAGAGGCGCTGGGTCGCACGTTGGGCATCCCGATTTTTCAGGAGCAGGTTATGCAGATCGCTATCCTGGCGGCCGATTTTTCACCCGGCGAAGCCGACGAGCTGCGCCGCTCCATGGCCGCGTGGAAACGCTCAGGCGGGGTGCACAAGTTTCACGATCGGCTGGTGCACCAAATGGTCAAAAACGGCTACGAGGCCGAGTTTGCAGAGAGCATTTTCAAGCAGATATTGGGCTTTGGTGAGTACGGATTCCCTGAGAGCCACGCGGCCAGTTTTGCGCAGTTGGCTTATGTGAGCAGCTGGCTCAAATGCCATTACCCGGCCTGCTTTTTGACCGCACTGCTGAACTCGCAGCCGATGGGGTTTTACCCGCCCGCCCAGCTGGTATACGACGCCAAGCGCCACGGTGTCGAAGTGCGCGCGGTAGATGTGATGGTGAGTGAGTGGGACTGCACGCTGGATGGTGAAGCAGTTCGCCTCGGCCTGAACTTGATCTCTGGCCTGAGCCAACCCGCCGCAGCGCGCATCGCCGCTGCCCGCACCGGAGCCCTCTTCACCAGCACCGAAGACCTCGCCCTGCGCGCCATGCTGAACGCAGACGAACTCAAAGCCCTTGCCGCTGCCGACGCACTGACAACTCTGTCTGGTCATCGTCGCCAACAGGTGTGGGACGCTGCTGCACTCAAACCCGCACCGCCTTTGCTCGAAAGTGTGCCCATCGACGAAGTGCCCCTGCTGTTGAATGCCGCCAGCGAAGGCGAAGAAGTGGTCTTCGATTACGCGTCAGTTGGCCTCACATTACGCCGTCACCCCCTGCAGATACTGCGTGAGCAGCTATCAAAAATGAAGCTGCTCACGGCGGCTCAACTTCGTGACCTGCCGCATGGCCGGCTCGTACGCGCCTGCGGCATTGTCACTGCGCGCCAGCAGCCACCCACGGCCAAAGGTGTGGTCTTCATCACGCTGGAAGATGAAACTGGCACTGTGAACGTGATCGTTTGGAAGCGCCAGCGAGAAAAGCAGCGCGAAGAGGTGCTGAAGTCACGTCTGCTGGCGGTTTACGGGGTGTGGCAACGCAATACGGAAGATGGAGCCAACCCAGCCGAAAAACATCAGGGTGAAGTCCGCCACCTGATCGCACATCACCTGATTGACCTCACCCATCTGCTGGGTGCACTCGCGACACAGAGCCGCGAGTTTCATTGACAGGATCCATGTACCAAGCCAAAGCACGACGTCAAAGCATTAGGGCTTTGGATATCTCGCCCGTCGCTCCAGATCGTCCAGATCAATATGATTGCGCATGTACTGCTGGCCGGCGTCTACAAACGGCTGATGGTCCCAGCTGGTGCGTTTGCCCTTGGTCAGCGCGCCGTCCACAAAGCGGCGACGGCGCTGGCTGGCCAGCACCTGGGCGTGCAGGGTGGGCATATCCCAACGCTCAGCGACCTCTGCTATGAAGCCGGCCATCAAGTCTTTGTGAACGGGCGATGTGGCGAGGTTGGTCAGCTCATCCGGGTCGCTCTTAACGTTGAACAGCAGGCTTGGGTCCAGGTCAGAGTAGATGAACTTGAAGTCTCCCCGGCGGATCATCACCAGCGGTGCGTTGGTGCCCTCGGCCATGTATTCACCAATGACTTCATCGTGTCCCTTGCCGCCCTGCAGATGGGGCATGAGTGAACGGCCGTCCAACGGCAGCGAGGCATCCAGACTGCCACCGGCTAGTTGAACAAATGTGGGCAGCAGGTCGATGGTGGACACGCTGGCAGCCACCTTGTGCGCCGCAAAACGGCCTGGCGCGTGAATCACCATCGGAACGCGTGCTGCCATCTCATACCAGTGCATCTTGTACCAGAGGCCACGCTCGCCCAGCATGTCGCCATGGTCGCCCGAGAAGACGATGATGGTGTCGTTACCCAGCCCGCAATCGTTCAGGGTCTTGACCAGTTTGCCGATGTTCGAATCGATATAGCTGCAGGCACCGAAGTAGGCGCGGCGTGCCTTTTTTACGGCCTCGGGAGGCATCGTCTGACCCCACAGATCGATAACCTTGAGAATGCGCTGTGATTGGGGGTCTTGCTGGTCCTGAGCGATAAAATTGCGCGGCAGGGGCACGTCATCGTCATTGTACAAATTCCAGAACTCGGCCGGAATGGTGTACGGGTCATGTGGATGCGTCATCGACACGGTGAGGCAAAACGGCTGCTCAGGCGTATTGCGCACGTGGTCATACAAATACTGGTTTGCGCGAAACACCACTTCATCATCGAAGTCGAGCTGGTTGGTGCGAACGCAGGGCCCGGCCTGCAAGACGGAAGACATGTTGTGGTACCAGCTGGCACGTACATCAGGTTCGTCCCAGTTCACGGCCCAACCGTAGTCGGCCGGGTAGATATCGCTGGTCAGGCGCTCTTCATAGCCATGCAATTGGTCCGGGCCGCAAAAATGCATCTTGCCGGATAGCGCCGTGCGATAACCCAAACGGCGCAGGTAGTGCGCGTAGGTAGGTACGTCGGCTGCGAAATCAGCCGCGTTGTCATAGGCGCCAATTTTGGAGGGCAATTGTCCACTGACCAGACTGAAGCGCGATGGTGCACATAGCGGACTGTTGCAGTAAGCCGAGTCAAACACCACACCGTTGCTAGCCAGCGCGCCCAAATGCGGCATCTTGATGGGCGATTTGGCGTCGTGCAGCGGTAGCAACGGTGCAGCCATCTGGTCAGCCATGATGAACAGGATGTTGGGACGTCTGGTTGACATGG
>JAKQJK010000353.1 GCA_029561195.1 Pseudomonadota bacterium
CTATTTGGCCACCATCATGCCTTTGCGGGTGGTTTCGGTGATCGTCTGCGTGATGTCGCGGATCAGCGGGATCAGCTTGCGGTAATGCGTTCGCAAAGGCGCCACCACACCGAGGTAGCCGGGAATGCCGAACACCTCGTAGCGGCCGTAGATGAGGCAGAACTCCGTCCACTCGGGAACGTTGAAATCCTCGCCCATCAGCACGTTCACCTCTTTGCCGCTATCTTTGCTGCGCATCAGGTTGATCACGAGGTCCTGCCGCTGGATGAAGTTCATGAAACTGAGAATGTTACGTTTGCTGTCAAATTCAGGCTGCTCCAGAAACTTGATGCTGCCGTCATAGTTGATGAAGAAATCGCTGATATCCACGAAAGCCCTGTGCAGCTCGCGCAGGAAAGTGCTCACCATGGGATTGTCGCGATACATGTTTTCGCGCATCTCAACCAGCACTCGGTTGGCGATGTCGTAGATGCGGAGCCCGGCCAGTTCGTCGTTCAGATAGCGCACCAGCTTTTTAAGCTGCGCTTCTGTGAATTCCTGCTCGAGCTTCATAACCACGGTCTTGTCCAGTCCCGAATCGAGGCTCATCACGAAGATGTATTTGCCGTTGCCGATGGGAAACACTTCCAGCTTCGCCAGATAGCCGCCGGAGATCTCGGGCTCGGCCACAAAGCTGAGCTGGTCCGTCTCCTGCGCCAGCAGCAGCATTATGTAATGCAGCGCCAGCGGCGTGTCCTTGTAATGCTTGATCAGCAATTCGCGCAGCACTTCCATGTCCTTGAAACGCACGTTCGCGTGCTCCGCTTCGATGAGGCGGAGGTAGCTGCGATAGCCCAGGATGGTGGGCACGCGTCCCGCGGAAGTGTGCGGCTGGCTGATCTGAGCGGCTTGCTCCAGCTTCATCAGATCGAGGCGCAGCGTTGCCGAACTCACTCCGGTGAGATACTTTTCGTTCAGCACGCGTGACGACACCGGCTCGTTGCTGCTGATGTATTCATCAACCAGCGCGGCCAGCGTGGCATTGAGTCTGAGCTGATTTTTTTTCATGTCTCGGCGGTCACTCCCTTGGATATTTTAGCACTCACTTCGGTAAACTGCTAATCTAAGGACAAAGTAATCGAAAGCGAAAAATTGTCAATCGAAAAGTGAGACTGCTAAAAAATCCGCCCACCTGCTTGGATACAAATGCATGACTTCGCTGATCCGGAATGACATCGACACACCACCAACGCCAACCGCTCCCTCCTCCCCATCCATAAACCCTTGTGGTTTCGCCCTACACAACATGCTAAATTCGGGCTGTCTTCGGCGACGGCAACAGAGGAGCAGCACCGTGGACAGAGACGGCAGATCTCACCTGCCGGTGGTCACGCAGCCATTAACAATGTCTCGCGCGCGGGGAACTTATCTGATGAACAAGCCTCTCAGCAGGATGATCTCGCCGCTGATCTGCAAGCGCAGGAAGAAGACGCCGCTATCGAACAGTCCCAGCGTGAGCGGATCGAGGGGGATTTCGTTGATGCCCGCTTTCACCGAGCATTCGCGCTCGCCCAGTTTCCGGCCTTTGGCGTTGTAGAGGGAAACGCGGACGCTGCCTGTGGCATCTCCAACCCCAAAGGACAGCTTCGCGGTGCCGGAAAAAGGGTTGGGCGTGAGACGCGGCGCCATTTCAGCGGTGGGCAAAGTGGGATCGTCAGCCGCGACGATGCTTACGGTAACTATATTCGAGGGATCGGAGAAATGGTCTCCGTAGCGGGCTTTCACATAGAATTCGTGGGTGCCG
>JAKQJK010000355.1 GCA_029561195.1 Pseudomonadota bacterium
TTGTTTGCAGTCAACAAAGGCTTCATGGATGACATCGCTGTTAACAAAGTGTTGGCTTTTGAACATGGCTTACATGGCTACTTGAAAGACAAACATGCTGCATTATTGGCTAAATTAGAAGCTGCAAAAGCAATGGACAAAGACGCGGAAGCTGAATTGACTGCTGCGACTACAGCATTCAAAAAGTCATTTGCATAAGTTGCTTTGTAGTCAATAAACAGACAAGGGGCAATCATGGCATCCGGCAAGGAACTACGCACCAAGATCAAATCGGTGGAAAACACCAAGAAGATCACCAAAGCCATGGAAATGGTAGCGGCCAGCAAGATGCGCAAGGCGCAGGAGCGCATGCGCGCCGCCCGCCCTTACAGCGAGAAGATCCGCAATATCGCAGCGAACCTCGGCCAGGCCAATCCCGAGTACGTTCACGCATTCATGAAAACCAACGACGCCAAGTCGGCGGGAATGATTGTGGTGACGACCGATAAGGGCTTGTGCGGTGGCATGAACACCAACGTGCTGCGCGGTGTGACCAACAAACTGCGCGACTTGCAGACGACTGGCGTGTCCACACAGGCTGTAGCCATCGGCAACAAAGGTTTGGGTTTTCTGAACCGTGTTGGCGCCAAGGTCGTGTCGCATGTGACCCAGTTGGGTGATACGCCGCATCTTGAAAAGCTGATTGGCCCCGTGAAGGTGGTGCTGGATGCTTATGCCAAAGGTGAAGTGAACGCTGTGTACCTTTGCTACACACGTTTCATCAACACCATGAAGCAGGAGCCCGTTGTGCAGCAGCTGTTGCCGCTGTCAGCCAGTGCGATGCAGGCTGAAGCGCAAGCTGATGAAGCCAAGTCGGGTGCCAAGCACGGTTGGGATTACATCTATGAGCCCGATGCGCAGTCGGTGATCGATGATTTGCTGGTTCGCTATGTCGAAGCGCTGGTGTATCAGGCTGTGGCTGAGAACATGGCGTCCGAGCAATCGGCGCGTATGGTGGCCATGAAGGCTGCTACCGACAACGCCGGTAGCGTGATTGGCGAGCTCAAGCTCATCTATAACAAAACGCGTCAGGCAGCGATCACGAAAGAACTTTCGGAAATCGTCGCGGGTGCAGCGGCAGTCTGACCCAGCGGTCACCTGTAGCGGTTTAAACGTATTTATTTTTGGAGCAAAAAATGGCTCAAGTCCAAGGCAAGATTGTTCAGTGTATTGGTGCGGTGGTAGACGTGGAATTTCCACGCGACCAAATGCCCAAGATTTATGACGCGCTCAAGATGGAAGGCTCCACGCTGACCCTCGAAGTGCAGCAGCAAATGGGCGACGGCATTGTCCGTACCATTGCTCTGGGATCTTCCGACGGTTTGCGTCGCGGCATGGTTGTCAGCAACACTGAAAAGCCCATCATGGTTCCCGTGGGCAAGGCCACTCTGGGGCGCATCATGGACGTGCTGGGCGCGCCTATTGACGAGCGTGGCCCGGTTGCCACCACACAAATCGCTTCCATCCATCGCAAAGCCCCTACGTACGACGAACTCAGCCCTTCGCAAGAACTGCTGGAAACCGGCATCAAGGTGATTGACCTGGTTTGCCCGTTCGCCAAAGGCGGCAAGGTGGGACTGTTCGGTGGTGCCGGTGTGGGCAAGACCGTGAACATGATGGAACTGATCAACAACATCGCCAAGGCGCACAGTGGTGTGTCAGTGTTTGCCGGTGTGGGCGAGCGTACCCGTGAAGGTAATGACTTCTATCACGAGATGGCCGACTCTGGCGTCGTGAACCTCGAAAACCTGGAAGAGTCCAAAGTTGCGATGGTTTATGGCCAAATGAATGAGCCTCCAGGCAACCGTCTGCGCGTGGCGTTGACGGGCCTGACCATTGCGGAATCTTTCCGTGACGAAGGCAAAGACGTGCTGTTCTTCGTGGACAACATCTACCGCTACACACTGGCCGGCACCGAAGTGTCTGCGTTGCTGGGCCGTATGCCTTCCGCCGTGGGTTACCAGCCTACGCTGGCCGAAGAAATGGGCCGCCTGCAAGAGCGTATTACGTCCACCAAAGTGGGTTCGATCACCTCCATCCAGGCCGTGTATGTTCCTGCGGACGATTACACCGATCCGTCGCCCGCTACCACCTTCGCCCACCTTGATTCCACCGTGGCGTTGAGCCGTGACATCGCGTCGCTGGGCATCTACCCTGCGGTAGATCCACTGGACTCCACCAGCCGCCAGCTCGATCCGCTGGTTGTGGGCGCTGACCACTACGAAACCGCTCGCGCCGTGCAGGGTACCCTGCAGCGCTACAAAGAGCTGCGTGACATCATTGCGATTCTGGGCATGGACGAACTGGCACCGGACGACAAACTGGCCGTGGCCCGCGCCCGCAAGATCCAGCGTTTCCTGAGCCAGCCCTTCCACGTGGCTGAAGTGTTCACCGGCTCGCCTGGCAAATATGTGCCACTGGCCGAAACGATTCGCGGCTTCAAGATGATTGTGAACGGCGAGTGTGATCACCTGCCAGAGCAGGCGTTCTACATGGTCGGCACAATCGACGAAGCGTTCGAAAAGGCGAAGAAGGTTGCGTAAGTCGCAGGCTTTGTACTCACCCTTCAAGGAACTGATATGAGCACCATCCATGTTGATGTTGTGAGCGCAGAGGAGGCCATCTTCTCCGGTGAAGCCAAGTTTGTCGCTTTGCCCGGTGAAGCCGGTGAACTCGGCATCTACCCACGCCACACACCGCTGATCAGCCGCATCAAGGCTGGTTCGGTGCGGATCGAGCTGGCTGATGGCAGCGAAGAGTTCGTGTTCGTGGCTGGTGGCATTCTGGAGGTGCAGCCCAACCGCGTGACTGTGCTGTCAGACACCGCCGTTCGCGGCAAGGATCTGGACGACGAGAAAGCCAACGCTGCCAAGGCGGCTGCTGAAGAAGCCCTGAAGAACGCCAAGGGCGAGCTGGACATTGCTCGTGCACAGTCCGAGCTGGCTGTCATGGCAGCGCAAATTGCTGCGCTGCGCAAGTATCGCCAGAAAAAGTAACGCCTCGCGCGGTATATTTGCCGCAAAAAAAATAGCTACCCGTTACTGCAAGAAGCCCTGATCACTATAGGTCAGGGCTTCTTGCTTTTGTGCACTTCAATATCGTTTGCAGTTAATTCAGGACAGGCGTATCGGGTAACTCGTTGGGCCCGGCCCCATCAGCGGATTCCGGGAAGTTGCTCACCAGCACGGCTGAAACCTCCCCCAGAGCCTGGGTCAGTCCATCCTCATAACGTCCGGCGGCAAACGCAGCGCTCATGCGATGAACCATGGCCTGCCACTGCGTATGCGGTACCAGTGCATTCAGTCCGCGGTCAGCTACCAGCTCAATCTCGCGCTCGGCCAGCAGCAGGTAAATCAGCACGCCGTTGTTGTTCGTCGTATCCCATACCTGCAAACGGCCAAACATCGACATGGCGCGCTCGCGACACAGCACTTGCACCGGTGTCCTGTGCCACAGATGACGCCAGAGGTAACTCATTGGCAGACCCGCCTCGACGCAGATGCGAATCTCGCCGCTGTGGCGCCGCTCGCTGGCCGCTACCCTGCGCGTCAGGCGCTCCAGCAGGTCTTCGCCGAAAGTGCGACGCGTGTCGGACTCGTCCATCCAGCGGTGTTTGAAGCAGGTTTGAAGTCGTTTCAACATGATGTCCGGCTCCCTTTTACCAGCTACCCGAGGCACCACCGCCCCCAAAATCGCCACCACCACCTGAGCTGAACCCCCCGCCCCCGCCGCCTCCACCCCCGGACCAGCCACCACCCGTGCCGCCGCCCCAACCGCCCATACCGCCACCCCCACGCCGGCCACGGCCGGAAGGGGTAGTAAATGAGCCGGCAACCAGCGTAAAAATCAGTGCCACCACGCCTGCTAGGCCGCTGATCAGCAAACTAGCCGTAGCCACCATGGCCAGTGCCCCCACACCGCCGCCAGTAATGACGGCCCCCAATTTGCGCCCGAACACGCTGCGCGCAACTGCGGACGCAATGGGGACAGCAAATAGCAGGAAGATCAGGAAGTCGCCACCCTGAATATTCAGCGCGTCCAGTGGACCGTTTTGCGCGTTTTTACTGGGCTCTGGCAAGGCTTCACCTGAAATGAGGCCGGTGATCCGCATAACCCCTGCATCTACCCCCCCGGCAAAGTCGCCCTGCTTGAAACGCGGCGTAATGGTCTCTTCGATGATGCGTTTGGCGGCCAGGTCGGGTATGGCGCCTTCCAGTGTTTTGGCCACCTCGATGCGAAGCTTGCGATCGTCCTTCGCCACGATCAGCAGCACGCCGTCGCCAACTGCGCGCCGCCCAATCTTCCATTCATTGGCGACCCGGTTGGCAAAACTGGCAATATCTTCGGGCTGTGTGGTGGGCAGCATGTAAACCACCACTTGCGAGCCCTTAGCCGCCTCGAAAGCGGCCAGTTTCGCTTCGAGGGCCTGCTGCTGCGCCGCGTCCAGCGTGCCCGACGTGTCGATGACCCGGGCGGTGAGCGGTGGCACCGGCAGCAGGCCTTGCGCCATGGAACTCCAGGTCAGGAGCGCCAGACTGGCTGCCAGCAGCCAGCGCTGCCCGGGTAAATGGGTCATCTTCTTTGTCTAATTACTTCTTGAAGTCAACCACGGGTGGCGTGGAAATCTGCGCCTCGTTGGCTACGGTGAAGCTGGGCTTGGCCTGGTAGCGGAAGACCATCGCCGTCAGGTTGGTAGGGAAACTGCGGGCCAGAACGTTATATTCCTGAATCGTCTGGATGTAGCGGTTGCGGGCTACCGTGATGCGGTTTTCTGTGCCTTCAAGCTGTACGCGCAAGTCCGAAAAACCCTGATTGGCCTTCAGGTTGGGATAGGCCTCGCTCACGGCCATCAAGCGCGACAATGCGCTACCCAGCTCGCCTTGTGCAGCCTGAAATTTCTGGAAGGCTTCCGGGTTGTTCAATGTTTCGGGTGTTACCTGAATCGAAGTCGCCTTGGCGCGCGCCTCGATTACCTTGGTGAGCGTGTCCTGCTCGAAAGCGGCTTCGCCCTTGACGGTGGCGACGATATTGGGCACCAGATCGGCGCGGCGCTGGTACTGGTTGAGTACCTCGCTCCAAGCGGACTTAGTCTGTTCGTCCAGCCTCTGGAAATCGTTGTAGCCACAGCCGGTGAGTAAAGCGGTGAGCGAAAAAAGGGCAACCAACCTGATAAACCAGCGTTTCATGAGCGTTTCTCCGAAGAACAAAGCAGTTCGCTAGCATAGCTGAACGCGAAAC
>JAKQJK010000372.1 GCA_029561195.1 Pseudomonadota bacterium
TACGGCCGCAGTGCCTAAATTCACCATCATCATTGGTGGCAGCTTCGGAGCGGGCAATTACGGTATGTGCGGCAGAGCTTACTCGCCGCGTTTCTTGTGGATGTGGCCGAATGCACGCATATCGGTCATGGGCGGTGACCAGGCCGCCGCTGTGCTGGCCACGGTCAAGCGCGACGGAATTGAAGGGCGTGGCGGGAACTGGAGCATGGAAGAGGAAGAGGCGTTCAAGGCGCCCATCCGTCGTCAGTATGAAGAACAGGGGCACCCCTACTTCGCCACTGCCAGGTTATGGGATGACGGCGTAATTGATCCTGCAGATACGCGTCGTGTATTGGCGTTGGGATTGAGTGCCTCGCTCAATGCGCCGATCCCTGATACACAGTTCGGTATTTTCCGGATGTGACGCTCTATTTTCAACGCGAATCGTTAGCACTCGATCCAATCCATTCACACCGACATCTCAGGAGTCGATCATGGAAACCCTGCTTCAAATTTGGCAGACCCTTTCGGCAGGGACATCAACTGCCGTCGGGCAAGGCGTCCAGTCTCTGGACATGCCGGCCCTGCTGGCTTTGGCAGCTGTATTGGGCTGGGCCAGCGGACTGCGTCTGTACGCAGTGGTCTTCATTACAGGGCTGGCTGGCGTGATGGGCTGGATACCTTTGCCCAAAGGGTTGCTCCTGTTGCAACACCCGGCTATGTTGGCAGGTAGCGGCTTCATGCTTTTCGTCGAGTTTTTTGCAGACAAAATTCCTGGCATCGACTCACTCTGGGATGTCGTGCATTCGGTCATCCGCGTTCCCGCCGGGGCTGCTCTGGCTGCCGGAGTATTTGGCGCTGACAGTGCCACGATGGGTACTGTCGCGGCCCTGTTGGGCGGATCGCTGGCCGCTACTTCGTTTGCTACCAAAGCGACCACCCGGGTAGCTGTAAATAGCTCGCCTGAGCCGTTTTCAAATATAGCGGTGAGTTTGCTGGAGGACGGGTTGGTGGTCGGGGCCATGTGGCTGGCAACGAACTACCCAGTGGCTTTCGGCATCACGCTGGCGATCACACTCGTGCTGATGGTCCTTTTGCTGACCACCTTGTTCAAGTTTCTGAAAGCATTGGTGCGGCGCATTGGTGGCTGGCTAGGGCCTGTAGCCACTCCTTGAGAAATCATTATGTTTACAAAAATTCTGATCGCAAATCGTGGAGAGATTGCCTGCCGGGTTGCAGCTACTGCAAGAC
>JAKQJK010000030.1 GCA_029561195.1 Pseudomonadota bacterium
TCGGCGTGGCCTCAACCCTGTTCCGGACTGCCCGCGTCACCGCCGCGCATGTCGTTGGGTCAAGACGGCGCACGGCCCCGGGCACGGCGACGACCATGATGCGCTGTCCGCTCAGCGTGAAGTGAATTTCGCCGGGCCGACCAGATAGCAAAGGGGAATAGCGCCTTACACCTTCCACATCAATTCCGTGCCAAACGGGAAGGACGATCTTTCTGCCGTTTGATTCCCGCGCAACTAGACCGTCTAGCTCTAGTTGCGGCCAATGCTTGTTGAAAAAGCTCTCACTTAGCACGACAACTCCAAATCTTGACCTTGAGAGTCCGTTGTCAATTGATCGGCGGAGGCTGTCGCCGACTTTTAGAGTAAAGTCATCAAACCAAACTTTCAGTCCTTCGGATTGAAGGGCGGCAGTCAACGGCGCCGCAACCGAGTTCTTGTCTTCGGAAGCATGGGAAATGAAGACATCCCATTCTTTTGGTTCGCGCCGGATGCTCGGACTGCTGAATACTAGCTGGACGTTGTCGCCACGTTGAGGAAAGGTCTTAGTCATTTCGCCTGAAAGCCACTGCTGAATGAAGTCCTTGTCTGATTCGTTTGGAGGCGGGTACTTTTCATAAATTTCCGAGGTAATCATGTCAGAAAGTATAGCCTTTTGTTCTTCTCGATCGAAGCTTGCCAGGCAGTCTTGAAGAATCTGCTTCCGGCTCGGCATGCCACCGTCGTCCTTGTACTGTTCAACGTTTGGGTTGAACTTGGAGAAATACTTGACCATCTCTCTACCAGATAAGCCAGTAGTCCCGGCAAACATCGCATCGAGACGTTCCCGTATTGCATGTGGCAGCGCGAGGTTTTGGCGTGGTTTTGAGAAGGTCATAGGTGTCGATTTATGCGGCCTAACGTTTGAACTAACCGGCGCAGCACGGCAGGCGTTTTTGGCCGCGTGGTGGATGATAAGCAGAGACGCCACGCGGCCAAAAGCGCCTGCCGTGATGCGTCCGGTTGAGTGATTGGTTAGCCAGCACCCAGCTTAAGCCACGACTTTGGCATGCTCTACCTGACATTGAACGGAGCGGAGACCGCTGAACTGCACAAGATGTACCACTGTCTTGGGTTTTACCGAAGTGTGTTTTGACTGCACCCCGACGGATGCGCGTGCGTTTGCGGCAGACCAAGTGCTTATAAGACGAAAGCGAGATGCCACCAATGGCGGAAACACCAACTGGACCTTGACCCCCTGGAGCACGGACTCGCGATGTGCAGTCTTGTCCCTCACCAAGCGGCAGCGAATCCAGCGAAGCTCTGTTCGCCGCGCTCTGCGCGGCGAAACGACAAACTGACTTTGCGCTATGCGCCCCCGCGCGAAGCGCGACCGACACTCTGACTTTGCAGACGCGCCAAAGCATCTCAGTGTTTGATTGACAAAGAAGCAGTGCCACGCGAAGCAAATAGATGATTGCGAACGGGGTTTTGGTGCTGGCTAACGTTTGAGCTAACCGGACCGTTGCGGTATGGGGCTAAAGGCCCAAAATGAAATGGCGGGCCTTTAGCCGCATGCCGCAATGGGTCCGGTTGAGCGAATGGTTAGGCGTCACTGTGTGTCCTGAACGAACGCAGTAATTGAAAGGAGGATTGGATTGCGTTCGGTGCTTTATCGAAGATGGGGGAGG
>JAKQJK010000035.1 GCA_029561195.1 Pseudomonadota bacterium
TTCGGGTTGTACGGCGTGAGCGCATCACTTGCCACACTCGCAGCTATCGTGGTGCTCACCCTCGTGTTGCCCAACTACACCACCACCGCGCCCGGCCCCATGTACAGCCCCAGTCAGCTCGGTTTCGTCGCTGTGGTTTCATTGCTGCTTTACGGAGCATTTGTTTTTGTGCAGGCCATTCGCCACCGTGATTATTTCGTCCTTGCCCAGGCATCAGGCAAAGAAGAAACACATGCTTTGATGCCCACCAACCGTGTCACCGGCGTCAGCGCGCTGCTGCTGTTGGCCTGCCTCGGTGCAGTGGTGTTGATGGCTAAAGCCACGTCACCTTCGGTTGAAGCGGCCATTGCCAACGCGGGAGCGCCCAAGGCGCTGGTGGGCATCATCATTGCGGCCATTGTGTTGCTGCCGGAAGGCCTGGCGTCGCTGCGCGCCGCACGTGCCAACCGCTTGCAGACCAGCTTGAACCTGGCGCTGGGCTCCGCGCTTGCCACTATCGGCCTGACGATTCCGGCAGTGGCCATTGTGTCGATCACCAATGGCTGGACCCTGATGCTAGGGATTGACGGCAAGTCAACCGTCTTACTGCTGCTGACCCTTTTTGTCGCCACGCTGTCGCTGGGCACAGGCCGCACCACAGTGCTGCAGGGTGCCATTCACCTCGTCATCTTTGCCGTTTACCTGTTCACGACGGTCATTCCCTGACAATCTCTCGGCGACATCCGCTACTTGCGGCGGAAAGTCGCCAGCCACAGGCGATCCAGCTCGGCGACAACGGCGGGCGGGGGCGATCCGACCAGCGTGACCTTACCTTTCTGGAAAACCCTGGCGTACAGTAGGCCACGGGCTGAAGCGTAGAAGACCAGCACGTTGTGGTCATAACAATCGTGCGGTTTGCAGTTGTCGGCCACGACAAACTCGGCGCCGCCAATCGCCGTCTTGCGCAATGGCCCGGTGGGGCCTTCCAGCTTGCCCAGCCAGCGCTCACGAGTGAGTGGGCCAGCAGTCTTGATATACAGGGCCTTGAACTGCGGGTTCTGGAAAAGATCAAAGCCATACTGCGGAACGGCTACTGCCGGGCCGGCGGGTTTGGAAGCTTGAGGTGGCAGGGCCAGCGGCTTGCCTACCGCCTCCGCCCTTGGGCCATCGCAGTAGCGGTACCGGGCGCTCACGCGCGCCTTCCCCAATGCGGCAGCGAGTTTGTCATCCGCATCCAACGTGATGTATTGGCCGTGCTTGTCCTCGTAGACGATAAACACCATGGACGTATTACCCTTGACCTGGCTCATCAGCGCCACCCGATAATTGGCGGGCGGTGAATTTCCAAAATACGAATACGCCGTCTGCACGTCGCGACCGGTGATGCTTTTACCGCCCTGCGTGAAGACCAGCGAGGTGGGGGTGACGCGCAAACGGGGGGAGCCCGCGTCCTGGCAGGCAATGGCGTAGTTGCCGCCGTAGTTTTTCATCACGTCCGCATGGAAACCGCTTTGGGACCAAGCCTGCAGGCAGGATACCGCCAAGGCGAACCCCATGCAGATAGGGGCCAGGCGTCCGGGCAAGCGGATTTCGAATGGCATTGGCATGACTGACCCTCTTGATATGAAGCCTGTCCTCCATCTTAGGCGTGCGTCGGCGCTTTGCGCAACAACCCAAATGGCGTATGCGACTGCAGCGATACACACTATTCATCACCTGACACTTGCTATATTTTTTATAGCCATTCAGGCATAACACATGGGCTAGAGCGTTAGAAGGCATGCAAAATCCGCCTATTTGGGCAAAAACAGCAGCCAATAGGCATGCAACACATTGAACAACACGCCATCGTCGCCTTGGCGCAGGTTGGCAGGCCTGATGTCGCCGGCGATCACACTCTGGCTATGCAGGTGGTCCTGGTCTGAGGCGTGCCGGAGCAATTGCTTACGAGGCTAGTCACCGTGGTTTGCGCCGCTTCCTTGCCCATACGGCTGGTGCTGACGACGTCGGCAAAGGCCACGATGGAGCCCATTTCTGGTTCAATTTCCATGCACCACGACAAGCAAGATCAATGCTCAATACTGGTGCATTGCAATAAATCCAGGGCTACCAGCCCGTTTCAGCCCACTAGCATCTGCATGCTGCGCTCGTACTGTCCGGACAACTGCTCAAACACATCGAGCAGGCTTTCACTGGCGTTGGCCAGTTTCTCCTGCCCTGCAGGGCGCTGGGCATCCGCGGCACCGGCCAGCATGTGCTGCCAGCCAATCGCTGCGGTGTCCAGCGCAGTGCGGATATCGGGCGTGGTCAGCGGGATGGTATTGAGGTAGCCCAGCGCCTGCTCAAACGCTACGCGAGCCTCAGCCATGTCGGTTTCGCTGCGTTGGGTCACACCTGTATTGCCCGGCTTGCCCAGCAACCCGAGCAACGCGTATTTGGCAAACCGCTGCGACAACATGCGTTGGCGGCCGGCCATATTCAGCACTTGCAGCGGCGCGACGGAGCCAGCGTTCTCCAGGCTGGCAGTGAGGCGTTCTGCGTTCTGCAGCAGCGCTTCTGCTAGTTCGTCGATTTGCGCCACTCGGGTTGCTCGAGGTTCACCCTGCAGCGCCTGCTTCAACTGTTTCCAGGTGGTAACCACCTGCCCCAGCAGATCACCAAACGTGGGTCGGGACAGGCTTTTTCCCAGCAGGGCTAGGTTGCCATCGATGCGCTGGACCGAGTCCCTCAGGCGCTCCAGCTGCTGCTTCACCTGCACACCCGCCAGTTGCAGCAGATACAGCTTGACCAGCCGCTGCGACAGCATGCGCAACTGTCCAGCGCGGTTAACGCCGTCGGCAAAACGGGCCGAGTGGATGATGTGCTCCGACACCTGACCCAGCCGCTGGTTGCTATGCATGGACGCAGTGCGCAGCATCTGGAACGCATCGTCATCCGACACCTGGCGCGCACGCATCAGGATGCCTTTGGCGCGATCCACACTCTTGCGCTCTTCAAAGCGGCTGGAAACATCCTGCAAGGCTTCGCGCTGGGCCTGCTCCTGCCTGAAGCGGGCCTGGGCCAGATGAATCAGCGGACGCAGGCGGCTGGCGCCATAGCCATTCACAACATAGGCGTGAATACCGGACTCGGTCGCACGGATGATGTGGTCCACATCGCTGTCGCTGGTGAACACGATGACGGGGCGCGGCGCGGTATCCAGAATAGTTTGAGTGGCTTTGAACAGGGCTTCGCCGGGCAAGGGGTCGTCGCCAATTACCAGATCCGGTGCATGGCGCACCACATCCTGCACCAGCTTGCTTTGGTTGTCGGTCACGGCAAGGACCTGAATGCCTGCAGCTTCGAGGTCGGCCACCAGCTGTGAAGCGCCTTTGGGGCCATTCAAAAATACCAGCGCGGAAGTCATAAAAATCAGGCAGTCAAAAGGGAAAACAGTTCAGATTGCACGCAAGTCGCGCACCAGATGCAGGGCGCGGGGCGAAGGTCTGCCAAGGTTTGACCCAATCATATGGCACAAGACTTGCGTAAGCTCATGCGGACGTGACGGAGCGTCCTACTTTGGCCAAAGCGCCAAGGCTTCTGCGCATAACGACGTGCGTAACGTATTTCAGGGATGCCCTCAGGCGTATCCCTCACCGGCTCTGCAGCCGGAGTTACTGTTTTCCGGGTCCCTTTCTGGTGTTTCTTCATGTTCAGGTTGGTGCGCAGGCACTTTTCTGGTTCATCACTGGCATGGGGCTTGCACTTAATCAAGCGAATCACATTCTGGAGTAGCCGCGATGAAAAAATCAAGACTGGTAATGGTGGGAAACGGCATGGCCGGCGTACGAACCGTCGAGGAATTGCTCAAGGTCGCCCCCGATCTGTATGACATCACCGTCTTTGGCGCAGAGTCCCACCCGAACTACAACCGCATCCTGCTGAGTCCCGTGCTGGCCGGCGAGCAGACGCTGGACGAGATCGTGCTGAACTCCTGGGACTGGTACAAGGACAACCACATCACGCTACATGCCGGAAAAAAAGTGGTCGAAGTAGATCGCGTGAAGCGCATCGTGCGTGCGGACGATGGCACCGAGGTGGAATACGACCGGCTACTGATGTGCACCGGCTCCAACCCGTTCATCCTGCCCGTGCCGGGCAAGGATTTGAAAGGCGTGATTGCCTACCGCGATATTGCCGACACCAACGAAATGATCGAGACTGCCACCAAATACAGAAAAGCTGTGGTAATCGGCGGTGGCCTGTTGGGTCTGGAAGCCGCTAACGGCCTGATGCGCCGTGGCATGGAAGTGAGCGTGGTGCACGTGATGCCCACGCTGATGGAACGCCAGCTTGACAGCGTTGCCGGCAAGCTGCTGCAACAGTCGCTGGAAGAACGCGGCTTGAAATTCCTGATGGGTGCGCAGACGCAGGAGCTGGTGGGCGGTGGCGGAGAAGACGGCAAACGCGTCACCGCCATCAAATTTAAGGACGGCACCGAGCTGGCCACTGATCTGGTGGTAATGGCCGTGGGCATTCGCCCCAACACGACACTGGCCGAATCCATGCGCTTGCATTGCAACAAGGGTATTGTGGTGAACGACACCATGCAGACCATCACAGACGCGCGCATTTACTCGGTGGGTGAATGTGCTGCGCACCGCGGCATCGCCTACGGCCTGGTGGCACCGCTGTTTGAGCAGGCCAAGGTGGCAGCGAATCATCTTGCGCAATTCGGCATTGGTCGCTATCAGGGTTCGCTGACCTCGACCAAACTCAAGGTCACCGGCATTGACCTATTCAGCGCTGGTGAATTCCAAGGCGGCGAAGGCACCGAAGAAATCGTCATGAGCGACCCCTTTGGTGGCGTGTATAAAAAGCTGGTGTTGAAAGACGACAAACTCGTGGGAGCCTGCCTGTATGGCGACACGGTCGACGGCAGCTGGTACTTCAAGCTGTTGCGCGACGGCCGCTCGATTGCGGACATCCGCGACAAGCTGATGTTTGGTGAAAGCAACATTGGCGATGCTGGCCACGAAGGCCATAACAAGGCTGCCAGCATGCCCGACGACGCTGAAGTCTGTGGCTGCAACGGTGTGAAGAAAGGCACCATCTGCAAGGCCATCAAGGAAAAAGGTCTGTTCACACTAGACGAAGTACGCAAGCACACCAAGGCCAGCGCATCGTGCGGCTCGTGTACCGGTCTGGTGGAACAGATTTTGATGTTCACCGCCGGAGGCGATTATTCCGCCACGCCGAAAACCAAAGCCATGTGTGGTTGCACCGACCAGGGTCATCAGGCGGTGCGCGAGGCCATTGTGGCCAACAAATACCTCACCATTGACTCCGTCTACAAAGCCATGGGCTGGAAAACGCCCAACGGTTGCGCGTCATGCCGCCCTGCGGTGAATTACTACTTGATCTCAAGTTGGCCAAAAGAGGCCAAGGACGATCCGCAAAGCCGTTTCATCAACGAACGCAGTCACGCCAACATTCAGAAAGACGGCACTTACTCCGTCATTCCCCGCATGTGGGGCGGCGAGACCACGGCAGACGAGCTGCGTCGCATCGCCAACGCGGTGGACAAGTACAAGATCCCCACTGTCAAGGTTACCGGCGGCCAGCGTATCGATTTGCTGGGCGTCAAAAAAGAAGACCTGCAGGCCGTGTGGAAAGACATCGGCATGCCCTCCGGCCACGCCTACGCCAAGGCGCTGCGCACGGTGAAAACCTGTGTTGGCAGCGAGTGGTGCCGCATGGGCACGCAGGACAGCACCCAGATGGGCAAGGATCTTGAGCGCGCCATGTGGCGCATGTACGCACCGCACAAAGTTAAGTTTGCCGTGTCTGGCTGTCCACGCAATTGTGCTGAGGCTGGTATCAAGGACGTGGGCATCATCGGCGTGGACAGCGGCTGGGAAATGCACATCGCCGGCAACGGCGGCATCAAGACCGAGGTCGCGCACTTTTTGGTTAAGCTCAAGACGGCCGAAGAAGTGCTGGAGTACACAGGCGCGTTCTGCGAGCTGTACCGCCAGGAAGGCTGGTACCTGGAGCGTACCGTGCACTACGTGAACCGCGTCGGTCTGGACTATGTGAAGAAGCGTATTCTGGAAGACCACGCCGGTCGCAAGGCACTGTGGGAACGCCTGCAGTTTGCTCTGGACGGTGAGCCGGATCCTTGGTTCGACTTCGGGTCAGCTTCGGTAGACACACGTCAGTTTGACAAGCTGTCAGCCTGAAAAGCAGCCCATTTCATCAACAAAAGGCTGTTTGCCCTTGTCAGTATTGCGCGAGCAGCTATAAAACCCGTAGCATCATGAGTGACTGGAAAAAAATCTGTTTTGTGTCGGACATCCCCGTGCTGGGTTCGCGCCGTGTGGCGCGTGCAGTGGGCATGGACGTGGCTGTGTTTCGCAATGACCAGGACGAGGTGTTCGCCCTGCTGGACCGCTGCCCGCACAAGGGCGGGCCACTCTCCCAAGGCATCGTGTTTGGCACCAGCGTGGCCTGCCCGCTGCACAACTGGACCATTGGCCTGAACGACGGTTGCGCCCGTGCGCCCGACGAAGGCTGCACACAGAAATTCAGTGTGAAAGTGGTCGCCGGTGAGGTGCATCTGAACAGCACCGAGCTGGCCACATTGGCCCTGGATGTGAAGGCTCCGGTTGCGGGACCGGCTCACAAGGAAGTCTGAGCCCATGACCCGTGAAACGCGTTCCACCTGCCCCTACTGCGGTGTGGGCTGCGGCGTCATCATCGAGTCGCAGGGTAACCAGATCACGGGCGTCAGGGGGGACCCCGATCACCCGGCCAATTTCGGTCGGCTGTGTACCAAGGGCTCCACGCTGCACCTGACCGCCAGCGCAGCGGTGACGCAGCAAACCCGGCTGTTGCAGCCCTTGCGCAGATTGATTCGTCATGTTGACCGCAGCGAAAAGCCTCAAGTTGTGAGCTGGGACAATGCGCTGGACTTTGCCACTGAAGGGTTTGCGCAAATCATTCGCGATCATGGTCCCGAGGCTGTTGGGTTTTACGTGTCAGGCCAGTTGCTTACAGAAGACTATTACGTCTTCAACAAACTCGCCAAAGGCCTGATTGGCACCAACAACATCGACACCAACTCGCGCCTGTGCATGAGCAGCGCGGTGGCGGGTTACAAACAGACCCTGGGGGCCGACGCGCCGCCCAACTGCTACGACGATGTGAACCACGCGCAGTGCATCTTTATCGTCGGCTCCAACACGGCTTTTGCGCACCCCATTTTGTTTAGACGCATTGAAGACGCCAGGAAGGCCAATCCGGCGCTCAAAATCATCTTCGCAGACCCTCGAAAAACCGACACTGCCGAGATTGCCGACCTGTTCCTGCCCATTCAGCCCGGCACCGACGTGATGCTGTTCAACGGCATGTTGCACATCATGCTGTGGGAAGGCTGGACGGACGTAGCCTACATCGCGGCGCATACCAATGGTTTTGATGACCTGAAGGCCACGGTGCGCGACTACTCGCCCGATCTGGTGGCGCAGACCTGCGGCATCAAGAAAGAAGACCTGTTCACGGCAGCGAAGATGTTTGCCGGAGTTGGAAGCGGAGCCTTGCCTCGCAAAGCAACACTCAGCCTGTATTGCCAGGGCCTGAACCAGTCCACTAGCGGCACCGCCAAAAACGCGGCGCTGATCAACCTGCACTTGGCCACTGCGCAAATCGGCAAACCCGGTGCTGGCCCGTTCTCGCTCACCGGTCAGCCCAATGCCATGGGCGGTCGCGAAGTGGGTGGCCTGGCCAATCTCATCAGTGCGCACCGCGACATGGCCAACCCGGCGCACCGCGCTGAGGTGGCGGCGCTGTGGGGCGTGGCCGATGTGCCCTCCACCCCTGGCAAGACGGCTGTGGAAATGTTTCAGGCCGCTGCGGATGGTGAAATCAAGGCGCTGTGGATTGCCTGCACCAACCCGGCGCAAAGCATGCCCGACCAAGCGACCGTACGACGTGCACTGGAGCGCGCCGAACTCGTCATAGTGCAGGAAGCCTTTGCCACGACCAGCACCTGCGCGTATGCCGACCTGCTACTGCCCGCCACCACCTGGGGCGAAAAAGATGGCACGGTGACCAACAGCGAGCGCCGCATCAGCCGGGTTCTGCCCGCTATCAAGGCGCCCGGTGAAACCCGTCACGACTGGTCGATCGTTGTTGATTTCGCCCAGCGGCTGGAAAAGTTATTGCTTGCACGTCCCGCCACACTGTTCCCCTACCCCACCCCCGAATCCGTCTGGACCGAACACCGCGAATCCACTCGGGGCCGCGACCTGGACATCACCGGGCTCAGCTACGCCATGCTGGAGCAATCCGGCCCGCAACAATGGCCGTTGCCTGAAGGGGCTACTACCGGCAAGGTTCGTCTGTACGAAGACGGTATCTTCCCCACCGCCGACGGGCGCGCCAAATTCGTCAACACCGTCTACAAAGGTGTCTCCGAGCCGCGCGAATCGCGTTACCCGTTCTCGTTGACCACCGGCCGCCTGCGCGACCAGTGGCACGGTATGAGCCGCACCGGCACACTGGGCCGCCTGTTTGGCCACGTGGCCGAGCCGGTTATCCAGATGAACCCACAGGACATGGCACGCCGGTTGCTGAAAGAGGGCGATCTGGTTCAGGTCACCAGCAAACGCGGCTCCGTCGTGGTGCCGCTGCAGGCCAGCAACGAAGTGGGCATGAGCCAGGCCTTCATGGCGATGCACTGGGGTGAAGAGTATTTGAGCGGCTGCTCCAGCACCGGGCAACCGCTGGCGGGCGTGAACGCGCTCACCACGTCGGCCTATTGCCCCAGCTCCAAACAGCCCGAGCTCAAACACGCCGCCGTCAAGATTTTGAAATGCGAGCTGCCGTGGTCCATGCTGGGCGTGGCGTGGCTGCCAGTGGAGCAGATGCTGGGCGCCCGAGAAGCCTTGCAGCAGCTGATGCGGCGCTTTCCATTTGCCGCCTGCGTACCGTTTTCCAGCAACGTGGCACTGAGCGATCAGGCACAGGAGCGCAGTGGCGTGTTGTTTCGCGCCGCTGGCCATGATGCGCCGCCCGACGACGTGCTGCAAACCGTTGAAGCGCTATTGGGGCTGGACGGCACCGACGTGCTGCGATACACCGACCCCAAGAAGGCTCAGCGCCGCTGCGCCCGGTTGCTGCGCGTGGGTGACCACGCCGAGCTGCAGGGTTTTGTGCTGGCGGGTGACACCAGTGCCGAAGCCTGGATCAAAACTGTTTTGCAAGACCAGTTGCCGGCACAAGCCTACGGCCGCCTGCTGCTGGTGCCGGGCTCCAAGGCCCCTGTGGCGGTGCAGGCACGTGGCAAGCTGATCTGCTCGTGCTTCAACGTGACCGAGCCCGCCATTGGCGAGCAGTTGGCCAGTTGCCGAGGCTCGCCCGACGAGCGTCTGGCATTGCTGCAGGGCGCACTGAAGTGCGGCACCAACTGCGGCTCGTGCCTGCCAGAACTCAAGCGATTGGTGCGCGCATCCATGCCGCTGCAGGTCGCGTGAGGCTGGCAAAGTGCCAACGCATAAGCTCATAGCCTCCAGTCATCAGCGTTCACGGACAATCGGGGCATGGAGAACCATCTGTGGGTATAGGTAAATACATCAAGGAGATCGGGCGCGGCAAGGAAGGCGCCCGCGCGCTCACGCGTGAGCAGGCCGCCGATCTGTTCGGCCAGGTGCTGGACGGTGCGGTGACCGATCTGGAAATTGGCGGCTTTTGCCTGGCCATGCGTATCAAGGGCGAAACCGCCCAGGAGATGGCGGGTTTTCTGGACGCCACCGATATCCGTTTGAACAAAATCCCGGCTGGCGACAAGCCCGTGGTGGTCATCCCCAGTTACAACGGTGCTCGCAAGCTGCCTGTGCTCACGCCGCTGCTGGCGCTGCTGCTGGCGCGCAAGGGCCTGCCGGTGCTGATTCACGGCACAGCCACAGAATCAACCCGTGTTTTTACGTCAAAAGTTCTATTAGCCCTTGATATACCTGCGCGAACAGCTATTGAATCAATAGCGCCCGGCCAACTGGCATTTGCCCCGACGGAGTTGCTGTGTCCCGGCTTGCAGCGCCTGCTGGACGTGCGCCGCGTGGTGAATTTGCGCAACCCCGCGCACAGCTTGGTGAAGCTGATGAACCCTTGCGAAGGCAAGAGCCTTATCGTCAGCAGCTACACCCACCCAGAATACGCCGAGTCCATGGCGGCCACGTTTGAACTGATGCAGTCCAACGCACTGCTGCTGCGCGGCACCGAAGGCGAAGCCGTGGCAGATCCGCGGCGCACACCCAAAATGCGTGCATTCATCGCCGGCCAGCCCATTGACCTGCAGGAAGCGCAGACCGGCACACTGGCCACATTGCCTGATATACCCACAACGATTGATGCCAACAGCACGGCGGCGTACATTCGGGCTGTGATGGCCGGTGACCAACCCGTACCCCCACCGATTGCGCAGCAGGTGGTCCACATCTTGCATCTGGTTTCACAACTATGACGACCCACGACACACCCCTCAACGGCAAATGCCAATGCACTTTAGTGGGCGCGGGCCCGGGCGACCCCGAGCTGCTCACCATCAAGGCGCTCAAGGCCATTCAGGCTGCCACGGTGCTACTGGTAGACGATCTGGTCAGCGACGACATCGTGGCCCACGCCGCACCCACGGCACGCGTGGTGTACGTGGGCAAACGCGGCGGCTGCAAATCCACACCGCAGGCCTTCATCGAGAAGCTGATGATCATGGCTGCCAACGAGGGTGAAAACGTCGTGCGCCTTAAGGGTGGCGACCCCTTCATCTTTGGCCGCGGCGGCGAAGAAGTCGAACACCTGCGAGCAGCGGGCATCCGCGTTGAGGTCATCAACGGCATCACGTCGGGCCTGGCGGCCGTCACCTCGCTGGGCGTGCCGCTGACGCACCGCGAACACGCGCACGGCGTGGTCTTTGTCACCGGCCACGCCAAACCCGGCGACGAGGGCACCGACTGGACCTCGCTGGCCACCACGGCCCACAGCGCCAAACTGACACTGGTGATCTACATGGGCGTCAGTGGTGCGCAGCGCATTCAGGACGAGTTGCTCACCGGCCTGCCCGCCCACACGCCCGTGGCGGTGATCCAGAGCGCCAGCCTGGCCAGCCAGCGCCACGCCGTCACCACACTGGGTGACCTGCACGCAATGGTGATGCGCGAGCAACTGGCCAGCCCGTCCGTCATCGTGGTGGGTGATGTGCTCCAGGGGCTCCTCGCACTGCAGCAGCCGCTTCAACAGCCACCTCAGGCGGCGTCTTTCGGTCAGGCAGCCTGATAGGGACAGGCTCCCTGTGAACCCCATGGGCTGCATCTACACTGCAGCCCATGCAAAATTTTGATGTTGTCATCATCGGCGCTGGAGCCGCAGGGCTTTTTTGCGCGGGCGTGGCCGGGCAGTTGGGCCGCAAAGTTTTATTGATCGATCACGGCGATAAGGTGTCCGAGAAAATCCGCATTTCGGGCGGCGGACGCTGCAACTTCACCAACACCGGCACCACGTCCGCCAATTTTCTGGGCGATAACCCGCACTTTTGCCGCTCGGCCCTGTCGCGTTATACGCCACAGGACTTCATCGGCCTGCTGCAGCGAAACAACATCCCGTTCCATGAGAAACACAAAGGCCAGCTGTTTTGTGACCGTTCGGCCGAAGACATCATCAACCTGCTGCTGGCTGAATGCGACGTCGGCCAAGTCACCCGCTGGCAACCGTGCACAGTCAAATCTATAGCCTTTTCGGCATCCAGCCCTCATACAGAGGGCCTGAGAAGCTATGAAATCAGTAGTGACCGGGGCGTTGTCAGCGCCCGCTCGGTGGTGATCGCCACGGGTGGCCTGTCCATTCCCAAAATTGGCGCCACCGATTTTGGCTACCGCGTAGCCAGACAATTCGGCCTGCGCCTGGTGGAACCCCGCCCGGCGCTGGTGCCGCTCACGTTTGATGAAACAGCCTGGTCACCCTACGCCCAACTGGCCGGGCTTTCCCTTCCAGTGCGCATCGAGACTGGCAGCAAAAAGTCCAAAGCGACGTTTCTGGAAGATCTATTGTTCACCCATCGGGGTTTGAGTGGCCCCGGTGTATTACAAATTTCAAGTTATTGGCAGCCAAACACACCAATTTCACTCAATTTGGCACCTGATATCGACATTTTTGAAAAACTGGCCCTAGCCAAAAGCACGTCCCGCAAACTGATTGCCAACGAACTGGCCAGCCAGGTGCCCGCTCG
>JAKQJK010000051.1 GCA_029561195.1 Pseudomonadota bacterium
TGACAAAGTCAGCCGCGACCGATTTGGTCAGCCCCACCACGGCGGCCTTGCTGGCGCCGTAAATGAAGCGGTTCGGCAAGCCCTTCAGGCTACTGCACACGCTGGCCATATTGATTATGCTGCCACCACCATGGGCCAGCATTTTTGGCAGCACGGCCTGAATCATCCAGTACTGCGCCCGCACATTGAGGTTAAAAGCAAAGTCCCACTCATCATCGCTGGCTTGCAAAATACTGCCGTTATGCACTACGCCCGCGCAGTTGAACAGCACGTCAATGCGCGCCATGCCTTCCACCGTCGCATGCACAGCGGCCTTGTCAAGAACATTCAGGGTGGCGGTCTTGACGTTGGCAACACCGGCATAGGTTTCCAGCAATGCTGGGTTAACGTCGGTTGCCAGCACATGGGCCCCTTCAGCGGCCATGGCGAGTGCGGTGGCGCGGCCAATGCCCTGACCGGCTGCGGTAACTAGGGCGGTTTTTCCTGCAAGTCTCATGGGGTCTCCAAAGTGTGGGTCGGGTATTGTTCGTCGAATTCGACGGATTATAATTGGTCAGACCACTTGGCCAATTACGACGCCGTGCAAGACGAATGCACGCCCAAACGCACACCCTTTCAACATGCCTTTGCAAGCCATCGAACCCCAGCGACTCTATCGGCAAATAGCCGAGCAGCTGCGCGCGGGAATCGTGTCTGGCGAGTATGCCGTGGGTGCGCGATTGCCGGCAGAGCGCGATTTGGCAAAGCAACTGGGTGTTAGCCGACCTTCTGTGCGGGAAGCGCTGATTGCGCTGGATGTGGAGGGCTGGGTTGAGGTGCGCACCGGCTCGGGGGTGTATGTGTTGGACCGCTCGGCTAGTGCTAGTGCTGCGAATGAATTGCAAGCGCCCAACGAATGGGGTCCACTGGAGTTGATTCGCGCCCGCCGCGTGGTGGAGGGTGAAATTGCCTCCATGGCGGCGAAGCAGGCCAGGCGAAAAGATATCGATGCCATGACCTTGGCGCTGGACAGCATGAAGGCGGACGCAGACAAAGGCGTGTTGCCGCTGGATGGCGATCGCGCTTTTCACACGGCCATTGTTCAAGCCGGTGGCAACGGTGTGCTGATTGAGACCGTGCAGCATTTCTGGGATGCACGCCGCGGCCCTATGTTTGAGCGCATGGTCGGGCACTTTGAAACTGTCGCCTCCTGGCGGGCCGCCATTGCCGAACACCAGATCATTCTTGATGCCATTCGCGAGCACGACGCCCCGGCAGCCCGGGCGGCAATGCACAAACACATGGACAAGTCCCATACCCGCTTCAGCGTGAGCTGGCGCCGGACCAAACAATCCTGAGAAACTGAACATGACACCCTTTATCCGCCTACACCCTGCAGACGATGTGCTGATTGCGCGTGCCCAACTCATCGGCGGCGCCACTGTCGAGAACATCACCGTCAAGGGCATGATTCCGCCGGGGCACAAAATTGCGACCCGGGCCATTGCCATGGGAGAGCCCGTGCGGCGCTATAACCAGATCATCGGATTCGCCAGCAAGCCGATTGCAGCCGGTGAACACGTTCACACGCATAACCTAGACATGGGCCCGGACAAGGGTGATTTCAGCCGCGACTACGCGTTCGGTGCCGACGTGAAACCCGAGCCGGCGAAACGCGAGGCCACGTTCATGGGCATCAAGCGCGTGGATGGGCGTGTGGCCACGCGCAACTACATCGGTATTTTGACCAGTGTGAATTGCTCGGCCACCGCTGCACGCGCCATTGCCGACCATTTCTCTCGCACCAACAATCCGGCGGCGCTGGCCAGCTACCCGAATGTGGATGGTGTCGTGGCGCTGACGCACGGCACAGGTTGCGGCATGGACAACGAAGGCCTGGGAATCCAGATTTTGCAGCGTACCCTGAAGGGTTATGCCACCCACGCCAACTTCTGGGGGGCATTGGTAGTAGGCCTCGGCTGTGAGGCCATGCAGATCAATGCCTGGCTGGCACAAGGCAGTTTGACCGAGGGCGACAACCTGCGTGTTTTCAATATCCAGGACACCGGTGGCACGACCAAAACCGTTGCCAAGGGCATCGAATTGGTAAATGCCATGTTGCCCAAAGCCAATCAGGTTCGCCGTGAACCCTGCAGCGCAGCGCACATCACCATTGGTTTGCAGTGCGGTGGCTCAGACGGCTATTCTGGTATCAGCGCCAACCCGGCATTGGGTGCCGCGGTCGATTTGCTGGTGGCGCATGGCGGAACGGCCATTCTGAGTGAGACTCCTGAAATTTACGGTGCCGAGCACTTGCTGACGCGCCGCGCCGTCAAGCGCGAAGTGGGCGAAAAACTGGTGACGCGCATCAAATGGTGGGAACACTACACCCAGGTGAATGATGGCGAGATGAACAACAACCCGTCACCCGGCAATAAAGCGGGAGGCCTGACCACAATTTTGGAGAAATCGTTGGGTGCAGTGGCCAAAGGTGGCACGAGCAATCTGGAGGCGGTTTATGAATACGCCGAGCAGGTGGACGCGCATGGCTTTGTGTTCATGGACACGCCGGGTTACGACCCCGTGAGTGCGACTGGCCAGGTGGCAGGTGGAGCCAATCTGATTTGTTTCACTACCGGCCGCGGATCGGCCTATGGTTGCGCGCCATCACCGTCGCTCAAGTTGTCTACCAACTCCGTCCTGTGGCGCAAGCAGGAAGATGACATGGACATCAACTGCGGCGAGGTCATCGACGGCAAGGCCTCCGTCGCCGAAATGGGGCAACGCATTTTCGAACTGGTGCTGGCCACGGCCTCTGGCACACCCAGCAAGAGCGAACTGCATGGTTACGGGCAGAACGAATTCGTGCCCTGGCAGGTGGGCGCAGTGATGTAGCTTAAAGGATTCAACTAATACTATTTTGTATGTCAAAACACATTGCAGTCCCCGAATTACGTGCGCAGGTAGCTTCTGTATTAATAGCATGTGGCAGCTCGACCGAGGAGGCCAATACCGTTGCCAGCAATTTGGTAATGGCCAATCTCAGCGGGCACGACTCACACGGTGTGGGCATGTTGCCCCGTTATGTAGACGCAGTTCTGGAAGGTGGTCTCAAGCCCAATACGCATGTCGGCATCCAGCTTGATCTGGGCACCATGTTGACTCTGGATGGACGGACCGGGTACGGTCAAGTGATCGGAGAAGAGGCCATGAATCTCGGCGTTGCCCGGGCGAAACAGCACGGTAGTTGCATCATGACGCTTGCCAACGCTCATCATCTGGGCCGCATCGGACATTGGGCTGAAATGGCGGTCGATCAGGGCTTGGTTTCATTGCACTTTGTCAATGTGAAGTCCCGTCCGGTGGTAGCGCCCTGGGGTGGTGGAGACGGTCGATTTGGTACCAACCCCTGCTGTATCGGCATACCGCTCAAAGGGCGGTCACCGTTCATTCTCGACTTTGCGACCAGCCGGGTGGCGCAGGGAAAGATGCGGGTTGCCCACAACGAAGGGCATGCGGTAGCACCAGGTCTCTTGATAGACGAGCTCGGCATGCCGACGACAGACCCCGGCGTGGTGGTGGTTCCGCAAAGCAATGGTCTTTTCGGGGCTCTACTGACTTTCGGCGAGCATAAGGGCTATGGCATGGCTGTGGCTTGTGAATTGCTGGGCGGCGCCCTTTCGGGAGGCGGCACCTGGCACCAGCCGGCCGATGCCAGGCGGGCGGTTCTCAACAGCATGCTGACGATTTTGATTGACCCGCAGCGGATGGGGACTCAAAGCCGATTTGAGGAGGAAGCGGGTGCCTTTGTGGACTGGTTGGGTCAGGGACCCGTCGCAACGGGCTACGACTCCGTTCAGATCGCCGGGGACCCGGAACGCCGCGCAAGGGCTGAGCGCGAGCGGGCAGGTATCTACATTGACGACATAACCTGGGCGGAGATCGAAAACGCGGCGTTACGCGCAGACCTTACCCGAACCCCACCTTGAAGTCGTTGCGACCGGTCAGGTCGCGTCCCCGCAAGAGCCACAGCGGCCGCGTTGCAAAGGACACGGGTACGCCAGATTGACCGTCGACCGGGTTCAAATTTCGCTCGAACACGGAACTGCCGGGCATGTACCGCAACGCTATGCCCGCCCGGCGACGCGGCGAATGGTTGGCTTTGGCGCCATGAATCATGTAGACGTCATGCATGGACATTTGACCGGGTTGAAGCTCCAGATCAACCGCCTCGCGCTCATCGAAGGCGCTGTCAACTGTGCGCAGCTGCAGCACCAAGTCCTTGCGATCCTCAATCAGGTGCGAATGGGTCACCCTCGCGGCATGTGACCTTGGGATCACGCGTAGACACCCATTTTCCGTCGTTGACGCATCCAGCGCCACCCAAACCGTACAGGTTGCCAGCGGCCGCATGGGCCAATAGTGGCCGTCCTGATGCCACGGGGTTTCGTGGCCGTCGCCTGCTGGCTTGCAGAAAACGTGGCAACCCCAAAGGATGATGTCGGGCCCAATCAGCTGCGCTACCAGGTCCAGGATAGCGGGCTCCATCGCCAGATCGAGAAAGTCCCGACTTCCCCTTACACCCTCGTCATTCGTTCCGTCGTTTCGCCCCACTACGTGCGCACTAACCAGTTTTTCCGGACGGACTCCCGGATTCTCACGAATCAAGCGGTCAAGCGCCTCGCGCAATCGATCGATTTTGTCGGTCGGCAGCCTGACAGACGGAATCAGATAGCCTAGCTCGCGGTACTGGGCCACTTCAGTGGATGTCAACTCTGACATGATGCGCACTTCCTTTCGCTAGTCAATCCGTAACCACTGCAGCTGGATTTGAGTCACCCGCGCACAAAGAGTGTTTGTAGCGGATCATTTCCCAGCTGACGACTCCAGTGGCCGTGAATCAAGGGGTCGAAGGTGGCCCCTGCGGGCAACACATCGGCTGAATAAAAATGCTCGCCTGGCTTGAATACCCTGGAGACCCCGCCTTGCAAGCCGATTTCCATCTGCCCACTCAGGATGAAAACCCATTGCGGGTTG
>JAKQJK010000063.1 GCA_029561195.1 Pseudomonadota bacterium
GGAAATTGTGCAGGGGCTAATTGACCAGAACTCGCAACGCCCCATTCTGGGCGTGCTGGGTGACCCGGTCGTGAACGTGCTGCAACTGAACCTGGCACTTGATGCACACTCTAGCCATGGCCGCACGCCCTGATTCTGCAACCGACTCCAGACCGGATCCCGACGCGCTTCTGGCGCAAATGCGAGAGGATGACCTGGCGGTCATGCGCGGAAAGCTTCGCATTTATTTCGGGGCCAGTGCCGGTGTCGGCAAGACCTACGCCATGCTCAGTGCGGCTCAGCGGGCGCAGCAGGCCGGCCAGCGTGTACTAGTGGGTCTGGTGGAAACCCACGGCCGCAAGGAAACCATGGCACTGCAGGCGGACCTTAACCTGTTGCCGTTACGCAGTGTGTCCCACCGGGGTCAGATCTTGCTAGAGCTTGATCTGGACGCCGCACTGGCCGCCAAACCCGATATTCTTCTGGTTGATGAACTGGCGCACACCAACGCACCGGGATCTCGCCACCCCAAACGCTGGCAGGATGTGCAGGAGCTGTTGGATGCGGGCATCGACGTCTGGACAGCTCTCAACGTACAGCATCTTGAGAGCCTGAACGGCACCGTGGGTGCCATCACCGGTGTGCGTGTCAATGAGACGGTGCCCGATACCGTACTCGACAGCGCCGACGAAATTGTGCTGGTGGACGTGACGGCCGACGAGTTACTGGCCAGGCTGAAGGCTGGCAAGGTCTACATACCGCAACAGGCCGAGCGCGCCAGTCAGAACTTCTTTCGCAAAGGCAATCTGATCGCGCTGCGGGAAATTGCGCTGCGCCGCACCGCCGAGCATGTGGGTGACGATGTGCGCTCGTACAGAGCATCGCACACCCAAAAGACGCTCAATAGCCGGGGCGGCGGAACCCCCGCCTGGAATACATCGGGTGCCATGCTGGTTTGCGTGGGGCCAGACGAAGGTGCCGAACAGGCGGTTCGCAGCGCGGCGCGCCTAGCCGGCCAGCTCAATGTGCGCTGGCATGCGGCCTATGTGGAAACTCCGGCGCTTCAACGCCGCATAGCCGTGCAACGCGATAGAACCTTAACGGTCCTCAAGCTTGCAGAGGAACTGGGCGCCAGCACCGCAGTCCTGACGGGCGACGACGTGGCCCGCGCGTTAATGGATCATGCACAAACCCTGAATTGTGCAACTCTGGTTACGGGACGTCCAGCCAAGCTCAGCCTGGCACAGCGACTGCAGATGATTCGACCGACAATTGCGCGCCAGTTGGCCTCGTTGGATCCCACCATCGACCTAGTGGAAGTGGGTGCGGCTGAAAGTGTACGCAGACTGCCATCTGCCCTGCCGCGCCAAGTTCATGACGAGACGACGGAAAGCGCGTGGGTTCAGAACTGGCAACGTTATGCAATGGCGGCAGGAGCATGCCTGCTTACTACCTTGCTTGCGTTTCCACTTGTCCACTTGTTTGACTTGGCCAATATCGTCATGCTGTTTCTGTTGTGCGTTGTGTTGGTCGCTGCCAAGCTGGGGCGAGGCCCTTCGATTCTCGCCGCAGTATTAACAGTCGCTGCTTTCGATTTCTTCTTCGTGCCGCCCAGGTTTTCGTTTGCCGTGACCGACATACAGTACCTGCTTACTTTTGCGGTCATGCTGGCAGTCGGATTGCTGATTGGCCAGTTAACTGCCAATTTGCGATTCGCCGCCCGGGTGTCCGCAACCCGTGAGCGTCGCGCTCAAGGTCTGTTTGAATTGACCCGTGACTTGTCCGGTGCACTACTCGCATCCCAAGTCGTGGATAGCGCAGAGACTTTGGTACGTCGAACTTTTGGCGGTGATGCCCGGGTGCTTTTGCCCGACGCCAACGACCAGTTGAGTTTTGGAGATCACCTGCCAGAATCGTTGGATACGAGTGTGGCAGATTGGTCTTTTCGAAATAACCAGCGCGCAGGCGTGGCAACGGCGACCCTGCCAGGTAGCCTATGGCATTTTGTCCCGCTACAGGCCCCTATGCGCGTTCGAGGCGTGCTGGCGTTGCTCCCGGCCAGACCCCGTTGGCTCCTGATTCCCGAGCAAATACAGCAGCTAGAAACGCACGCACGACAAATTGCTATTGCCCTGGAGCGAGTGCACTATGTGGACGTAGCACAATCCGCAGTCGTGCAAATGGAATCCGAGCGATTGCGCAACACCCTGCTGGCCGCCATGTCCCATGACATTCGCACACCGTTGACAGCACTCGTAGGACAGGCCGAGGTCCTGGCCGCATCGTCCCCGCTGACAGCGGACCAGATCAATTCAGCACAGACCATCAGCCGTGAAGCGCACGAACTTAGTACGCTGGTTACCAACATTCTCGAAATGGCCCGCCTGGAAAGCGGGCAGGTTGAATTGAGAAAAGACTGGCAGTCAGTGGAAGAAATAGTTGGCAGCGCGATCCGTTCGGCGCGCCATGCGCTGGGTAAGGTTTCGGTGCGAACAGAACTTCCGGTTGACCTACCTTTGGTGGAATTTGATGCCAGCCTGATTGAGCGGGTATTGGTCAATCTTATGGAGAACGCGGCAAAGTATGGCGTGAAGAGTGGCTTAGCCGAGCCAGCAATCGTTGTAACCGCCAGTACTACTGCGACCACATTGACAATTTCGGTTCGTGATTTTGGTCCCGGCCTGCCAGTGAATGTTAAGGGGAAGGAGGACGATCTGTTTGCCAAATTCACTCGAGGGCATACTGAATCTTCGACCCGAGGAGTCGGTTTGGGTCTGGCTATCTGCAAAGCTATTATCGATGCCCACCGTGGCAAGATTACCGCGAATCAAGCTGCAGGGGGCGGCGCAGAGTTCACATTTACACTTCCTAGAAATCCTCCACCCGAGGCACCATGACACAACCTGTCGTCATCCTTATTGAAGACGAAGTTCAGATTCGCCGCTTTGTCCGTGCGGCGTTGGAGGCTGAGGGGTGGCAAGTGCATGAAGCTGAAACGGCCAAACGGGGACTTGCCGATGCAGGGACTCGAAAACCCGATTTGCTGATCGTTGATCTGGGGCTGCCGGATGGCGATGGCATAGACGTGATTCGGGATGTGCGTGGATGGTCAAACGTGCCCATCATTGTGTTGTCCGCCCGCGCCAATGAGGTCGACAAGGTAGCGGCCCTGGACGCTGGCGCTGATGACTACTTGGCGAAACCCTTCGGTTTGGGTGAACTGATGGCGCGCGTTCGCGCCAACCTGCGTCGACCAAGAGCGGTATCGACCGAGGCGCAGCAAGATGCTATTGCGCAGGAAAGCGCCGTATTTCGATTCGGTGATGTTGAAATTAATCGGTCTGAAAGAATTGTGCGCCGTATGGGTACCGAGGTTCATCTCACTCCCATTGAATACCGCTTGCTTGCTGTGTTGGTTGCAAATGTTGGACGGGTCATAACGCATAAACAGTTACTTCGCGACGTTTGGGGCCCATCCCACTCCGAGCAAAGCCACTATCTCCGGATTTACATGGGTCACCTCAGACAGAAGCTGGAGGCGGACCCAGCACAACCCCGGCACTTTCTTACTGAGAGTGG
>JAKQJK010000082.1 GCA_029561195.1 Pseudomonadota bacterium
CGCTGCCGTCAGACTTGACGCGCACCTTGACGTTGTAATCCACCACGCGTTTAACGGGTACCAAGACCTTCATTGTTGAGGCTCCATTGAATGGTTAATCTGTTGCAAAGCTGAATCAAACAATTTTATGTGGCATCACCCGGGGCAAAGTTCGCTTTAGCGACAATGCAACGAGTTAAAACGACATCACCATTCATAAAATAGAACGGTCGTGCTTTTTCATTATACAAGCGCATTTGCAACTACTGGCATCACCTTTGTCGGCTGGACAACAATTAGCCGACCATAAGGTTGGTTAATTCGGGTAAACATGGACAAAGGTGCAGCAAATTACCTATTAGCATCAACAGGGTAAGCGCACGCGCTGAATCAACCCTGGAGTCCATTGCATGAAACGAATCGCCTTTCCCGCCATCGCAGCTGTTGCCGCATTTTTTGCAAGCGTTTGCAACGCGCAAACCGTCTTGACAGTGTCCAGCTGGGTACCCCCCTCCCACTCATTGAGCATGGCCCAAAAGGAGTGGTGTGACCTGCTGGAAAAGAACACGTCTGGAAAGATGAAGTGCAACATCCTCCCCCGCAGTGTCTCGGCTCCTCCAGGCACCCTTGACGCCGTCAAAAACGGGCTGGCGGACATATCGTTTACCGTACATGGCTATACACCTGGCAGGTTCGTCTACACGCAGATGGCTGAGTTCCCGTTTTTGGGCGAATCATCTGAACCCATCTCTGTCGCCTTCAACCGGGTAGCCTCCAAATACCCCCAGTTTGGTGCTGAGCATCAGGGTGTGAAAGTCATCAGCTATTTCACCCACGGGCCCGGCATTGTGTTCAATACCAAGCGCCCAATCACCAAGGTTGAAGACCTGTCCGGACTCAAGTTCCGTGTGGGCGGTGGCATGGTCAACGAAATTTCAAAATCGCTGGGCATGAATGTCACGCTCAAGCCTGCTACCGACTCCTATGAGTTGCTATCAGGTGGCGTGATGGACGGCACGCTGTTCCCCGCCGAGTCAACAGAGTCATTCAAGATTGACAAGATCATCAAACATGCCACATTCTTCCCGGGCGGCCTGTACAACACCAGCTTCGTCTTCATGATGAACCAGGCGAAATATGACAAGCTCACGGCGGAAGAAAAGAAGGCTGTGGACACGATCTCGGGCGAAGTCGCAGCGCGTATCTATGGCCGTGGATGGGACAAGGTGGACCGCCGGGGCATTGCCCTGATGCAGGCCAACAATGTGCAAATCGTCAAAGCCGATGCCAAATTTGTGTCTGATGTAAAGACCAGGATATCGTCGCTTGAGCAAAACTGGGTCAAAGATGCCGAAGCCAAAGGCCTGAAGGACGCCGCCAAGGTGTTGACTGAGTTCCGATCAGAAATAGCCAAAGCATCCAAATAAGCAGCCGTCAACCCGACGGCATCTTGCGGTAACGCGGCCTCATGCACAATGAGACCGCGTTTTTGCTTTGCGCGAGGCGATTGGTATTGGCGCCACTGGAAAGACTTCCTTGAAAAAATTGCTTGAAACACTTTGCGGACTGCTGTCTGGCGCAGCCTTGTTTGCCATCATGGCGCTGACTTTTTTCGATGTAGCAGGCCGAAAGCTGCTGTCCAACTCGATTCCTGGCTCGCTGGAATTGACAGAGTTGTTGATGGTGGTGGTGATCTTCGGTGCACTCCCATTGGTGTCGCAGCGGGGCGAGCACGTGGTTTTTGACTCCATGGATAACTACTTGCCCTCAATGCTGCGCCGTCTGCAGACCATCGTGGTCAGTGCTCTGTGTGGTGTTGCATTACTGGCGCTAGCCTGGTTGATGTGGCAAACGGGCAACCAGTTTCTGGAAAGCGGTGAAACAACTGCCCAATTGAAGATTCTCAAAGCCCCATTTCTCTACGGCATGGGGGTGTTGTGCGGTGTGACCGGGCTCGTGCATCTTGCCCAGATTGCTCAACCACCCCAAGTGCTGGAAGAAGGCGAAGGCGCTGCGTTATGACCGAAGCTATTTTGGGATTTGCCTGTATTTTTGGACTGGCGCTGTTGCGCGTGCCATTGGCCTTTGCCATGGGCATAGTGGGTATAACCGGTATTGGTCTTACACGTGGCTGGCAGCCAGCCATAGCCAGTGCAGCGCAGGTTGTGTATGAAACAGGTTTCGCCTACACCCTTTCAGTCATTCCCCTGTTCATTCTGATGGGCAACTTTGTAGCCCGTGCTGGCTTGGCGCATGAGTTGTTTCAGGCGGCATATGCGTTCATCGGTCATTTGCGGGGCGGGCTGGCTCACGCCACGGTAGCGGCATGCGCCGGATTTGGCGCCATCTGTGGCTCATCCATCGCGACGGCCGCCACCATGAGCAAGGTGGCTTACCCCTCCATGAAGAGACTGGGGTACAGCGACTCTCTTTCCACTGGTGTCATGGCAGCAGGCGGCACGCTGGGCATCATGATTCCTCCCAGCACCATCATGGTGATTTACGGCATCGTGACCGAAACCAACATCGGCAAACTGTTTGCTGCGGGGGTGATCCCAGGTTTGATTTCGGCCGCCATGCTGATGCTGACGATCTGGATCATCACCGGGCGTGACCCGGAGCACGCCCCCCCCGGCGAGCGCACGTCATGGCCCGATCGCTGGCGTGCCTTACGTGGCATCTGGGGTGTTGCGCTACTGGTAGTGGTTGTGCTGGGCGGCATTTACGGGGGCATCTTCACTGCCACCGAAGGTGCCGGCTTTGGTGCGGCTGGCGCCTTTCTTTTTGCGCTGGCACGACGGCGCCTTACCTGGGCTATCCTTTTTCAGGTATTAGTGGAATCGGCTCGCACCACGGCCATGTTGTTTACCCTGCTGATTGCTGCGACGATCTTCGCCAACTTTGTGAACTTCACATCCATGCCAGGCGACCTCAAGGAATGGATTACGCATCTGGGCCTGTCGCCTATCATGATCATCGCAGCGATGATGGCGATCTACGTGCTGCTGGGCACCGTTATGGAAGAGTTGACGATGGTATTGCTGACTATTCCACTGTTCTTCCCTATTGTCACGGCGCTGGGGTTCGATCCCGTCTGGTTCGGTGTACTGATCGTGATGATTGTGCAGATAGGGCTGATTTCACCGCCCGTTGGCATGAATCTGTTTGTACTGAATTCGCTGCTGCCAAATGTTGGGCTGGGCAGCATCTTCCGTGGTTGCTGGCCATTCGTGTTGTCCATGGTCATAACACTGGGAATGCTGATCGCCTTCCCCGGTCTCAGCTTGTGGCTGCCGTCCCTGATGCAATAACCGCAGGCTTGTCAATTCGTTGCCGAGATCATCGGTTGTGCGGGTCGCTGGGGCGGTGGGATACGGATGCCATGACTACGCAGCGCTTTGAGGATGGAGTGATTCACGAGCGAGCGCAGGTTGAGCTGCCCATTTTCCGGATCTGATATCCAGTAGCCCAGTGTGAACTCCAGGCCATCCGTACCGAAAGCGGAGAACGCCGCGTTGGGTGCTGGTTCACGCAACACACGGTCATGCTCCAGCGCCGCTGATTCGAGTAAACGGGTGACCAGTTCAACGTCGCTGTCATAGGACACAACAACAACGGAAGACTGCCACAGCTGCCGGTCCATCAAAGACAGGTTCTCAACCCGCTGCGTGATGAACATCTCGTTCGGCACGATGGATTCGCGACCCGTGAGTGAGCGGATCACGGTGTAGCGGGCATTTATGTCGGTGATCTGGCCCTCAAAATTGTCCACTTTCACATTGTCACCAATGCGAACGCTGCGCTCGGCCAGAATCACAAAACCACTGACGTAGTTGGCGGCCAGTTTTTGCAGGCCAAAACCGATGCCCACACCAATAGCTCCCCCCAACACAGACAGCGCAGTCAGATCGATTCCAACTGCCGAAAGGGCCAGTAGCAGGCCAACGAACATCAGCAAGGCACGTGTAGCGTTGCTAACCGCCTTGCGAAGCGACAGTTGTCCACCGGTTGCCGTTCGCAACAGCCGCGACTCGATGCCCGCAGAAATCCATAGTGTGATGATCAGTACGGCACCCGCCGTCAGGGCTCCTTCGATGATATTGCGCACGGAGAGAATTGAACCGCCTACCTTCCACTGGATTTGATCCAGTTCCTCCAGCAGGATTGGCAGCAAGCCACTGACCCACAACACCATAGCCAGCCACGCTACCCAGGAAATGGTGCGCTCCAGAACCCGCACGACCGGAGCCTCACGGAACGCGACCTGAAGCACTTTGACACCCACACGGATCACCACCAGTGACACCAATACCGGGATAGCTATCTTGAAAACTACCAGCGGCACCCAACGCACCAGAGCAGCCCTCGCCCCATAAGCCAGACACAGCAACAACAGGGGAAACATCACGCCATCAATGATCTTACGGCCAAACCAGATGGATGTTGGATTGGAAGAGTTGAGGGCTCGACGAGTAATCCAGACCCCGCACCAGGCCATCCCCACACATGCCAACAGAACAGCCAGCTCAGTCAAGGTGCTTGGGCGGCCCAGGGCTGTCAACCACTCGCCAAAATCTTCGATGGGAGGCACGGTCATGCGATCAACCCGTCGTTAAACATCAGCCAGAACCCGAACATGCGCCTCCACGCTTCGCCCGAGCGCGCTCAGGTTGTATCCGCCTTCCAGGCAAGAAACGATGCGCTTCTTTGAGTGGCGAGCGGCTACGTCTTTCAGACGTTGAGTGATCCAGGCGTAATCCTGCTCCACCAAGCCCATCTGGCCCAGGTCATCCTCACGATGCGCGTCAAAACCCGCGCTGATAAAGATCATCTCCGGCCGGTGCGCTTCCAGTCGTGGCAACCAATGGGTATTGATCAATTCGCGCACGGTC
>JAKQJK010000087.1 GCA_029561195.1 Pseudomonadota bacterium
CGGAGCCCCCCATCATGAAACGCACATCACTTGTCCAGACCCAGTTCCTCAGCGCCCAGGATGTTGCCAGCGTGGTCACCCAAACCGGCGTGGCCGCCACGCTGCACGGCATAGCCGATTACATCTTTGACGACTACCTCCGCTGGGAGGATTTCGACAAATGCGCCCGCCTGGCGGCCCACTCCAAAGACGGTGTGATCGAGCTGATGCCCGTGGCCGACGCCAAGACTTACGCTTTCAAATACGTCAATGGCCACCCCAAAAACCACCGCCTGGGTTTACCCACGGTGATGGCGTTTGGCGTGCTGGCCGATGTGAACACCGGCATCCCCGAGTTGTTAAGCGAGTTGACGCTGACCACAGCGCTGCGCACCGCCGCCATGTCAGCTGTGGCCGCCCGAGCGCTAGCCCGGCCCAACAGCACGTCCATGGCACTCATCGGCAATGGCGCACAGAGCGAGTTCCAGGCGCTGGCCTTTCACCACCTGCTGGGCATTCAGGAAATCCGGCTGTTTGACACCGATCGTGCCGCGACCGAAAAACTCATGCGCAACCTCAAGCACACGGGGCTGCGCCTCATCGTTTGCGAGAACATCGCCCAGGCCGTGCGCGGAGCCGATATAGTGACAACTGTGACCGCCGATAAAGCCAACGCCACCATCCTCACACCCGACTTGATCGAGCCCGGCATGCACATCAACGGCGTTGGTGGCGATTGCCCCGGCAAGACCGAGCTGCATGCCGACGTATTGCGTGGCGCAGCCGTGTTTGTCGAATACGAGCCGCAAACCCGCATTGAAGGCGACCTGCAGCAGCTGCCAGCAGATTTCCCCGTCACCGAGCTGTGGCAAGTGCTCAGCGCCCAGGCACCAGGTCGCACCGGCAATGCGCAGGTCACGGTGTTTGATTCGGTTGGCTTTGCGTTGGAAGACTACTCAGCGCTGCGCTACATGCGGGATTCCGCCCGGCGTCTGGGCATGGGGCTACCGGTGTCGCTGATCCCCGAGTTGGCCGACCCCAAGGACCTGTTCAGCCTGATCCGGCCCTTGACTGCCAGCCATGAGGAACTGGATGTGACGGGCTTCACGGACTTCAAAGAGCTGGCCTTGTGCCTATGAACCCCAAGTCGCCTGCAAACCGTGCGCCGGGCGGAGTCGGCCTGATTGGTGTGCCTACAGACATCGGCGCCGGTACGATGGGCGCCCGTATGGGCCCCGAGGCGTTGCGTGTGGCGGGCATTTCTAAAGCGATTGCACAGTTTGGTCTTGACGTGAAAGACTGCGGCAATCTGAGCGGTCCCGCCAACCCCTGGCAGGACGCCGTGAATGGATTTCGCCACCTGCCCGAAGTGGTGCAGTGGAACCAGTTGTTGCATGAGGCGATGTACACGGAGCTACAGGCCGGGCGTTTGCCCATCATGCTGGGCGGCGACCACAGCCTGGGCATTGGTTCCATCAGCGCGGTTGCACGCCACTGCCGCGAAAAAGGCAAAAAGCTGCGTGTCCTCTGGTTAGACGCCCACGCCGATTTCAACACCGCCACACTCACGCCGAGTGGCAACATCCACGGCATGCCGGTGGCATGCCTGTGTGGCCACGGCCCGCAGGAGCTGGTCGGTATTGGCGGACATAGCGCCGACAGGCCCGCGCTGCACCCCAAAGAGATTCGCCAGATCGGCATCCGCAGCGTGGACGAAGGCGAGAAGCGTCTGGTGCATGACATGGGCATTGAAGTGTTCGACATGCGCTTCATTGACGAGATGGGCATGCGCCACGCGATGGAGCTGGCCCTGGCGCTGGTGGATGCGAATACCCACTTGCACGTGAGCCTGGACGTTGACTTTCTTGACCCCGACATCGCGCCCGGTGTGGGCACCACCGTGCGCGGCGGCCCCACTTACCGCGAAGCGCAGCTGTGCATGGAAATGATTGCCGACACCGGGCGGCTGGCCTCACTGGACGTGGTGGAGCTCAACCCCGCGCTGGATGTGCGCAACCAGACGGCCGAGCTGGCTGTCGATTTGATCGAAAGCCTGTTTGGCAAAAGCACCCTGATGCGCAAAACCTGAATTCACCGGATTTTGGCTGAATTCAGGTGCCAAACTGGCCTCAAGCCGCTGTGAAATATGCGTAGGTTGCTATTAACAATATAGCAATTGTTAGTCATCAAGCTGCTGATTTACGCCACCGTGCAGCGCGTCCATGCGCCGTTCTGAGTGCTGGATTGAACCACGCTGTCCACAAACCGCACGCCTAGCAAACCGTCTAGCGAGTTGGGGAAAAACAGGCTGAGCGGGTCCGGGGTTTTCCCGGCGCGTCGTGCAGCAATGGCCTCTGCCGCGTCTGAATACACGTTGGCAAAACTCTCGTGAAAGCCTTCTGGGTGCCCCGCCACTATGCGTGATGCGCGGGCTGACAAGGGCAGTGTTCCGGGCCCGTTGGGCGTGCGGTTTTGCGAGGGCGCATCCAGCGGCTTGAAGGTCAGTGCCTGGGGAAATTCCTGCATCCACTCCAGGCTGCCCAGCGAGCCACTCACGCGGATGCGCAAACCGTTCTCGACGCCAGCCGCCGCCTGAGTCACCCAAAAGCTTCCCCGCGCGCCATTGCTCAGGCGCAGCATGGCGCCCGCAAAGTCATGCGTCACGCGGTCCGGCACGATGGCGCCTATTTCTGCCGCTACTTCGCTCACCTCCAGCCCGGTGATGAAACGCAGCAGGTTGTGGGCGTGGGTGCCGATGTCGCCCATCACCAACGATGGGCCACCCCGCACAGGGTCTTCCTTCCACGCCCGACGGCCCGGGCCGGATTTGGCGCGGCCACCCTGCACGTATTCCACCTGCACCAGCCGGATCGTGCCCAGCAGACCTTCTGTGACCATGGCCCTGGCCTGGCGCACCATCGGGTAGCCGGTGTAGTTATGAGTCAGGCAAAACACCAGGCCGGTTTCCAGCACCCGCTGGCGCAGTTGCTCGGCCTCGGCAACCGTGTTGGTCATGGGCTTGTCGCAAATTACGTCGAAACCCTGGGCTAGCGCGGCCATGGCGAACGGGAAGTGGCTGTCGTTGGGCGTCATGATAGCCACCACATCGGCGCCATCTTTGCGGGCGGCTTCTGTGGCGATCAGATCCATGCCATTGGCATAACAGCGCTCGGCTGGAAGGCCAATCTCCTGTCCCGCACTGACAGACCGTGCCGGGTCAGAAGAAAGCGATGCCGCTACGAGCTCGTAACGGTCGTCGATCCGCGCGGCCTGGCGGTGCATGGCGCCGATGAAGGAGCCGGGTCCACCACCAATAACAGCCAGCCGCAACCGGCGGCCCAGTGTGGAAATGACAGGATTCAATGACATGACGGTCTCTCTTTGTAAATTTATTTGCCCCAGCGCAACACCATGGGGTTGAGTCGTCGCGCAGTCTCGATCAAGCCCGCGCGGGTGGCCGGGTGCATGGCCGGGAAAGGGTGGCGGGGCGCTTCGCAGGCAATCACACCACCTTCCTTCATCAAGGATTTGGCGGCCAACAAGCCGGTCTGGCGGTTCTCGAAGTTGATCAGTGGCAGCCACTGCTGGTACAGGGCTGCAGCCTCGTCTCGGCGCCCTGCGGCATACGCGTCCACG
>JAKQJK010000297.1 GCA_029561195.1 Pseudomonadota bacterium
GGCGGTTTCGCTCTACCTCGTGTACGCCACGATTGAGGTCGGCACCGGGCTGTGGGCAGCCAGCGTGCTGGTGGACGACCGCCATGTTAGTGCTCCGACAGCCGGGTTATGGGTGTCATGCTTTTACGGCGCCATCATGGCGGGCCGCTTTGGCACCGGCCTGATTGCCGCGCGCATGGGCAACCGCCGGTTGGTGCGTTACGGGCTGGTGATGGCGATGCTGGGCGCCGCGTTGTTCAGCGTGAGCGGCTTGCCCCCGTCGCTGTCATTGGTCGGGCTGATGCTGCTGGGGCTGGGCTGTGCGCCGATCTACCCGTCGCTGATGCATGAGACCGCGCGGCGTTTCGATGCCGATACAGCCCGCATCGTGATCGGGCGGCAAGTGGGTTTCGCCTACGTTGGCGGCGCAGCAGGCCCCGCCGCCATGGGTCTGCTGGCTGCAGCAGCCGGCCCGGCGGCGATCATGCCCGTGGTGTTTCTGGCTGTGGTGCTGTTGCTGGTGCTATCGGAAGTCCTGAATTCAATGACGTGATTCTGCGGTAGGTCCAGCCTCTTTCATTTCACGCAGGAGCCAGCCCTTGAAGGCTTGCGCCGCCGGGTTGGCATGGGTACCTTCCGGCGCAATCAGGTAGTAAGCCTCTTTCATGGGCAATGAAAACTCGCATGGGCACACCAGCTGCCCGGTCTCGATGAGATGGCCCGCAACCTTTTCATGTGCCAATGCCACGCCCAGCCCCTGCTGTGCCCAGGCCAGGCTCAACGTCCAGGTGCTGACACGATCAACTGCGGGGCGGGGGCCTTTTGCCTGGGCCGGATTGGCGTCCAGCCAGCTGTCCCAGCTCTGCAGGGTGCCGGATAGATCAAACAAACGCTCGCGCATCAGGTCGTCCACCGACTGGATGCGTTCGGCCAGCGCGGGCGCACAGACCGGGAAAATCGTGTCACTCCCCAGCTTGTGCCCCACCCGTCCCTCCCACTTGCTCTGGCCAAAAACAATTCCCACGGCCGCAGCGGCACTCTGTTTTTCCTCCGGCCAGATAGACGTCACCACGTTCAAGCGCACCCAGGGATACTCGCGCATGAAGCTACCTAGACGCGGTGTCAGCCAAAACACGGCGAAAGACAAATTGACGTGCAGTTCCAGCACATGGGGGTCATTTCGCCCCGTCAGCACACTGGTGCCCTCCTCCAGCATTGCAAACGCGGCCTGAACGGTCGGTAAATACGCCCTTCCTTCTTCTGTCAATTCCAGCCCCCGCACGCGGCGAACAAACAGTGGACGCCCCAATGCAGTCTCCAGACTCTTGATCTGCTGGCTGACGGCGGATTGCGTCATGCTGAGCTCCGCGGCTGCGGCTGTGAAGCTCAAGGATCGAGCAGAGGCTTCGAAAGCGCGAAGCCAGTTCAAAGGAGGAAGTCGGGTCACAGATGACTCATTAGCAAGGCATTAGAAACACTAATGATACAACTGCTTTTTCTTCGTTTGCCAGCTCATCCGGAAATCAGCAGACTTGGCCGGTTGCTGAATTTCATCCAAAAATCACAGCCAATTACCCCACAAAACGCACGAGAAACGGAGCCTCAGCCATGTCAGAAATTCGAATCGTCGAGGGCGCCACACCGCCCCAACTGGTGTTGCGCCAGGGCTTAACCGACACGCCGCTTCCGGCCCTGTGGCTGCGTGCCCGCAGCAACGACCCCACGCAACGCGACGCCATCACAGGCCAGCGCTTGATGAACCCGCACCTGCTGCCTGATGATCTGCAGCTGACCGGCGCACAATGGACGGATCAGCACATGCTGCGTCTGTCGTTCAGCGACGGGTTTGCCGGAGCATTTGATCCCACCGAACTGATGGGGGGAAGCGTGCTGAATGAAGCCTGCCCGGAACCGAAACCGTGGCGTGCCGATCTGACACCGCAGCCGGTTTACCAATGGGCGAATCTGGCTACTGACGCCGTTCTGTACCAGGCGCTGCGGGACTTCATCACCCTGGGCTACCTGCTCGTTCACAACACCCCTACGCAAAAAGAATCCATCATGGAGATTGCGCATCGCTTTGGCTTTGTGCGCAGTACCAACTTTGGCTCTTATTTTGAGGTGTACTCCATCCCCGACGGAACTGATCTGGCCTATCGGCCTGTGGCGTTGGGGCCGCACACAGACAACCCGTACCGCACGCCGGTGCCGGGCATTCAGCTGCTGCAATGCCTGCAAAACGAAACATCTGGCGGCTTGTCCACGCTGGTGGATAGTCTGGCCGTCGCCGGGCAGTTGCGTGAGGAAGACCCGGAAGGTTTTGCGCTGTTGAGCCGCGTGCCGGTGCGGTATGAATATCGCGATGCCACCACCCAGCTGGTGGCGGTCAAACCGATGATTGAGCTCGATGGTCGCGGCGAGATGACTGGCGTGCATTACAGCCCGCGCCTGGACGATATTCCACTGATGTCGGACGCAGACACCCGTCGTTACCACCGCGCCCGCAAACGCCTGGGTACGCTGTTTGAAGACCCACGCTATGAATTGCGCTTTCGTCTGCAGCCCGGTGAAATGATGATGTTTGACAACAACCGCGTGCTGCATGGCCGCACTTCGTTTGACCCTTCCGAAGGCCACCGCCAATTGCAGGGCTGCTATATTGACCGGGATGGCCCGCGCAGCCTGTACCGCGTGCTGCATCGCACTTGCGGCCGCGACGCCAGCCAACCCGCCAGAACGACGAAAGTAACCACATGAAAACCGTTGCATTCACCCAGATGAAAGATGGCACCCAAGAGGAATACATCTATTTGCAAAACTTGGAGCATGACTACATTCGCGGCCTGCCCGACCGGCTGTTGGTGGCTCTAAAGCGACTGGGCGACTCCATGGAAGGCTACCAGGTCAGCCGCCTGACCCATTCGCTGCAGAGTGCCACACTCGCCGAGGCCGATGGTGCAGACTTGGAAACCATCGTGGCGGCACTGGTTCACGATATTGGCGACGACCTGGCCCCGGAGAATCATTCCCAACTGGCAGCTGCCGTGCTGCGCCCTTATGTGCGCGCCGAAGTGACGTGGATCGTCGAGATGCATGGCCTTTTCCAGATGAAGTACTACGCGCACCACTACGGCAAAAACCCTGACGGTTATCTGGCCTACAAGGACCACCCGTGGTTTGAGTCCTGCAACCGTTTTTGTGAGCGCTACGATCAGGCAGCTTTCGACCCGGCCTACCCAACCCAGCCGTTGAGCCATTTCGAACCCATGTTGCGTGAGGTGTTCACCCGCACGCCGTTTGATCCGGCCATTTTGAAGGAAAAGAGCTCATTTTAAGAGCTCATCGG
>JAKQJK010000115.1 GCA_029561195.1 Pseudomonadota bacterium
CAGGATCGCCGGCCTGCCTGAGGCTGTGCAGGGTGTCTGGTCACTGTGGGAGATCAGCCTGTCCGCTGAAGGCCTCAACCGAAAGCGCTTCCTGCCGGTCTTCGCAACAGACGACGGACGGACCTTTGTGCCCACGGCCAAACGCATCTGGGACCTGCTGTTGACTGAGGCGGTCGAAATCACCGGTGCTACCACCACTGAGCAGGCGGTGAAGTGGTTCGAGGCTTCCATGACGGCGGCCAAGACCCAAGGCGAACGACTGTTCTCAGAACTGCTCGGGGAGCACCGTTCAAGGCTGAAGGAAGAGAGGGAGCGGGCCAAGTACGCCTACGACGCCCGCTATCAGGCCATTGGTCGAATCGGCTTGCCTGCTGTTCGCGAGCATCGCCGCAAGCGCCTGGATGCCGAGCACCAGGCACGGATGGCAGCGTTGGATGACGCCGAGGCCAGCGTGCCGGATCTCAACGCCGTGATGATGCTTCGGATTGGTCTGCCGCCCAGCGCTGCAAATTCCAAGGCGGGATAGTCTCATGGACACTTTGATTGGCACGATCCTTGGATTTCTTTTGGCGGCGACGATAGTGGTATTCGTTTGGCAAAAGCGCAAGCCGAGCTGCGAAGATGCATCGGCTATTGAAGTGAAGCTGGAAGCGCCTAATCCATCGAGCCACAACGTCCCTGTGCAACAGAAACCGAGCAAGCCAGCAGAGTTGATTTTTGGTGCCACGTCAAATGCCCCTGTGTTGAAGGTTGAAGCATGGGGTGTTGCGCCGGTGCCCCCTAGCGCAAGGCTGATTGAACCCCAGAGTGGCGGGCTCATGGGCTTGTCTTCACTGCTGCAGGCGATCCCGGCGGTATTGACTGCATCGGAATTTGGCAATGGGCAATACATGAAAGTGGTAGTCAACGGTACTTTGGCCTCGGCGACTGATGGAGGTTTCTACCCATTCGTTCGAGGATCGGACGGTCACATCACGGACCTTGCCGGGCTAAATGCTCCCACCCAGCTTGGATCCTTGATCAATGCGGCTGCCGTCTGGCAGATCGCCTCGACCGTGGTCGTGCAAAAGCACTTAGCGGACATCAGCACTAAGCTTGACGACCTCAAAGACACCGTTGGCGAGGTGCGCCGACACCAGAAGGACGAGCGGCGGTCGAAGATAGAAGGCGGTCTTACCAAGATGCAGGAGATCGCGGAAGCGATCGGTCGGGGCGAACTAACGCTCGCAGGGCGCGAAAGTTTAGAACGCATCTACGATCAGCTTATTCAAATCCGAGCGCATATTCAGCAAGACATCCGCAACAAGATTCGCGGAATTGATGAAGTACGCGGTAACGACACGATTGGTACGGGCGATTTCGTTCTTAAGCTTTCTCAGCACGAGGAGGGTTTGGCAGAGCTGGTCGATGAATGGTCTTACTGTGTCCAAGCCCTCTTGATGAGCTGGTACGTTTTGTCATCGTATGCCGGGGATTCTCAGACTAAGGCGATTAGGTTGAAAAATATCAGGGCATCAGTTGATGAATTCCTGACAAGGCAAGGTGGCTTGAATGCGTCGCAGGTTCGGGCCGAATGGGACAGAAAACTCATTGAAGTTCAAGC
>JAKQJK010000153.1 GCA_029561195.1 Pseudomonadota bacterium
AGATCATCGCCCTGGTGCAGAAGAACAAGAACATCAAGCTGGCCGGCAACGACAAGCTGCGCATCGAGCGCGAGATGGCCGACCCCAAGGACCGGGCGCAGTACGTGCGCGATGTGCTGCGGGCCCTGGGGCCGCCGGTGGGCCCGCCACGCTGACAAGTGCTCAGCGCGCGATACGCCGGCCAAACAGCGCTCCGGCGCTACACCTGCTCAATCTTGGCTTCAATAGCAACAGCCAGCGCCTTGAAATCACTCCACGCGTCACGCACCGCTTGCGCATGGTTCCCAATGGCGCCATCCGCTGAATTCAGATGAAAGATGGGTTTGCGGACCTCTTGCGCCATGGGCACAAGACTCCGGTAATGCTTCAGCCGGGCCAGACAATTGCCATCATTCGCATTGCTTGACTGCAAACCTTTGAGCTGACCCGTGACGGTTTCGCGATAGGTGCTGGGAATACGATCAGCCCATTTTTTGTAAGCCTTCACAGCGCGAGATAGCCGCTCCATGTGCTGCATCAAGATATAGCCCTCGGCCTTCATCAAGCCTTCGGGAAGGTCGAAGTCCGGGTGCTCCCAGTTGGCGACTCTCTTCTTCCAGTCGGTTCTCCATGCGCTCAGGGTGGGCCCCAGATTTCGCAAACCCTGCAGCGAAAACAGGTCGGCCGCCAGCGGGATCACGACATGATCACTGCCGATCAGCGCAGAGCGATTGATGGCGCCCAAGTTGGGGCCGACATCCGCCAGTATCAGTTCGGCGTCTGTCTGCTGCGCAGCCATTTGAGCCACTTGCCAGAACGAGGTCAAAAGCCGAAAGGGCCGAAACAGGTTGTCCTGAGTTGAACCCATGGCGTCAGTCCACGCCCCCGACAACTGATCCTCAAAGCCAGCCAACGCCAGATCACCCGGCACGAGATGCAGGCGCGACTGGATGGTCTGGACCACCGGCTGAAGGATGTCCCCCACCTTGGTCAGCGGCTGAATGCACCTGAAGATGGTGGTGCCCGGCTTGGGGGGCAACCGAGGTTCCCAAAGCTCCTCCAAGGCTTCTTCTGGAAGAAACGCCGAGGTCAAATTGGCTTGCGGATCCAGGTCGATGGCCACCACCCGCTTGCCCATTTCGGCAAACATCCAAGCCAGGTGGAACACCAGTGATGTCTTGCCGACACCGCCCTTGTTGTTGAAGAAAGTCAGAACGGGAACGCTCATGACACTTCACCTGGCATGCTCAGTCTCAAAGTCGCCATGACGTTGGTCTGCTCAACCTGAAACTCAGGGGGCGGATTGCCATTCTTGGCCATGGATCGGCGCGCCTCTGCAATACCAAAACCGAAGCGCTGCACAAAGCCCATGTTCTTCAGAACACCGGCCAGGACCGGATTTCGATAGTCGCTGGCACCGGGTCGCCCAAAGTTCTCCTGCGTCACCGATCCATAGGGTCCGCCCGGGTTCGCAATCTCAATGCGATCGTCAAACCAGTAGATCCGGACGGGCGCGTTGGTGCCTTCGTAAGTGCGGTGCATGACTGCATTGCGCACGAGTTGCTGCAACGCTGACAAGGGGTAGGCCGCTGCGCGCACTTCTGTGGTCGAACCGGACGTGAAGTCAACCGAAACAGCCAGCGTCGCCTTCAGCTTGTCGTCCAATCGGCGCAACATCGTATCCAGGTTGCCGTCGATTTCCGACTCATCCGCCACTGGATCACCCCACTCCGTGCCACGAATGCGCAGGAACTGAACGTATGCGGCTGGGACCCAGGTGCGTGGGCTCTTGCCCAGGGTCAGCAGCCCCACAACCGTTGGCGTGGGGTCGTCCACACTGGCGATCATGCCCAGCGATGCCAAGCGCTCCTCATAGCTGCGACCGTTCACCTCCAGCACGTCACGTGCAACGGCTTGGGGCAGGTATTCGCTCTCGAAGTAACTGCGGCTCAGGTCGTCCAGCGAACTGCCGCCCACCGGGTGGGTGTCGAAGCTTTGGTCGCGGTAGCGCCGCTTTTCATTGAGCACCCGTTCGTCCTGGGCCGAGGCTTGGCCGCGCCTGGGACCGGTGCGTATCCAGATGCGTCCGTCCAGGCGAACCGGAGGCGCGTCGGCGGGCCAGACCGTCACCACCGCTACCTCGCGGCCCAGCAGCATGCGCTTGGCAACCGTCATTGTCGGCGGCGGCGTGATCTTGCCGTCCGTCTTGATGTCAGCCAGCGTCAGCAGCAAGGCATCGGTGACCTCAAACTCAGGGCCCATGGGCGCACCGTCGTCTTTGACCCCGACAAACAAAACACCCGGCATGCCGTGATTCGGCAAGTCGTTGGCAAACGCACAAACTGCCTGGCGCCCCTTCTCCGGCGCATCGCCCTTCCACGTCTGCTTGCGCTCGGCACGGTCGCTTTCCAAGTCGTGGATCAGCGCCAGCAGCTCGTCATCGGTCAGCGGATTCATGGCCATGGCGAAGTGTCCTCCATCAACCCACGTTCACGGGCACCAGCGTCATGGTGTCGTTGCCGAAGATGTCGATCACCTTCACCGCTACCGTGTAGCGGCCAGGTCGGTCGTAGGTGTGCGTGGCCGTGGTCAGGTCAAGGTCGCGGCTTTGGCGGGTGCGGAAGCTCTGCCACTCGTTCTCGAAGATGTAGCCGCCCGTCCACCGCTCCTCGAACTCGGGCAGTTGCAACTCACCTTGTGGCGGCTCGAAGCCTTCCAGGGTCGCCACGCCACCGATGCCTGTGCCCACGGGGACCTTGATGATCTCCTTGCGTTGCAGGTAGTCGAAGTCCACAGCCCAGTAGTCCACCCAGTCGGTCCAGTGCTTGGTCAGCCGCTCCCGTTTCACCACGCCGTCCTTGTTCTTGCTGATCTTGTAGAGCTGGCCCTGCTCGCAGATCACGTCGCTCTTGCCCTCCTTCAAGGCGGCAATCGCGGCCTCAGCCGCCCCCTGCGTGTAGTACACGGAGAAGTCGGACAGCTCGATGCTCACGGCGAGCTTGTTCTTCTTGTCGTAGCGGGGGCTGGCCTCGACAAAGCTGATGTCGTGAAAGACCACCTGGCCCTTGTCCACGGCCCGCTTATCGAAGACCTCGGCGGGGATGTACTTCGGGCTGAGCTCGATGCCCTTGCTGCGGGCCTCTTCCAGAACCGCAGGGAACAGGCCCATCTCGAACTCGAAGGCCAGGATGTCCACCCGTGATGCGCCACGCTTGCGGCACTCGGTGATGACTTCCTCGACGAACAAACGGCCCACGGGCAGGTTGATCGGTCCGATGACCACTAGGCGGCCATTGCGGGCACCGTGAAAGAAGCCGTCCTGGGCGGTGCCTTCTGCACCGAATGGGCTTGCCTTGTAGGCACGCAGGATCAGGTCGCGGAACTCGCGTTCCTTCTCTGCCAGGGCTGCCGCCCGCTGGTCTGAGGTGAGGCGACCGCCGATGTTGAGGTAGGCCTGTCGCTCGTAGCGGCCGAGGTTCAAGACCTCGAAGGCTCGGAAGTTCTTCTCGGCGGCTTTCAGCTCACGCTGTACACCGATGAGTCGCTTGCGGGTAGTGTGGATGCCGAATTTTCCGAGATCAGCCGCAATCCATTTTCGGCCCATTTTTTCGGCAACAGCGGCAGTAGTCCCTGACCCAATGAAGAAATCTGCGACTAAATCGCCTGGGTTAGTAGAAGCCGTGATAATTCTTTCCAATAAGGCCTCTGGCTTTTGGGTCGCATATCCATTACGTTCAGTATCTCGCGATCCCAATATCTGTATATCCCAGGTGTCTGGACACGGTTGGCCCAGTTCATTTAGATAGGTACGCCCCCCATTACTTTGAGCCTTATATCTCTTTCCGTTTTCATCAACTTTATTGTATTGAACTAAACTTTCAGGCCGAAGCTCAGTCCTAACATCGTCAATGTTGAACGCTTGACGGCCGGCCGCCTTTGCATAGAAAAAGATGTCGTTGTGCTTGCGCGCGAAATAGGGCGTGGGCATCGTCCTGGTATTGAATGACCAAACAATGTGATTCAGAAAATTCTCGCTACCAAACACCTCATCCATCGCAGACCTAATATGGCCGCTAACCCGCCAGTCGCAATGAACGTAAATGCATCCATCCGCAGCGAGCAGATCGCGCATCAAAATCAATCTCTCGTAGATCATGGATATAAAGCTGTCTGCACCCCGTCCCCATGTGTCTCGATAGGCGATTTGTTCCAGTAGATTCGCTTCTTTGTGGAACGTCTCACCGCCAATCTCGACGTCCATCGAGAAGTCGGCCCCCACGTCAAACGGCGGGTCGATGTAGATCAGCTTCAAGCCGCCCGCATCCTCGATCTGCTGGCGTAGCGGCCCCGCTTTCAGCGACGACAAGATGAGCTTGTTGTCGCCCCAGATCAACTTGTTTGACCAGCCTTTCGTCTGCCGTCCACGGCTGTCGAAAAGGTCGCCCTGGGTCTTGGTCTCCTTGCGGGGCTCGTCAATGTGTTCCAGCGTTTGGAAGGGCAACACCGTCGTGCACACGTCGCGGCTCTTGCCGTTCCACACCAGCTCGACTTCCCGTTTGTCCTCGAACAGGATGAAGCGGTACTTCTCGGGCAAGGCTTTGCCCTGCTGGATGAGGTTGAAGAGGTCGCGTTGCTCGGCCTCGCTGAGGTCGTAGGTCTTTTTGTCTTGGCTTGCCATCGGTCAGGCCCCCTGTTCTTGATCTTGGTATTCACGGAAGGCACTCACCAGCCCTGCAAAGGTGGTGGGCTTGTGCTGCTCGAAG
>JAKQJK010000173.1 GCA_029561195.1 Pseudomonadota bacterium
TTATTGCGGAAAGTGCAAGCGGCAACAGGGTACTCATGAGGGCGAGCGTTGCAAGAATTGTGGAAAGATCACGGTTTCGTGGTACACAAATCGCGAAAGCCATGAGGCGGCACAACGCAAATGGGAGAGCATCAACGGAAAGCCGTAGGTGTATCGAAGCTGGCGTCACCCAACACGCCGGGTGATGCCAGTCCGACCGCTGTCGCGGCACGTCGCCGAAGATTTTGCGAAGTATTTTCGCTGCAGGACCCTGGCTTGGGGCTTTGCTCGTGCGTACTGCCGAAGCTGCGGGGCTTCGATGCTCATCGCTTTTGGCTTTGCCGGTACGTGCTCCGTCATCCCATCAGCTTGTCGCGCCTGAGCCTCACGAGCGACGGGCGCGGTAACCGCTTCGCCGACCGCGTTATGGACAATCCTGCCCTCTGCGCCATCCTGACCGGACCAAACCGAAAAGGAGCCTTGGATGACAGAGCACCCTCCCGCAGAAGTCCTGCGCCATCAACTCGTAACCTTTCGTAAAAACAACAGATTTGCCCCCTATCCATCTCCTATCAGACGGCAGGCTATCCAATACGCCAACGCCCGGACAATCCAGGGGGCGACTCCTTCGACCATCGCTGCCGAGTTGGGAGTTGCGACCACAACTGTATCGTTGTGGACTCATTCCACACGGTCCAAGTCCGCCGACGCTCCCGCTCAAACCTCCCCATCCGAGCTTCCGCTGGTGCCGCTCGTGCTGCGGCCTGCCCCACAGATCCCTGGACCCTCCCAAATCGTGGTGCATTTTGCCGATGGTACAAGCCTTCAAGCTTGCGGCTTCGGGCAAGACAGCTTGGCTCGCACCATTGAAATCCTGCGAAAGGAAAGATGATGCTTGGCGGCGTATGTGTGTTTCTCGCCCTCGGTCCGGTGGACTTGCGAGGCGCTTTCGACCGCCTTGCTGCCATGACCAGGCTCATTGTGCAACAAGACCCAACCTCCGGGGCCTTGTATCTTTTTTATAACCGTCGCAGAAATCGGCTCAAAGCTCTGTGGTGGGATAAAAACGGATATGTTCTGCTGTATAAACGACTGTCCAAAGGCACATTCCCCCTACCTTCCAGACTCGATCCCACAACCGCTTATATCCAAATCTCCCAAGCCGATCTAGCGCGGTTGCTCGCTGCTCTACCCATCCCTATCGACCATGCCCCCACCTATCACTGATCTCGTCGCCAGAGGGACTAAAAAATAATTCATCCCCTTAAATATCTCTTGCCATTCGCTCTTAGAGTGTTTATAAAGTCTCAAAAGCATATTCCTCGCTGCTCTACCCATCCCAATCGACCATGCCCCAACCTATCACTGACCTCGTCGCCATAGGAAGCCAAAAAATAATTCATCCCCCCAAAATATCTCTTGCCATTCGCTCTTAGAGTGTTTATAAAGTCTCGACACCGTGACCTCTACAAGGATGATCAATATCTATTGTCCATGCGCCTACGAGGCAAGCGTAGAGTGTTATTCCTCGGCAGAGGCAACCCGGGCAATATTCCAGTATATACAGCAACGCTCAGAGCCAGAACCACAGCCGCAAAACGTGACGGTCTTGATGCAGCGCATCAAGCAACTCGAGGAAAAGGTCGCCTCCCTTTCCGCGTATATCGCTACCCTTCAGGAAACTGTGCAACAGATGCAATTGGGGTTTCGTCGGCATCGCAGTGAGGTCATTTGTGCCGACCAATTGTGCCTCGCCTTGGCCGAGTTTGCTTGTGAACAGCCCACCGATGGTGGCTGCGAACAGGGTAGTTCCGAGCCGTCCGACAAGGCCACGGGAGCCGAACAAGGCGATACAGGCGCCAGCGACAAGCCCAAAAAGGCAAGCCGCCACGGACGACGCAAAGTCACGGTGCTGCCCCAAGTCATTATCAATATCCTGCCCGCCCAAGTCCTTCTCGACGGTCTGTGCGGTTATGAACAAATTGGGCAGGAAGATAGCAGTTCGCTGGCGTATCGTCGCGGCGGCCCCTTCGAGTTGATTGTGCGACGCCCCAAGTATGTAGCGCGGGCAAGCGCAACGAACGGCCAAAACCAAGACGAACAGCAGCCGAAGCCGACTTGTGAGCCGCCCGGGGCATCGTCGGGTCCGCAAAACATCGAAGTATTCGAACACAATGTGCTTTGCGTGCCCGAGGACCCCAGCTTTCGAGCCAATCCGTTCGTCGATGGCGCCATTGTCCGGTATTTCCCTGAAAATAGCGTTACGACAGAGTCTGGCCCGAGTGTTTTGATTGCCCCTTTGCCGCCGCGTCCCGTCGACCGAGCCATGGCTGAACCCAGCTTGCTGGCGCATCTTTTCGTCGATAAGTGGGACCGACACTTGCCGTATTATCGTCAAGAGGCGGAACTCGAGCGTTTCGGCTGGCCCGTGCCTCGGTCCAACATGACGCGCTGGCAGCACGAATGTGGAAAACTTGTCAAACCCTTGGTCGACGCGATGTGGCAGCAAGCCCTGTCGCGAAGTTGGTTTGCCATGGATGCCACAGGCACTGCGATTCGAGGCAGTCCCAGCTACCAGCGCGGTCATATCTTTGTGTTGATTGCAGAGGCTGAAAGCGTGTTGTTCCGTTTCTCGCCGACGTATGACTCGAAAGTCGTTGACAAGTTTTTCGGCGGCCACGGGGCAACCATCTTGTCCGACGCCTCGGCCAACCACAATGTGCTTTTCCACGATGGCGGCAATCGGGAAGCCTCTTGTTGGGCGCATGCGCGACGCCGATTCGCTACCGCTTTCCAGGCAGGAGAGCGAGCGGAGGCCGCGCAGGTGTTGCAAAGTATGCAAGCGCTGTTTCGGATCGAGCGGGAGATAGCGCCGTTGGGTGCGGCGGAGCGATTGGCACAGCGTCAAAGCCGGTCTGCAGGGCTGGTGGACGATATGCTTGGCAAAGCTGCGGTGCGCCGTCACGAGCTTGGAGCCGAGAGTTTGACGCGCAAAGGTTATGTATATCTGGACAACCAGCGAGAGTCGCTGCGCGAGTTTCTCGTCAATGGTGAAATACCAATCCACAATAACGATTGTGAGAGGCAGCTTCGTCGGATGGTCAAGGGACGGATGAACTGGCTTTTTCACGGCAGCGAGGAGCATGCGTGCAGCGCGGCCAATCTTTCGTCGCTGGTGGCGAGCGCAGAGCTGCATGGTTTGGATCCCGAGTTTTACTTGCAGGAGATTCTTGCCGTGATTGGAGAGTATCCTGTGCGTCGAGTGCTGGAGCTTGCGCCGAATCGGTGGGTGGAGACGCGGAGTCGTTTGATCGAAGCGGGGCAACTCAGGTATATTGATTTGGCGCGGGTGACAGGCTCTGGTCTTGCGTTTCGTCGTTGACGAGAGGGTTTGGTTGCGAGGGGGCGAATCGACTGGGTGGCGGGGCAGCGGTAGAACTGCTTCGTGGATAGGGGATTGGGGAGCTGGTGTGCTGGCTGGCCTTGCCATGGGGGCATCGTAGGTATGGGGCCTCGTGGTGGGAAGAACGCGGTTGGCGGAGCGGATACTCGCACAGTCCCCACAGGGCGGTATCGCCGAGGACGATGATATTTCCGGGGCGGCCGTGCTTCTCGAGGAGGTGGAAAAGGGTTTGTTCGGCGGCTTCGGTCAGGGCTTCGCGCTGGCCTTTGAAGCGTTCGGCGCGCTCTAGCGCCGGGATATCCCCGGCATGTTCCTGGAAAAAGGCGTCTTCAAAGGATATTCACGTGAGATCGGAAGAG
>JAKQJK010000306.1 GCA_029561195.1 Pseudomonadota bacterium
ACCCAGAAAGCTGAGGGACGTTTCCGCCAGAATCATGGCGGGGATGGCCAGACTGACCGATGCAATGATGTGGCTCGAAAAGCTCGGCAGCATATGGCGGAAAATGATGCGCCCTTCAGATGCACCATCGAGTCGGGCTGCCGTCACGAACTCTTCGGTTCTCAAGCTGAGGAAGCGGCCACGCACCACGCGGGCTAGCTGTGCCCAACCCGTCAATGACAGGATGACCGTGATCATCAGGTAATTGAGCGTGGCTGGCCAGTCCTGGGGAAGGGCGGCCGCCAGTGCCAGCCAGATGGGAATGGTGGGCAAGGACAGCACCAGTTCGATCACCCGCTGGATGGCAAAGTCAATGCGACCGCCGTAATAACCGGAGATGCCCCCCAGGATGATTCCGAGTGTGAGTGACAGGAATACACCTAGCAAACCGACGGAAAGCGAAATCTGGGCGCCCAGCATGATGCGGCTGTACACGCAGCGCCCTAGGCGATCGGCACCGAAAAAGAACAGGGGTTGACTTGCGTCTTGTGACGCAAAAAGGTGTGTACGTGCGTTGAACAGCCCCAACACGGAATACTCGTAACCTTCACCAAACATCTGCAGGTAAACCTTGCGCTCGCTGTCTTCTTTGTAAACGGAAGCCAAAGAGATCGGGTCGCGCGCCAGAACGTAAGGATGGATATAAGGTCGAATTGCCCAAGACCCGTTTTCTCCAGAGTCGATGATGTGCAGAGCCTGAGGTGGGTGAAACACCGCGCGCCGGTTTTGCTGGGATGGGTCGTTCACGGCGAAGAACCCGGGTACAACCGCTACCACATACAAAGCGATTGTTACAAATAGACCCACCATGGCCAGACGATGGCGTTTGAAAGCCCACCAGACCAGTTGCCACTGAGATGCAACGGCCAGACGGCTGGATACCAGATCACCCGCGCCATCGGCGACCGGGGAAGGAGCAGTGATGTTGTTCAAGGCAAATTACTCGAGGCGAATGCGTGGATCAACCAGCGCCAGAAGGATGTCGCTGATCAGCGAGCCAAGAACGGTCAGCGTACAGATCAACAGGATGAAGGCGCCAGCCAGGTACATATCCTGGCTCATAAGGGATTGCAGCAGCAATGGCCCGGCCGTGGGAAGACTCAGCACAATGGCCACGATGATGGAACCGGACACCAGATTCGGCAGTAGCCAGGCAATGGTCGAAATGAAGGGGTTCAGAGCGAGGCGCATGGGGTACTTCACTAGCAGCGTGAACTCTGACAAACCCTTGGCCCGTGCAGTTGTCACGTAAGGCCGGTTGAGCTCATCCAGCATGTTGGCACGCATAACGCGTATCAGACTGGCGGTGCCGGAGACGGCCAGAATGATTACAGGAATCCATAAGTGCTGCAGCATGTCAATTACTTTGGCAACGCTCCATGGCGCCATCAGGTATTGCTCGGAAAAGAGCCCCCCGACGCTTTGCCCGAACTCAACAGCAGCGATGTACATCAGCACCAGCGCCAGCAAAAAGCTGGGCACGGCCAGTCCCAGAAAGGAAAGAAATGTGACGACATAGTCGCCAATCGAGTATTTTTTGACGGCTGAAAAGACACCGATAGGCAAGGCAATGCCCCAAGTCACCAGCAGCGTAGAAAGCGTCAATACCAGCGTCAGAGCCATGCGTTCCCAGATCAGGTCGCCCACGGGCTGTTGCCACTCAAAACTCAATCCAAAATCACCACGGAAAATGATGTTGGAAATCCATTTCCAGTACTGGACGATCATGGGCTGGTCCAGCCCGAAGCGGTTCCTGAGATCGGCCGCCGTGTTCTGGTCCACTATCTCGTTGGACGCCGCAAGTGTGGCGATGTAGGTGGTGACGTAGTCGCCCGGCGGTAACTGGATCAGCACAAAAGACAGGAAGCTGATCGCAATGAGAAACGGCAGCATCCATAGCAGCCGTTTGACGATGAAGACAAACATGCAGGGTATCCCTTGAAGGCGATACCCGGGCAGCAGACGGCAATGCGTCTCCTACCCGGGTACCTGTGCAGACAGAACTTCGGGCTTTAGGTGCGTGTAAAGAAGAACTGCTGTGGCAGTGCCGGACCAGGGTTTGGCCAGGCCCAAGAGTTGGGGTAGCTCTTGGGCACATTCTGCAGGTTCGTCTTGACAATGCCAAAGGTGTTCACTGCCAGACAGACTCCGATGGTCTCAAATGACTCCGCGGCGAGATCGAATACCTTTTTCATGGCTTCGCCGCGCTTCTTCATGTCTGCAGTCGCAAGCGCATCATCAAAAAGCTTCTTTCGCTGCTTCTGGCTTTCTGGCGGCTCTTGGCCGTCTTTGCCGCCTGATGCAAACCACTGGGTCCATGGAATTGCGTAACGCGAACCTTGAATG
>JAKQJK010000186.1 GCA_029561195.1 Pseudomonadota bacterium
GCGCGCGCCAATTTCCTTCGCCTCCAGCATCACGCTGGACACAAAGCTGCGCACCAGCGGGTCACCCAGAATCAGGTCCGTCGTGGCGCCAGTGATGGCACTGATGGGGTTGACTGTCATGTTGCCCCACAGCTTGTACCAAGCGTCCAACTGAATCTGGTCCGACACCGGCGTCTCAAATCCTGCGGCGGTGAGCAATGAGGCCAGCGCGTGCACCCGTGGTGTCTTGATGCCGGATGGCTCCCCCAGAATGAGCTTGTTGCCAAAGTGGTGGTGCACCATGCCCGGCTCGCTCAAAGAGCAACTGGCGTGAACCACGCAGCCAATCACGCTGGACGCTGGAATGGATGCGCCTATCTCGCCGGTGGCGTCCACTGCCAGCAGTCGCGTGCCCTCGTAGGCGACACCAAACCCCTGAAAAAACCACCACGGAACACCGTTCATGGCCGTCAACACCATCGTGTCAGGGCCGATCAGGGGTGCGATGCTGCGCGCTACGCTCAACAGCGCTGGCGCCTTCACGGCAATCACCACCAGGTCCTGCACACCCAGTAAAGCCGGGTCTTCGCTGCTGCGTACGGAAGCGGCTTCCACGCCGGCAGCGGTCTGTAATCTCAACCCGTGGGCGCGAATATTGACCAGCGCGTCACCACGTGCGACCACACTCACATCACAGCCTGCGCGGGCCAGTCCGCTGCCGATCCAGCCACCGATGGCACCGGCACCAATAACACATGTTTTTCGGATGCTGTCAGCGGTCATTTTTGGCTCTAGCCTCGTCAAATATGCGTTAGAAGCTCTAATTTTGATAGCAATTATCAATCTTGTCTACTTGACGGACCAGCGCGTCAAAGACATCTTTGCCGGCGCCATGATCGGGATTGAACTGCAGTGCATCGCGTGTGCATTTGGCCGCGATAGCCTCTGGCACGGGGATGGCTGGCCCCATGCTTAAGGTCGCCAGCTGGATCTCGCAGGCACGCTGCAGGGTCCACAAAATCGCAAAGGTCTGCGGCAGCGTCCGGCCCCAGGCCAGCAGGCCGTGGTTGCGCAGAACCACTGCGGGTTTGTTGCCAATGCTGGCCAACAGACGTGGTGCCTCATCCGCATGGATGGTGATGCCTTCAAAGGTGTGATACGCCACCATGTCGTGCAACTGGGCGGTATAGAAATTGGTTTGCTGTAGTCCTCCTTGCAGGCAGGCCACGGCCACACCGGCGGTGGTGTGCGTGTGCATGACGCAGTGAGCGTCTGGTAATGCTGCATGGATGGCCGCATGGACCGTGAATCCTGCCGGGTTCACCGGATAAACCGAGCCGTCTAGCACCTTGCCCTGGATATCAATCTTGACCAGGTTGCTTGCGGTGACTTCGCTGTAGTGCAAACCAAAGGGGTTGATCAGGAATTCCTTGTTGCCACCGGTCACGGAGTCCGGCAACCGCAGCGTGATGTGGTTGTAGATCATCTCGGTCCAGCCCAGCATGGCGAAGACCCGGTAGCAGGCCGCGAGTTGCACGCGCGCAGCCCGTTCGTCAGAGTGCATGTCAGGGTTCATCTAGCCAGCCTTCAGGAATAGGTTTTGTCCGAGCTGGGGACCACGGGCGACGACGCCACTGTGTTTTTGAATTCCCCCACCAGCGCGTTGGTGCCGCGTATCAGCAGTTGTGTATCCAGACCCACGGCAACGAAGGTGGCGCCCAGAGCCATGTAGTGTTTCGCCAGCGCTGCGTCGGTGGTCAGGATGCCGGCCGCCTTGCCAGCCTTGACGATGCGTTTGATGGCGTCTTCAATGGCCGTCTGTACTTCAATGTGGCCCGCGTTACCCACGTGCCCCAGTGACGCGGAGAGATCAGCGGGGCCGATGAACACGCCGTCCACGCCGTCTGTGGCCAGAATGGCTTCCAGGTTTTGCAGTGCCAGGCGCGTCTCGGCCTGTACCAGCAGACAGACCTGGGCGTTGGCCTCGTGCACGTAGCCTGGATACCGGCCCCAGCGCGACGCCCGCGAACCGGCCATGCCGCGAATGCCGTCCGGCGGATAACGACAGGCCTGCACCAGACCGCGGGCTTGTTCGGGCGTATCCACCATGGGGACCAGCAGCGTCTGAACGCCCAGGTCCAGATATTGTTTGATCAGTGCCGTGTCGCCCGCGGGTACGCGTGCCACCGCGTGTGTGCTGGGGTAGCCGGCAACCACGTGCAGTTGCGCCATCAGGCTGCGCAAGTCGTTGGGTGCGTGCTCGCCGTCCAGCAGCAACCAGTCGAAACCTGCGCCTGAGCAAATCTCGGTGCTGTAGGGGTTAGCCATGCTGACCCACAGGCCGATTTGCGTCTGCTGGTTGCGGATGGCTTGCTTAAAAGGGTTGACAGGTGTTTGCATGAAGGCCCCTCGTTGTTTTAGATGAATCTGAAGGCGATGGACCCCAGTGGCCCGTAATCGGCATGGAACGTATCGCCCGCAATGGCTGCGGTCGGCCGAGTAAAGGAGCCGCCCAACACAACCTCGCCGGCTTCCAGAAACTCACCCGTGGCGCTCAGCCTGTTGGCCAGCCAGGCGACGCCGGTGGCGGGGTGGTTCAGCACGGCGGCGGCCACGCCAGACTCTTCGATGACGCCATTTTTGTACAGCAGCGCGCTGACCCAGCGCAGGTCCACGGCGTCAGGTTTCACGGGCCGCCCGCCGGTGATGATGCCGGCGTTGGCCGCGTTGTCGGCAATCGTGTCAAAGACCTTGCGCATGACTTTGGTGTGGCGGTCAAACTGCTCAATGCGGGCGTCGATGATCTCGATGGCGGGCACCACGTAGTCGGTGGCGGCCAGCACTTCAAAAATCGTGACATTGGGGCCCTGCAGGCGTTTACCCAGCACAAAGGCCAGCTCCACCTCCACCCGCGGCGCGATGAAGCGGCTAGACGGAATGTCACTGCCTTCCGGGAAAAACATGTCGTCCAGCAGCGTGCCGTAATCGGGCTCGGTGATCTGGCTGGCCTGCTGCATGGCGCGCGAGGTCAGGCCGATCTTGTGACCCCGGGCAGCGCGTCCCTCGGCTAGTTTCATCTTCACCCACGCGCGGGACACCGCATAGCCGTCTTCTACCGTCATGCCAGGAAAGCGTTTGGAGAAATGCTCCACCTGCACGCGCGATTTCTCCGACTGGTTTAGCTCCGCAGCAAGCTGATGGATGAGTCCAGCACTGAATGGACTGGTTTTCATTTCTGGAACAGCGGGTGCAGGTTGCTGTGTTTGGCGTCAAACACTTCATGCCCTTCGTCAATTTGCAGTGTTATGCCGATGTGGCGGTGCATGAAAATGGGTTGAAAATGGGCCTTGGCGCTCATGAGTAATGCGTCGCCAGCTCTCTTTTTTGTAGCGTCTGTGCGTCCGCGACTCATGCGCAAATTCAAATACACAAAAGCGTAGTCTTCCTTGCCATCGGCTACCGCGTAGTGGGGCGCCGGATAGGCAAAGACGCGCGTTCCCCCTGTTGGGTAGACCTGTTTCCCGTCTTCGTCGTGGACTTCCAGCATCGTGTTGGCCAGTGTGCGGCAAAGTGCTGTCATGTCGGTTTCCTTGTCGAGGTTGGCGGTGTAGAGAATGACCAGATGTGGCATGTTGTGTGCTCCTTATCGTCTCACAGGCGGCTGGCACCAGCCGCAAAAGGCGCTGATGACGAGTTTGATCGTCCGATGCCGGCCAGGTTGGCAGGCATCGGCGTGACCGGAAACACCGCGTTGATCTGTCCGGTACCCGAGCTCGGGAAAAATGGTGTGACGATTTCAGCTGGCGTTTGGTAGTGGTCCCACCCTAGCGCCCCGAGCAGCATGGCCGTGTCGTGCATGAAGCCTTCGCCGTGGCCTTTGGCGGCGTATTCAGGTAGCATTTGTACGAAAGTTTTCCACTCGCCGCGCTGCCACATGCCCACGACGTGGTGGTCCAGCTGCTCCAGAAACGGGCTCCACATTTTGTTGGCGTACTCCGGCGCCATGCCGTTTTGGGCGAAACGATGTGACAGCGAGCCGCTGGCTAAAAAAGCCACGGTGCCATCGTAGTGCTGCTCTACTGCCTGGCGCATGGCCCAGCCCATTCGGGCGCTGTCGTCCAGATAGTGGACCATGCACAGCGCACTCACCGAGATCACCTTGAAGTGGCGATCGGCATTCATGTAGCGCATGGGCACCAGCGTGCCGTACTCCGGCGCCAGTGACGTGGCATCGTGGGCCAGAGTGGCCACGCCCATGTCATTGCAGGTCTTTGCCAGCAGACGGCCCAGGCCCGGGTTGCCGTCGTATTCAAACGGCATGTTGCTGATGAAGTGGGGCAACTCGTTGCTGGTGTAGGTGCCCTTGAAGTGTGGCGCGCAGTTGATGTGATAACCCGCGTTTACCAGCCAGTGGGTGTCGAACACCACGATGGTGTCCACCCCCAGCGCGCGACAGCGTTTGCCGATTTCAACGTGGCCATCAATGGCCGCCTGGCGCGTGCCTTTTTGCGGCCCGTCCAGCTCGCTCAGGTACATCGACGGCACGTGGGTGACCTTGGCGGCCAAAGCGAGCTTACCCATGGCGAACGCTCCCGACGTTTTCGAGTTTTCCCATGATCAAACTCCCCAGTGCGGAATGTGATGGATTCCCATCGACACGGCCACATTCTTCGGTTCGCAAAACACCTCATAACTCCAAGTACCGCCCTCGCGCCCCGTGCCACTTGCCTTGGTGCCGCCAAACGGCTGGCGCAGATCCCGCACATTCTGACTGTTCACAAAGCACATGCCGGCTTCTACGGCGGCTGCCACGCGGTGGGCGCGGCCAATGTTCTCGGTCCAGACGTAGCTGCTCAATCCGTACTGGATGTCGTTGGCTAGTCGAATCGCATCGGCTTCATCCTTGAACGGAATCAGACAGGCCACGGGGCCGAATATTTCTTCCTGCGCAATACGCATCTTGTTGTCCACATCGGCGAACACGGTGGGCAGCACGTAATTGCCTTTTTTGACGCGCTCCGGCAGGTCGGGCTGGCCCAGTCCGCCGCACAGCAGCGTCGCGCCCTCTTTGGGGCCGAGTTCGATGTAGCCGCGAACCTTGGTCAGATGGGCTTGGGAAATCATGGGCCCGACAATGGTCTTCTCATCCAGCGGGTCGCCCACGATGATGCGTTTGGCACGCGCCACAAACCTCGCCACAAAGTCGGCATAGATTGACTGCTGCACCAGAATGCGCGAACCCGCCGTGCAGCGCTCACCGTTGTTGCTGAAGATCATGAACACGGCGGCATCCAGCGCGCGCTCCAGATTGGCGTCGTCAAAAATCACGAACGGGCTTTTGCCACCCAGCTCCATACTGAACTTCTTCAAGCCCGCCGACTTGACGATGCGGTTGCCGGTGGCGGTGGAGCCGGTGAAGGAGATTGCTCGCACGTCTGGGTGGCTGCACAGCGGCTCCCCCGCGTCCTTGCCGTAGCCGTGCACCAGATTCAGCACGCCGGGGGGAATGCCGGCTTCCAGCGCAAGCTCGCCCAGGCGTGCGGCGGTCATGGGCGACAGCTCGCTCATCTTCAGCACTGCGGTGTTTCCAAAGGCCAGGCAAGGCGCAACCTTCCAGGTTGCGGTCATGAACGGCACGTTCCACGGGCTGACGAGCGCGCACACACCAGTAGGGTGAAGCAGCGTGTAGTTGAGGTGCGTCTCGGTCGGATAAGTGTGGCCGTCTACGCGGGTGCACATCTCGGCGAAGTAATAGAAATTGTCGGCCGCGCGGGGGATGAGTTGCTTGCCGGTTTGTGTGATGACCTGGCCACAGTCGTTGGTCTCGGTCTGAGCAATTTCGGGCACGTGAGTTGCGATCAGGTCGCCCAGTTTGCGGATGAGCTTGGCTCGCTGTAGTGCTGGCATACCGGCCCATTTGGGGAAAGCTTCTTTGGCGGCGGCGACGGCAGCGTTGACTTCTGCCTCGCCACCTAAGGCGACTTCGGCCAGCACATCCTGTGTGGCGGGGTTGACGGTTTCGAAGTAGTGGCTACCGGCAACCGGTTTGCCGTTGATCAGGTGATCGATTCTCATGCCTGTCCTTTTTGGGATGCGGTGGGCGCAGCAACTGGCCACGCTTCGATGGTATTGATGAGGGCGCCGATGCCCTCAATGCTGGTGATGACCACATCGCCCGGCTGGCAGTCCACCACACCGTCTGGTGTGCCCGTCAGGATCAGGTCGCCAGGCTGCAGTGTCATGAAACTGCTGAAGTATTCGATGAGAAACGGCAAGTCAAAAATCATGTCCCGCGTGTTGCCGGATTGCGTGACATGGCCATTCACTGTGGTTTGCAGCGCCAGATTCATCGGATCGAGTACGTCAGCTGCATCAACCAGCCAGGGGCCGATAGGGGTGCAGGTGTCGCGGTTTTTGACGCGCAGGTTCGGCCGGTACCAGTTTTCCAGGTAATCGCGGATGGCGTAGTCGTTCGCCACGGTGTAGCCGGCCACGAAATCGTAGGCGTCGTCGCGCTTCACACCTTTGGCAGTTTTGCCGATCACCACCGTCAATTCACACTCGTAGTGCATGAATTGCACGTCACGTGGGCGACGGGTGAACGCGCGATGGCCTGTCAGCGTGCTCTCGCCCTTGATAAATACCAGCGGCTCTTCAGGCGCCTTGAATGCCAGCTCTTTGGCGTGGTCCGCGTAGTTCAGGCCTAGCGCAAGGATGGTTCGGGGGCGCGGGGTTGGCAACAGCGGTGGCAACCACACCACGGCTTCCTGCGCCACGACACGCCCATCGGCCAGCTGCAAGTGATCTCTGTGAGCGATGGCCTGATGAATGGCCCCTGCATAGGCAACCCGGGCGTGTTTCATGCTGTGACCCCGACAGGTGCATCGTCTGACGTGGGTGGCAACACTGTGTTGGACAACGTGCCGAATGCGGGCAGGCCGGGCGCGCGGATGTCGATGCGGTCGCCTGCCTGCGCCAGTGGGCGGCCCACATCGCAGCCCAGCGTGAGTATGTCGCCGGGTTGTAGTGTCATGAACTCGCTGACGTCGGCCAGCAACTGGTTGGCGGAGCGAATCAGATGGGCGAAGTCAATGCGCTGGCGCAACTCGCCGTTGATGTGCACTTCCAGCTTGAATTGCGCAGGATCGCCAGCCAAAGCGGTTGACGCCAACTGCGAAGCAATACCCAGAAACCCGTCCACACATTTGCATTTGACCGGCGGGCGGAAGAAGCTGGCATGCGGGATGGACAGGTCGTTCATCAAGATATAGCCCGCTATCAAAATAGTCGCTGGTTGCGCATATTCCGCGAGGTCTGGAGGCCCAATCAATATCCCAATTGTGGCCCCCACTTCGACCTGGTGTGTGGTGACAGGCAGCGCGATGCCCGCGCCGTTGGCGCTCCAGGTATTGGCCGTTTTGATGTACAGGACGGGCGCGTGTGGCGCGGCTTTGTAGGGCACCTGGCTCATTTGCGGGGCTAGGGCATCCATCTCACCTTGAAAGTTCAGCAGGGTTCCATAGACGGTGCCGTTGGGCATGAAGGGCTGGGCGATATTCATGCCTGCTCCAGCTCAATCACGGCATCCAGCAGCACATAGAGCTGCGCCAGTTTCTCTTTGCCCAGCGTCTTTTCCATCCAGCTGTAATGCGCTTCAATGGTTTGCGACAGCGTGTCTACCAGGGCTCGGCCCCGTTCCGTTGCTTCCACCACGGTGCGCCGCTGGTCGGCCAGGTCACGGGCGCGGCGGATCAGGCCGTCGCGCTCCATGCGGTTGAGCACCCCCGTCAGACTGGGCCCCAGGATGAACGCTTCACGCGCAACGCGGCCCGTTTCCACCGTGCCGCTTTCACCCAGCACCCGCAACACGCGCCATTGCTGGTCGCTCAGCGCGTGCTGGCGAAGGGATGGGCGCGTGTGGGCCATGACCGCTTCACGCGCTTGCAACAGCAGACGGGGCAAGTTGCGGTGGACGAACGGAGTAGCTGGTGAATTCATTTATTTAACATGTTAAATGTATTTACAGTTTTGGCAAGCTTTTGCTCGACGAGCGGTAAAACTGTGAATACATACAGTAATATTCAGCCATGGCCAAAGAAAGAACCGTTTTCACCTGTACCGACTGCGGCGGTACCAGCCCTAAATGGCTGGGCAAGTGCCCGAGCTGTGGTGCCTGGAACACCTTGATCGAGTCGATTGCCGAGAGTACTTCGCCTGTTAAAAACCGGTTTGCGTCGCTGGCGAAGACCGCTGAGATCGCCGTTCTGGCGGACATTGAGGCCTCCGACATCGAGCGCACTCCCACGGGGCATGAAGAACTGGACCGTGTGCTGGGCGGCGGCATCGTCGAAGGGGGCGTGGTGCTGATCGGCGGTGACCCTGGCATCGGCAAATCCACGTTGTTGTTGCAGGCGCTGGATTCACTGCAGCGTGCCGGGGAAAACACCCTGTATGTGACTGGCGAAGAGAGTGGCGCACAGGTGGCGTTGCGCTCGCGCCGACTGGGACTGGATCGCTCCCAGGTGAAGGTGCTGGCTGAAATCCAGTTGGAGAAAATTCTGGCGACACTGGACGCGACGCAACCCGACATTGCGGTGATCGACTCCATCCAGACCGTTTACTCCGACCAACTCACTTCGGCCCCAGGATCGGTGGCGCAGGTGCGTGAATGCGCGGCCCACCTCACGCGCGCGGCCAAAGCCAGCGGAGTGTGCATTGTGCTGGTCGGCCACGTCACGAAAGAGGGTGCACTGGCCGGGCCGCGGGTGCTGGAGCACATGGTGGACACGGTGTTGTACTTCGAAGGCGACACACACAGCCAGTTCAGGCTGGTGCGTGCGATAAAAAACCGCTTTGGAGCTGTCAATGAGATCGGCGTGTTCGCCATGACCGAAAAAGGCCTCAAGGGGGTGAGCAACCCCAGCGCCATCTTCCTGAGTCAGCATCCCGAGCCCGTACCCGGCAGCTGCGTGATGGTCACGCTGGAAGGCACTCGCCCGCTGCTGGTTGAAATTCAGGCGCTGGTGGACAGTGGCGGGCCGTCCCCCCGGCGTCTGAGCGTGGGGTTGGACAAAGACCGGCTGGCCATGTTGCTTGCGGTATTGCATCGGCATGCAGGCGTGGCCTGCATGGATCAGGACGTCTTTGTGAACGCCGTGGGTGGCGTGCGCATAAGCGAACCGGCGGCCGATCTGGCAGTCATGCTGTCAATTACCTCGTCTTTGCGTGGCAAACCTTTGCCCAAGGGATTTATTGCCTTTGGTGAAGTGGGTCTGGCGGGTGAGGTTCGACCCGCACCACGTGGGCAGGAACGATTGAAAGAGGCTGCCAAGCTGGGTTTCAGCGTGGCAGTTGTGCCCAAAGCCAATGCGCCCAAAAAGCCGATCGAGGGGTTGACCATTCATGCTGTTGAGCGGGTGGAGCAGGCCATGGACGTAGTACGGGGGCTGGGCTGATATGCAGCCATTAAGAAAAGCTTAATCCCCGCTCGTTAATGTTGACTCCATCAAGGAGTTGACATGAAGATACTTTTTTCAAGGTGGGCCCTGTCTGCAGTCGTGCTCGCTGCAGCCAGTGCGCAGGTCTTCGCGGTAACACCGGCTGAACAGTTGGCCGCCTACACCGTTTTGGCTGGCTCACCGCCACAACCTGTCCGCGGGCAACAAATCTTCACGACAAAACACGGCAAGGAGTGGAGTTGTTCCTCCTGCCACACAGCGATACCAACGGTGAATGGCAAACATGCCAGTACCGGCAAGGTGATTGGGCCCATGGCACCCGCCTTCAACGCCGAGCGATTCACTGACTCTGCCAAAACCGAAAAATGGTTTCGACGCAACTGCAACGACGTGATGGGGCGTGAGTGCACGGCGGCTGAGAAAGCCGACGTCTTGTCTTGGCTGCTGACCCTCAAGCGCTGAATCCCCACCTTCAAATTCAAGGAAATCAAGTCATGCCCCGTTCATCTCTACCTACATTCGCAAGCAGCCTTCTGGTTTCGATGGCTGTTGTGGGCGCTGTCCACGCCGACTCTGAAGTAAATCGGGTGCCGCCGTTACCGAAATACCAGCAGGAGTGCGCTGCCTGTCATATTGCCTATCCAGCTGGTATGTTGCCCGCTGCCTCATGGCAACGCCTGATGGGTTCGCTAGACAAACACTTCGGAACAGACGCGTCACTGGATGAAGTGAGTTTGCGTGAACTCAGCGGCTGGCTCAAGAGCAATGCCGCCACCTACAAACGAGTAAACGAGGAGCCGCCGCAGGATCGCATAACGAAATCCGCCTGGTTCTTGCGCAAACACAATGAGCGCGAAATTTCGCCAGCAATCTGGAAGCGTACCGCTGTAGGCAATGCGTCGAACTGTGCCGCCTGCCACACCAACGCGGCACAGGGTAACTTCAACGAGCATGACATACGAATTCCAAAATAGATACCATGACTGAAAAGAAATCAAAAATTCTGGTGTGGGATGCACCGGTGCGGGTGTTCCACTGGTTGATGGTGTTGAGTTTTGCGGGAGCCTATCTGACGTCGGACGGCGAGCGCTGGCGTCTGGTTCATGTGACTCTGGGTTACACCATGGGTGGTCTGATCGCCTTTCGCATCCTCTGGGGTCTGGTCGGAACGCGTTACGCGCGATTTTCCAGTTTTGTTCGCGCGCCCTCGTCAGTGATTCGATATTTGAAGTCGATGTTGAATGGCACGCCTGAACACCACATTGGGCACAACCCCGCAGGGGCGGTAGCTATAGTGATGCTGATTCTTCTGGGTGCGGTGCTGGTCACGACAGGTTGGTCCATCTATAACGACGTCGGGGGAGAGTGGCTCGAAGAATTACATGAAGTTGCAGGAAATCTCATGCTTTTAGTTGTGGGAGTACACATAGCCGGCGTAATGGTGGCTAGCTGGCTGCATCATGAAAATCTTGCCCGGTCCATGGTGACAGGCATGAAGGAAGGTACACCCAGCGAGGGCATTCGGCGACCTTGGCGACCGTTGGCGGCAGCTATCTTAGTGGCAGCGTTGGGATTTTGCTGGTTTCAATGGCGGAGCGCGCCTTCGCAAGTTCTCTCCGGTAGCGTAACCTTGGAGAATGCAAAATATGGATCAAAAGGGCACGATGACGATGACTAACTCAAGAATTTCCTGATGCGAATTCTGCTGGCCGAAGACGATCCGATGCTGGGAGACGGCTTACGTGCAGGTTTGCGTCAACTTGGCTTCCAGGTGGATTGGGTGCGGGATGGCGTAGCTGCCGAGCGTGAGTTGGCCACGGGAGATTACACAGCAGCCGTGCTGGATCTCGGGTTGCCTTTAAAGGATGGGCTGGAAGTACTACAGGGTGTGCGAGGACGCCGCATTGCGACGCCGGTTCTGATACTCACTGCTCGTGACGGGGTGCCTGATCGAATCCGTGGTCTGGATTTGGGTGCCGACGACTACGTGGTCAAGCCAGTTGATCTGCATGAACTTGGCGCGCGTTTGCGTTCACTGGTTCGTCGTGCACACGGACAGACACAGGACGTGTTACGCAGCGGAGCACTATTGCTGAATCCAGCTGCACGAAGCATTACCCTGAATGGTGAGGTGGTGGCGTTGTCAACCCGCGAGTTCGACTTGTTACACGCATTGATGCTGAACGCGGGGCGAGTGATGTCGCGCGAGCAACTGGAGCAGCAACTGTATAGCTGGGGTTATGAAATCGACAGTAACGCCATTGAGGTGCACATCCATCATTTGCGGCGCAAGCTGTTTCCAGAAGTCGTCCAGACCGTTCGTGGCATTGGGTACACAGTACCTCGCCTGAAAGACTCAACGTGACGTTGATGCGACCCAGATCGTTGCAGGCGCGGTTGCTGGCGATGGCAATGGGTCTGGTCGTAGTGGTCTGGTTGGGTGTGGCCTATGTAACCTGGGTGTCTGCACGCCACGAGCTCGATGAACTGCTGGATGGTCATCTGGCGCAAGCAGCAGCCCTGCTCGTGGTACAGCAGATTGAAGCGGAGGACTCCGATGAAGTGGCAGATGCCCCTTCGCTGCACAAGTACGCCCCTCGCGTGGCTTTCCAGGTGTTTCATGGCGGACATCTGGTGATGCGCTCAGCTAATGCGGGCATTGCACCGATGACCAACAAAGCACTCGGGTTTGCAACTGAGCGACACAGTGATGGAGGCGAATGGCGTGTGTTTTCCACACGCGGTACTGAGCATGATGTCCGGGTTTATGTGGGTGAACAAACTGCATCCCGACGGGAAATTCTTCGGGCCGTACTACTGAGTATGCTTCTCCCGATGATGTTTGCACTGCCTGCGCTAGCGGTGTTGCTCTGGTGGGCCGTACGGAAGGGGCTGGATCCCATGCGACAGCTTGGCGAGGTGCTTGGTCACCGTCGGCCGCAAGCATTGGAGCCGGTTGCATTGCATAACATGCCCTCGGAAATGCGACCGATGGTCAATGCGCTGAACGGATTGCTCGCGCGAATCGAGAGTATGGTCATGGCCGAGCGTCGCTTCACGGCCGATGCTGCACACGAGTTGCGTACGCCGATTGCTGCGATCCGGGCACAGGCGCAGGTTGCGCTAGGCGCGGGATCCGATGTAGCTCAGCGAGACCATGCCCTCCAGTACACGCTGGCAGGTTGTGATCGGGCAACCCGGTTGGTTGAGCAGTTGCTGACCCTGGCGCGCCTTGAGACGGCGTCTGCAGCCTCAGCTGCCTCAGTCGCCCCCGTTAACCTGAGCATGGTGACACGCGGGGTCGCTGCTGAGCTTGCACCCACCGCAATGGCGCGTCATCAAAGTCTTGAACTGGAAGCCGACGCGCCTGTCCTGGTAACAGGGGATGACGTTCTGATTGGTGTGATGGTGCGTAATCTGATTGACAACGCAATGCGATATAGCCCTGATGGCGCACGGGTGTTGGTGGTCGTGAAGTCCGAAGCTGGGCAACCCCTACTGCGTGTTGAAGACGGTGGGCCGGGCATGACAGATCAGGAATTAGCTCGTCTCGGCGAACGGTTTTACCGTGTAATAGGCAATGAACAATCAGGCAGCGGACTGGGCTGGTCCATTGTCAAAAGGTTGTCGGATGTCTTTGGCACCACGACTCAGGTTGCACGATCAAGTGCTCTGGGTGGCTTGGCGGTGGAGGTGCGGTGGCCACACCGGTAGGGGTTGCCATAACCCTGCCAAAATCCCGGCATGCAATTTCAAAAAATTCTGATTCCGGTTGGCGGCGTCATTCTGGTGGCTGCCGCTTATAGGGCTTACGGTTGGGGAGGTGTTGCAGTTGCCATGGGTGGACTGGTCATGTGGCTATTGCTGCATTTCACACGCATGATGCAGGTGCTCAAACGCGCGGCGGATCGACCTGTGGGGTATGTGGGCAGCGCGGTGATGCTTAACGCCAAACTGCGACCCGGCGTAACCCTGCTTCATGTCGTTGCAATGACCAAAGCGCTCGGCGAGTTGATATCCCTCAAAGACGAGCAGCCAGAGCTGTTTCGCTGGACCGATGGAACACAGTCATTTGTTACTTGTGAGTTTGTGGGTGGCAAACTGGTGAAGTGGGAACTGGTGCGTCCGGCGTCGGACAGCAGTACGCCGTAAAATCGAAAAAAGTGAACCCAAGGAATAGAGATGACAGTCTTACCCCCCTCAATGTCAGACCGCGACGGAAAAATCTGGATGGACGGCCAGATGGTTGACTGGCGCGACGCAAAAATTCACGTGCTCACCCACACCTTGCACTACGGTTGCGGCGCGTTTGAAGGCGTACGCGCATACAACACGGTGAACGGCACCGCCATCTTCCGCCTGGAAGAGCACACCGAGCGCCTCTTTAACAGCGCCAAGATTTTGCGTATGGCCATTCCCTTCACCAAAGAGCAGGTAAACGAAGCGCAAAAAGCCGTGGTGCGCGAGAACCACCTGGCGAGCTGCTACCTGCGCCCACTCACCTGGATTGGCGACAAAAAACTCGGCGTTTCACCCAAGGGCAATACCATTCACCTGATGGTCGCCGCCTGGCCGTGGGGTGCGTACTTGGGCGAAGAGGGTATGCGCCGCGGTATTCGCGTTAAGATTTCTAGCTACACCCGGCACCACGTCAACATCACCATGACGCAGGCAAAGGCAGTCAGCAACTACACCAACTCCATTCTGGCCAACATGGAAGCCACTGATGACGGGTATGACGAAGCGATGTTGCTCGATGCCAATGGTTTCGTGAGCGAAGGCGCGGGAGAGAACCTGTTCGTCATTAAAGGCGGTGTGGTTTACACGCCTGACTTGTCGGCCGGTGCGCTCAACGGCATCACCCGCAACACCGTGTTCCACATCTGCAAGGATCTGGGCCTGGAAGTGGTGCAAAAGCGCATCACGCGTGACGAGGTCTACATCTGCGATGAGGCATTCTTCACGGGTACTGCGGCTGAAGTCACGCCAATTCGCGAATTGGATCGTATTGAGCTGGGCAGCGGTTCGCGCGGGCCCATCACCGAAAAAATACAGAGTGCGTTTTTTGACATCGTCTATGGTCGTAATTCGAAGTATGCCCACTGGCTAACGAAGGTTTCAGCATGAGCAAGAACACCATTGAATTGCTGGCCGCAGACCTTAACGCCCAAGGTGGCGTGTTCTGCCCCAGCCCTAAGGCGGACATGAAAGTCTGGAACAGCCACCCCAAGGTTTACTTGGACGTCGCCCGTACCGGTGAAGCCAAATGCCCGTATTGCGGGACCGTTTACCACCTGAAAGCCGGTGAGGTTGCGGGGCATCACCATTGAGTGAGCTGGACAATCAGGCACCAGGTCGGCATCTGGACCTTGGTTGCGGCACCAAACCCCGTAACCCGTACGGTTGCTCCGAGCTTTACGGCGTTGATATCCGTGATGGCCTGAGCGCGCCAGGTGCGGTGCGTATCGTCGCGGCCAATCTGTGTACGGCCCCCATTCCGTTTGCTGACGGCTTTTTTGATTCAGTGTCAGCGTATGATTTTTTGGAGCATATCCCGAGGACTGCACTGGATTATGTGCAAGGCATAACTCATTTCCCATTCATAGAGCTCATGAACGACGTGTGGAGGGTTCTCAAGCCGGGTGGCATCTTCTATGCCATCACTCCGGCCTATCCGCACGAGAAAGCCTTTCGTGATCCCACGCATGTGAATGTGCTCGCGGCCAAGTCCTATCGTTATTTCGCTAGTCCCCATCTTCTGGGGCAGATGTATGGGTTCACAGGCGAATTCCAGCTAATTCGACAGGTTCGTATCAATCCGCGCGGGGACTATGAGCCGCAGCGTGCCAGCCCGGCTCGCCGTGTGCTGCGTCTGCTGGACGGATTGGTGGGGCGGCGCTCCCATTTGGTGTGGGAGATGCGGGCTGTCAAACCGGATAGCAGACTGACGGCATGAGCGTGAGCGATCACGTGCCCGATCTGGATCAGGTGACGGTGATTGTGGTCACTTTCAACAGTGCGCATTGCATAGAGGCCTTGGCGACCGCTTTGAAGGGATTTGCCCACGTGATTTTTGTGGACAACGCAAGCCACGATCATACGCAGCAAGAAGTGCGGCAGCGCATGCCGGGCGCTCAGTGGATCGGTAACGACCAGAACCTGGGGTTTGGTGCTGCCAACAATCTTGCACTCAGACATGTTAAGACGCCTTTCGCATTTTTGTTGAACCCAGACTGTGAGGCCCGGGCGAACGATGTGATGTTGCTCCTGGCGGCGGCCCAAGCCCATCCCGGGTTCGCCATCATCGTGCCCCAATTGACGCAGGCAACAGGCAAGCTGGACATCAACTACCGCTGGCCCTCTACAGAATGGTCTTCACAAGGCCCCCAGGCAGACGGCCCCTGCTGTGTCGGTTTTGTTTGTGGTGCGGCCATGCTGTTTAACATGGGAACGATGCGCGGCGTGGGCTTCTTCGATGAGTCATTCTTTCTCTATTACGAGGATGACGATCTTTGCAAAAGAGTTTTTGACCAGAAAAAACAGATGCTTGTGATTCCGTCTGTGCGCCTGATTCACCGATCCCGGGGGTCGGTTGGGGGCAGTCACCGATGGCGGTCTGAATATTGGCGGGGTTATCACCACGTACAGTCAAAAATCCGGTTCTCGAAAAAGTACGAGGGCGTCGAGCAAGCGCGGATACTGAGGCGTCGTGTACTTGCTTTGGCACTGCTGGCCTTGCCCTTTCGCCTGCTGGTTCCGGTGCCTCGCCATGTTGGGCGGCTCGCCGGCCGAATTGGCGGGTTGCTCAGCTCACGTTTCTTGCGGCAGGTTTTGTCTGCCTGAGCGACGAAAGATTGAAGCCTGGGTCTGCGCCCAGCCGGAGGTAGATTCCAACTATCCACAGTAGGCCCAGTCCAATATTGGCGTCCCGGGTTGCGGAATTAACCAGCGCGGCGAATAACAAGGTCAGCGTAGCCAAAAAAGTCATTCGCCCAACGCTGTCGCGTCGCTTCCAGCCCACCAGACAGGCTGCAATAAACAGAGAGAGCAGCAAAAGACCGCCAGGAACTCCCGCTTGCGAGCCCATCCACAGGTAATCGTTGTGAGGCATGTTGTACCCGGAAAACTCTGCAGGAGCTCGCTGCTGCCATTGACTCGTCCAGCCTCCAATACCCCAACCGGTCAGTGGGCGATCAATCATCATGGCGGCGGTTTCCCGATACATTTGCAACCGAATTCCCCAACTTGCATCACTCCAGATACCTGCTTGGGCACGCTCAAGATCGTTGAAGCCTTGTGCCAGCCTGTCGTGCATCGACGGTACGCTTGCCAACAATGCACCGGCTGCCGCGAAGACTATGGTCAACCCAATGGCCAGTTTTGTTCGGTACTGACGCCACTGATGGCACACTGCCGCTGCAGGCGCCAGCATCAGGATAAGCAGCGATGTACGGCTTGGTAGCGCCCAGACAATCACGATCAGGACGGCGCAAACAAAGACTAATGAGAGCGCCCGCCATGCTGCAGAAGGGGTCGCCAGCGCTACAACAATGCCCGAGCCCGCAGCGACTGTTAGCAGCAGGTTATTGCCAATCGTTTTATTGCCTGTAACCTTGATCAGCCCAGACCATATTGTCCAATCGGGCAAGCCGACTAGATGGTTCAAACAGATGACGACCAAAGCCGCGACCACAGCGATCACAAAGCCTCGCATTGCCCAGATGGCCTCATCACGCGTGAGCGCCAGGGCCAAGGCCAGCGTCAATGCAATGCGAACAATGTGCCAGAAGTTGGACGGGGTTTGTTCGAATATCGTGGGCTGGAGTACCAATACAACTGCACTCCAAAAAATAAACGCCGCCAATGGCCAGAAAATCAGATGTTCCCTGACCCGCCTGATGCGCTCAACCCGCCCAGACTGAACAGCCATGCACAGGGCCAACATGAAGAAAGCCAGGTAATTCACACCCACTGGCAAAAACACCACGAGCCCCCAAAAAAGCGCTGCGTAGCGAGCCAGTTGGTTAAAAGTCATCAATTGATTTTATGAGCACCCGGCGCCCGCTATCCGGACAAAAAAAAGCCACCTTGCGGTGGCTTTATAAAAGTCCCCGAAGGGACGTCGTTGGAAAACTGAGAGACCGTGTATGGCTTGATTTTTTGTTGGCTTGATATATTGACTGTGACAGCAGCTAAAGAAAATGTATCTCTACCCGGTCCGTTAGCCTATCCTTCAAATGGGGGGTGTACTGTGCTTTTCGCACAGGAATCAGGCCTCTTGGGCATTTTCTATTGCCAGCGGCAAGCTCAAAACGAAGCAGGCACCCCCACCTGGTGCGTTTTCGCAGTGAACCGAACCCCCATGCCGCGTAGCGATGGATTTGACCAGCGACAGGCCCAAGCCCACGCCACCGTCCCTTTCGGTTGCGCCCGGGAGGCGATAAAACGGCTCAAAAATGCGTTCGCGCAGCTCAACGGGCACACCAGGGCCGTGATCACACACCCGCACTACCGCTGTATCACTTGCCTGCTGCAAAGTGACCGTAACCTCGCCGGCGCCATGACGACGCGCATTCTCAAGCAGGTTGCGTACCGCGCGCCGCAGCAGCTTGGAGACTCCCTGCACGGCCAACACGGATGCGCCGTCCCCGGACTGAACATCCAGCTCAGCCTGAACACGGGCACATTCTTCGGCAGCCAGGCCGATCAGGTCGACTGACTCAATGCTGCCCAAGTCAGCTTCACGGGCGTCGAGGCGGCTGGCCAGCAGGATTTCATCGATCAGTTGGTCCAGCTCGCCAATATTGCGGGCGATTTCATTCCTGGACGCGGGTGATGAGGTGGTGCCCATCAATTCCAGCCCCATGCGGATGCGGGTCAACGGGGAACGCAATTCATGCGAGGCATTGGCCAACAGCGACTTTTGGGACGCCAAGAGGCTTTCATGGGACTGGATGAGCGTCTGGATGCGCTCTGCAGCGTTATTGAATCGGGTTGCCAGAAACGCCACTTCGTCCTGCCCATCCTCAGACAGGCGGGTGGACAAGTCGCCAGCGCCCCAGCGCTCCACTCCCTGCTGCACGGTTTCTAGCCGCTTGGTTAACCGCCGTACGATGGGGTAGGTCGCTATCGCCACGGCCAGCGCCACCAAGCCCAACATCCAGGCAAAGCCAAAGGGCATGCGCATTGGTTGCTGCCCGGGTTCCACGCGGTTTGCAAATGGCCGGTTGGGACGTGGCAACTGGATGAAAAGCGTCGTTCCATCCACCATGGTGACTTGAAATTCAGGCCCCTGGCCCGGCACTCGCGTAGGCCTGAGCGGAGCCTGCCCGATCACGTCACCGGCCTCATTGCGCAGCACAATCTCGCGTCCCGGGCGCTCGGCCCGCTCGCGTTCCCGTTCCGCGCGTTCCTGCTCGAACTCCAGCCGCGCCAGCCAGCCAGCCACCAGTGCCAGCACGGCGATAGTGGCCACTACGGCCAGCCAGATGCGCAAATATAGGCGCTGATGAAATGGCGTGCTCATCGCAACAGGCTTAGTCTTGCTGGCGCGCAAATACGTAACCCACACCGCGCACGGTCAAAATACGTTTCGGGTTTTTGGCGTCAATTTCGATGGCCGCCCGGATGCGGCCCATGTGCACGTCGATGGACCGGTCAAACGCGTCCAGCTCGCGGCCACGAACGGCTTCCATGATCTGGTCACGTGTCAGCACGCGGCCCGCGCGCTCGGCCAACGCCACCAGCAGGTCAAATTGATAAGACGTCAGGTCACACGGTTGCGAGCTAACCGAAACTGTTCGGGCATCGCGGTCAATTTCCAGCGAGCCGAAGCGCAGCACCTTGCCGTTGGTCGCAGCACCGTCCACCCGGCGGCGCAGTACCGCGCGGATGCGGGCCAGCAACTCGCGGGGCTCAAACGGTTTGGGCAAATAGTCATCCGCACCCAGCTCCAGACCAATGATGCGGTCCATCGGGTCGCCTTTGGCGGTAAGCATCAGCACTGGAATCTGGGCAACGGCGCCCGGCAGGGCCCGGATGCGGCGGCACACTTCCAGTCCATCGATATCTGGCAGCATCAGATCCAGGATGACCAAGTCGGGGGGTGCGTTGCCTGAAGCTTCCTGCAAACGAGCCAGACCGCTCAGGCCATCGCCCGCGTGGCTCACTGCGAAGCCGGACTGTCCCAGATACTCGCTCACCATCCCCGCGAGGCGGTTGTCGTCTTCGATCATCAACAGTTGTTGGCTCATGGCTGCAGTCTACGCCGGGCTGTCCGGCAAAAGTGGGTTCGGAAAAGGCCGTTCACCAATGCATCATGCGCACTGGCGGTCAAACCCGGTTGAAGCGTGGGTAAAGAAAGGTAAACAAAAGCCCGTGGGTCAGTCAATCAAACCGCTATAAAAATAATAGCTATGCAAACCTACTCAGTGAAGGCTGGAGTCGCTTTTCGACCTTGAAGCCAGCCAGATCAACAGCAATACCGGTACGCCCAACATCGCTGTGGCGTTGAAAAAATCGTTATAACCAAATGCATCCACAAACTGGCCCGAAAACCCCGCCAGAAACTTGGGTAACAGCAGCATCATGGAGCTGAACAGCGCGTACTGCGTGGCCGAATACTGCACATTCGTCAGGCTGGACAGGTAGGCAATGAACGCCGCCGAGGCTATGCCGCTGGACAGGTTGTCTGCAGAAATCACAAAGATCAGCGCCGTCAGGTCATGGCCGTGGGACGCCAGCCAGGCAAACAGCAGATTGGTGGCGGCGCTCAGAATCGCGCCCAGCATCAGGATGCGCATCACGCCAAACCGCATCGATAGCACGCCGCCCACGAAGGCGCCCACCAGTGTCATGATCACGCCGTAAACCTTGGTCACCAGCGCCACTTCGTCTTTGGTGTAGCCCAGATCCACGTAAAACGGGTTGGCCATGATGCCCATCACCACGTCGCTGATACGGTAGATGGCAATCAGCGCCAGAATCAGCGCGGCCTGCCAGCGGTAGCGGCGGATGAAATCGGCAAAGGGTTCCACCAGTGCGCCCTTGAGCCAGTCGGCCGCGTTTTTGGCAGGAGGCAACTCGCGGTGTACGGGCTCCCTGGAAAACAGGACGGTCAGCACACCCAGCAGCATCGACGCGGCCATGACCAGGTAAGCGGTTTGCCACGCGCCGTGTTGGTAACTGCTCACATCGGCGACCTCGGCGCGGGCGGCAATCCACAGTACTCCGGCGCCCGCCCAGATCATCGCCAGGCGGTAACCGGTCTGGTAAGTGGCGGCCAGAGCTGCCTGACGCTCCACGTCTGCCGACTCGATCCGGTAAGCGTCCAGCGCGATGTCCTGGGTGGCGGAGGCAAATGCCACCGTCAGTGCGCCCCAGACCATGGGGGTTAGCGCCAGCTTGGGGTCTGTCATGGCCATGGCAACCAGGGCTGCGATGATTGCCAGCTGCGACAGCAACAACCAGCTGCGCCGTCGTCCCATCAGATGGGTCAGCATCGGAATGGGCATGCGGTCCACCAGCGGCGACCAGACCCATTTGAAGCCATATGCCAGCCCCACCCAGCTGAGGTGACCAATCGTGGTGCGGTTGATGCCGGCTTCGCGCAGCCAGAAACTCAACGTGCCAAATACCAGTAGCAGCGGCAACCCGGCAGAAAAACCCAGTAGCAGCATGCGGATGCTGGCCGGCTCCAGGTAGACATGCAGGGATTCAGTCCACGAAAGCTTAGGCT
>JAKQJK010000195.1 GCA_029561195.1 Pseudomonadota bacterium
ACGGAGGCTAACGGATGGAATTTGACATTACTGTATTGGGCGTTGTGATCGGGGTGATGGTACTGGCAAACAGGCTGGTCGCCGCGTTAGTGACTCCGCTGTTTGACAAGTACGGCTGGGACAAGTTCTGGCTGATGTATCCGGCGTGGGTGCTGGCTGGCGTGTTCGTGTGGTTTACGGGGCTAAACCTGTTCGCCGCGTTTATCCCGAATGAACTCATCGGAAAAATCCTGACTGCTATTGTGGCTGGCGGCGGATCCAATTTACTGCACGACCTGACCGACAAGCCGGACAATCTTGCGGCTGTGTTCAATATGCTGGAAGACGAAGACGAGGCTGTTGGATGACTGGCGGCGATTGGGTCGCTCTTATAGGCATATTCATCGGCGGCGGCGGACTCGGCGCGGTGATCGTGAATGCGATTGCCAACCGGAAGAAAATCCAGGCTGACTGCGTTGCCACGCTGTCACAGGCTTACGAGACGCGCATCAATGCTTTGAATGAGCGGGCGGACAAGTTAGCCGCGAAAGTGGATTTATTAGAGGCGCAAGTTTCAGGCTTGCGTTCTGCGTTATCAGACAGGGAAGCACTTATTGTGAATTTACAACAGGAAAATGCTGATTTGCAGACGCAAGTGGACAAATTGAGCAAGGCGGTGAACAGCCGCGACAAGCGCATCCGCGAGTTGGAGCGCCAGGTTGCTGACTTGACCGAGCGGCTGAACGCGATGAACGGGCATTCCGATGTCGATGGAAGTAATTGACGGCGCTTACCAGTTGCTGCTTGCGCGGCTGCTGGCGATCGAGGCTGACATGGCTGACTTGCGCGAGCGGGTCCAGGAACTCGAAGCCGAGCTGAGCGAGGCGCAGTTTTGACCGCGCTGTATTGGCGGGTCACGCTGGCGAGGGCTGAGAGTGGCGACCGCGAGTGCTTGTGGACGTACAAGAGATTGCGTGAGAAGACGAGGGTCGTTTGGCAACGAGAATAAACTGGACGCTTCAACAATTCAGGCTGGACGAACTCACGGATTACTACAAGAATCCGCGTTCGCTTTCTGAAAAGGAATTCAAGCAACTCAAAAC
>JAKQJK010000257.1 GCA_029561195.1 Pseudomonadota bacterium
ACATCAGCAACCCGGCTGCGCCCAGCCTGATCGCCACCATCGCGACCGGGACCGCTCCACGCGCCGTGGCAGTGGCTGGCAACTATGCCTACGTGTTGAACCAGGGAAGCAGCAACATGATGGTGTTCGACATCAGCAACCCCGCCGCACCCAGCCTTATTGCCACCATCGCCGCTGGAACTCAACCACGTTCCCTGGCCATCGCAGGTAGCTACGCCTATGTGATCAACAACGTCGCGATGAGGGTGTTCGACATCAGCAACCCAACTGCACCCAGCCAGATCGCCAGTGTTGTTCCTAGTGGATCGCCGAACGCTGTGGCTGTGATGGGGAACTACTCCTATGTGGTTACCAGCAGCCCGAACGAGATGGTGGTGTACAACATCAGCGATCCGGCGGCACCCGTTCAAACCAGCAGCATCGCAGTTGGATCGGTGCCTCTCTCCGTAGCTATAGCGGGCAACTACGCCTATGTAGTGAACAGCAGCAGCAACACCATGATGGCATTCAACATCAGCGATCCGGCTGCTCCTAGCCTAACCGCCACCCTCGCTACAGGTGCGGCCCCCTATGCCATAACCGTTGCGGGCGGCCATGCCTATGTGGTGAACAATGGCAGCAGCAACCTGCAAGTGTTCAACCTCTATTGCCCGAACATGATCACCATGGACCCTACGACCGGTGAGATCACCTCGGAGCCGCTCACAGGTACCGTGGGTGCGCAGGGGCCCACGGGAGCAACAGGACCGCAAGGGCCGGTGGGCGCTACGGGGCCGCAAGGAGCGGTGGGACCAACAGGAGCAACGGGCGCAACCGGTGCAACAGGGCCGCAAGGGGCCACAGGGCCGGGCTACTACGCAACATCCAATACGTCTATGCCACTTCAATTCACTGGCACCATCACGTTCACGACGCAGACAGGTCTGGCTTATCAAGTGGGCGATAACGTAAGGATCAGCAGGATCGGCAGCCCCACAACACACTACATGTTCGGCACTGTCACTGCCTACACCCCCAGCGGAACGTCCATGTCGGTATCGCTACAGGGATCGTTCGGCTCGGGTATATATAACCCATGGACCATCGCCATCACCGGTACGAATGGGTACAATGGAGCAACGGGAGCCGCGGGCCTGGGCTACCAAGCATTCTCCGGCACCTCTCAGACCATCGGCACTGGTTACAAGTTTTTCCCGCTGAACCAGAACACCGCCTATATCACAGGCTCACGTGTGCGCGTCAACGGCGGTTCGGGGATTTGGATGGAAGGGGTCATCACCAGCGGCGGAGGGAGTAGCTTCACAGTACTGGTGGACAGGACCATGGGCACTGGTACATACAACCTATGGTTCGTGGCCATCGCGGGCGAGGTAGGTGATCAAGGCCCCATTGGCGCACAAGGCCCGACAGGGCCACTTGGTCCGCAAGGCCCGATAGGTCCTGCAGGTCCACAGGGAGATACCGGTGCCATGGGCCCCACAGGACCACAAGGCGTGGCAGGCCCGCAAGGCGTATCGGTGACCAACGCGGCGATCACCAACGATTCGCTCTATGTAACGCTGAGCGATGCCAGCGTGATCAATGCCGGCATGGCGGTGGGCGCACAAGGCCCTGTTGGCCCGCAAGGTCCCGTAGGCCCGGCGGTGAACGCCAACGGCACTTTGAACCACCTGGCCAAATTCGACACGAGCGGCACCGTGCTCAGCGATGCGTTCTTGTACGAAGACACGCTGGGCAATGTGGGCATCGGCACCACGGCGCCTTCCGCCAAGCTCCATGTGGCGGGCAATGTGCGCATCGCCGACGGCTCGCAAGGCGCAGCGAAGATCCTCACCAGTGATGCCAATGGCACGGCCAGTTGGCAGAGCCTGAGCGCGGAGAGCATCTTCGGGAGCGGGAACGTGCCGGGTGCGGAAGCCATTTGTTTCAACAACGTAGCCACCATCGCTGCCGGATCAACGCCAAATGCGCTAGCCGTGGCGGGCAACTACGCATACGTGGTGAACATCGGTAGCTCCAACATGAGGGTGTACAACATCAGCAACCCGGCAGCACCTAGCCTCAGTGCCACCATAGGCACCGGATCCGCCCCCTATTCCGTAGCCGTTTCGGGCAGCTACGCCTATGTGGTGAATCTAACCAGCAACAACATGATGGTGTTCGATGTCAGCAACCCGGCTGCACCCAGCTTGAGCGCCACCATTGCCACAGGGTCCAGCCCCCGTTGCGTGACCGTTTCGGGCAGCTACGCCTATGTAGTGAACTACAACAGCAGCAATCTCATGGTCTTCGACATCAGCAACCCGGCCGCGCCCAGCCTTAGTGCCACCGTCGCCACTGGTGCAGGAGGACCCTTGTCCGTAGTCGTTTCTGGCAGTTACGCATACGTGGTGACTGGCGGCTTCGGCAGCAACACCATGAAGGTGTTCAACATCAGCAACCCGGCAGCACCCAGCCTCAGTGCCACCATCGCCACCGGCGATACCCCTTGGTCAGTAGCCGTGGCGGGCATCTATGCCTATGTGGTGAACTACGCGAGCAACAATATGATGGTGTTCAACATCAGCGCTCCGGCCGCGCCCAGCTTGAGCGCCACCGTTGCCACTGGGAACAACCCCCGATCCGTAGCCGTTTCGGGCAGCTACGCCTTTGTGGTGAACAACGGCAGTAATAACCTGATGGCGTTCAATATCAGTAACCCCGCAGCGCCCATCCTCAGTGCCACCATCGCCACTGGAGCCGTTCCCAATTTCGTGGCTGTGGCAGGCACCCATGCCTTTGTCGCGAACGCGAGCAGCACAATGCAGGTGTTCAACCTCTTCTGCCCGAACACGATCACTATGGACCCCGGCACAGGTGAGATCACCTCGCAGCCCAGCGCATGGGCTTTCCAAGGGGACCATCTCGCCAATACCAACCTGGGCAACGTGGGCATCGGCACCTCCGATCCCGCCAGCAAGTTGGATGTGGAAGGAGGAATGGCCGTAGGGGCCACCTACTCCGGCACCACGGCCGCACCCACGAACGGAGTCATCATTGAAGGCAACGTGGGCATCGGCACCACCACACCCGCCAGCAAGTTGGATGTGGAAGGAGGCCTAGCCGTAGGTGCCACTTACTCCGGCACATCAGCCGCCCCCACGAACGGAGCCATCATCGAAGGCAGCGTGGGCATCGGTACAACGACCGCCACCGATAAGCTCACTGTACGCACAGCTACCAGCAACTATGGTCTCACGCACACCGATGGCACGATCACCCTGGGTTCGTTCGTGGGTGGAAGCAGCGGTGGTGGATGGCTGGGCACCAAGAGCAACCATGCACTTCATCTCTTCACCAACAACAGCACGGCCCAGATGACGGTGGCGACCAATGGCAACGTGGGCATCGGGACCACAGGACCAGGGGCACGCCTGGAGGTGCTCGCACCCAGCTCCTCCAATTCAGCTCCTGCATTCAAGGCCGAAATGAGCGGGGCCAACCTGCTGGTGTACAAAGGCGCCAATAACGCAACGGTGGTGGAGAATACCAGTGGAACCCATCTGGCGCTGCAAGCTGCTGGCGGCAATGTGGGCATCGGCACCACCACGCCCGCACAGCGCCT
>JAKQJK010000280.1 GCA_029561195.1 Pseudomonadota bacterium
AAGGGGGCTCCAACGGCCCGCAAAGGCCGCCAAGCCATCTTGTTGAATCGCCCAGCCGGTGAACCTGCGGGCGTGTCTCGTCACTCGATCAAGGAGATTCCCATGGCAACTGCGAAGAAGGCGGCCCCGGCCGCGAAGCCGGCAACAAAGAAGGCAGCGGCGCCCGCCAAAAAGGCGGCGCCCGCGAAGAAAGCGGCTCCGACAAAGAAGGCCGCTCCGGCTAAGAAGGCTGCACCCGCCAAGAAGGCTGCTCCTGCCAAGAAGGCAGCGGTGCCCGCAAAGAAGGCTGCAGCCAAGAAGGCAGCACCGGCTAAAAAGGCAGCACCGGCTAAGAAGGCTGCAGCCAAGAAGGCGCCAGCCAAGAAGGCCGCTGCGAAAAAGGCGCCTGCATCTCCACCTGCGCCTGCGCCTGCGGCGCCTGCAGCAAAAACTGCCCTCAGTCCCGCGGCTGCGTGGCCGTTCCCGACCGGCAACAAGCCTTAAGTTTCATCTCACCTGCTTTCCATTCAAAGCCCGGCCTTGGCCGGGCTTTTCCATTCCCCTGCGGTATTGATCGCCTGCAGCTTGCTTAGCAGAGCCGCTTGGAAGTGTCGGTGCCGGCTGAGCGCTTCAACTGCCAACTTGGACTCTGATTCTGCGAAGCGCGATTCGTCGCATGCCTGTCCAATCTGGGCTAGTCGCGAATGAATGTATGCCAAGTCGTCATCTTCTTTGACGCTATGTAGCAACGTCGGTATCTCAATTGCAACACGCCAACCAGTCTCACGTTGTCCCAAGTTCACCTGGCACCAAGCTAGATCAACTAATACCAATGGCCTCAGCCTTTCCGGAACATTTTCAATTTTGATGCTTTCAATTTTGCCTAGCGCTTCCGAATAGCGCTTGTCCAGTGTTGAAACTAAACCGCTGAGCATTTGGGTCAAAAAGTCGAGACCTTTGTGGCCGATCGCGTAGTCATAGACATATGACGAGGTCGCCTCAAGCGCCACCCGTCTCGTTTCTCGTTCAATGTCGCCTCCAAAGGTGTCGTCTAGGCGAATATTGGATGCTCGAATTGACGCCATATTGTGAAGCGTCGCGCTGACCGTTGCGTCATCACCTTCTGCTGCTGCATTCAGGCGGGCGCTTTCGTACCACGGTCTTGAAAGCTCAAACTGATCCGATATGTGGTACGCCGTTGCAAGGACAAGTGACGCTCTGGCGATGGCTTGATGGTCGGATCGCTTTGCTGTAGTGAGCGCCTCTTCTAGATGCTTTGCCATTTCCTCGTACCTGCAGGAATTGAACTCCAGATGAGCCATCCAAGCAGCGCAACTTGGAAATGCCGAGTTGTTCTGAAGTGCAATTGCAAGTCCGTATGCTCTTCGTATCCTATCGTAAGCCTCTGGAATCTCTGCTTTGAAGTAATGCAAGACGCCTTCGGCCAACATCAACCATGATGCGATCTCAAAATGGAGATTCTTCCCAAACTGGCCCCTAACAACGCCAATTGCGGTGAGAGCTTCCCCTGTTTTCCCATGTCCCGCATAGTGCGACGCTGCTCGACAAACTGCCTTGGCCCACACCACTGGATCTCGAGTATTGCCCGCTTGAGCATTCAAGTTGTTCAGGAGCCTGGAATCCATAGCCATCATCCTTTAAGAACATTGATTGCCGATTCATATCGACTTGCGGTATTCGCGACAACAAGCGCAGGCATCTCCGGCGCAGGCGCCCGCTTGTCCCACGCTCGTCCATTCACCTGTGCCGACTCCAACCAATCCCGCAGGAACTGCTTGTCATAACTCGGGGGATTGGTGCCTTCCCGGTAGGTGTCCAGCGGCCAGAAACGTG
>JAKQJK010000315.1 GCA_029561195.1 Pseudomonadota bacterium
CGCGGTGGCTAAATCTGCGGCAGACGGTTACACCGTGCTCATGGGTGCCAACACCATGCTGATGGCGTCGCAGCTCTACAAAAACGTGCCGTTCAATCCAGTGAAAGACTTCTCGCCCGTCACCATGGCGGCCTGGGGCACGCTGATGCTGGTCTCCAACCCAAAAACGGGCCTGAAGACCTTGCCCGATGTTATTGCCAAGGCCAAAGCCGCGCCTGGCTCCATCAGCTTCGGTTCACCCGGTGTGGGTACGCCGCACCACATGGCCATGGAACTGTTCAAAACCAAAACCCAGCTCTTTATGCTGCATGTGCCTTACCGTGGCACGGCGGGCTACATTCAGGATTTGCTGGCTGGGGAAATCAATGTGGGCTTTTTGCCGGTACACATTGCGCAGGGCTTTGTGAACAGCGGCAAGCTCAACGCGATTGCCGTGGGCAGCCCCAAACGCCACCCGGTGGCACCGAGCGTGGCCACGTTTGAAGAGCTGGGGGTGAAAGGCGTGGATGTAGACCTGTGGTATGCCTTTTTTGTACCCACCAAGACGCCGTCTCCTGTGGTGAATCGCCTGAATGCAGAGATCACTGCCATTCTCAAGCAGCAGGATATTCGCGAGCTGTTTGGCCGGGCAGGCATGGACGCAGCGACGTCCACCCCTGAGGAATTGACCACCGTGGTGAATAAAGACTACCCGCGCTGGGGCGAGGTGATCAAGCGCAACGGCATCACTGCGGAGTGAGCATGGCTGACATCGAATCGTCACAGGTCCTGATCGTCGGCGGCGGGCCCGTCGGCATGGGGCTGGCTATTGAGCTGGGGCAGCGTGGAATTCGCTGCACGGTGATTGAGCGCCACCCTGTACCCCAGCGGATTCCCAAAGGGCAGAACCTGACCCAGCGCACCATGGAGCATTTCCACTTCTGGGGCGCCGAGAAGGAACTGCGCGCTGCGCGCACTATCCCACTGGAGTACGGCATTGGCGGCCTGACCGCTTACGGCACGCTCTTGGGGCCCTACCACTACGACTGGTTGCAGCGCGACCTGGTGCGGCCCTACTACTACACCGCCAACGAGCGCCTGCCCCAGTACGCCACGGAGGCGGTGCTGCGCGAACGCGTGCGTGCGCTGCCTACGGTTCAGGTGCTGTATGGCTGGCAGGCGGTTGAGATTCAAGACGAGGGAGCCAGGGTGCAAGTGGTGAGCGAGGCCGATGGCACGGCCACCCGCATACTGCACGCCGACTACGTGGTGGGCTGCGACAGCAGCCGCTCGCTGGTGCGCACGCAAGCGGGCATTACCCAGACCCTATCGGACCACGACCGCATGATGGTGTTGCTGGTGTTCCGCTCCCCGCAGCTACATGCGCTGCTGGAGCGCTACCCCGGCAAGTCGTATTACAACGTGCTGCAACCGGCACTCAATGGCTACTGGAAGTTTTTTGGCCGTGTCGACCTTGGTAACACCTGGTTCTTCCACGCACCGGTTCCTCCAGGCACCACGCGCGACAACTTTGACTTCACACGTTACCTGCATGAATCAGTCGGGGCAGAGTTCGACGTTGAGTTCGAGCACATTGGTTTTTGGGACCTGCGCTTTGCCATTGCCGATAGCTACCGCAAGGGGCGCATCTTTATTGCTGGCGACGCAGCACACAGTCACCCGCCCTACGGCGGCTACGGCGTCAACACCGGCTTTGAGGATGCACGCAACCTGGGCTGGAAACTGGCGGCCGTGCTGCAGGGCTGGGGTGGCGAAGCGCTGCTGGACACGTACGACAGTGAACGTCGCCCGGTATTCGAGTCCACCGCGCGTGATTTCATTGCCAGGTCGATTGAGAATGACAGCGCATTCCTGCACGAACACGACCCGGCGCAAAACCGGGCTGCTTTTGAGGCAGCATGGAAAGCACGCGCTGAGGGGGCAGTGGGTGAGGTCCACGCCTTTGAGCCGAACTACGAGGCCCCAGGCGGCAGTGCCGTGGGGCGACATACGTTTGAGGCCCGCGCAGGTCATCA
>JAKQJK010000317.1 GCA_029561195.1 Pseudomonadota bacterium
GCTTCTGAGCCTCTGCGGCCAGGGTCAGACACGGAGGTGTAAACAGCTTCGCCCGAACCGGGTCTCTTCAAGTGGTTTCCCGTGTCGATCTGCACGATCACACTGGGTGAACTGTGACTGGATACCGGGTTGACCGGTGCCACCGGAATCACTCTCAAACCGCTGTCCGCCACCGGGCCGGCGCTACTAGGGCGCAAGCTGGTGATTCGGTCTATGGTCTGGAATGGCATGGCGGTTTCCGGTGGTTTTGATTGGGTTGTCTGGGTATTTCCTGTACTCGTACGATTCTTAACGGCAGATTTAGGGGGTTATTTAGGCCTATTTCGAAAAAAAATGAAAATATTTTCAATATTTTCGTCACCAACCCTGAATATCAGGCATGAAGGCCTTCAAGATGGGCGCCCGTCAATGTGCGCCAGAGAACGCCCGACCCGGCGTAGCAATTCAAGCCACAAGCCGCACAAGCCTAATAACACGGCCCCTGCGGCAAACCCGGTACCACCTGGCCAAACAGTCCCCATGACCTGCTGCAGCCAGGGAATCCCCATCACGGCAACCAGAGTAACCGCCATGGCTGCAACCATGCGGTTCAGCCATGGATTAGGCCCTGCTTTCCCCAAAAACACCGGGCGGGTCAAGTCACGGTTGGCCAATATCAACAAAAGCACACTCAAGACCAATACACCAAAGACAACACTGCGCGCATGCTGCGCACTCGATCCCTGCCCCAACAGCCACGCCTGACCAATTAACAGCACTATCGCAACACCGATACCTTGCAGAACCGCATGGCCCAGCGGGCCGCTTGCAAATGGCGAGTCAATTGCTGGTCTTGGGGGGCGGGACATCAAGCCGGGACTCTCTGAATCAGCTTCAAAAATGATGGAGCACGCGGGGTCGATCAGCAATTGCAACATGGCAATGTGGACCGGCATCAACAGCACAGGCCATTGCACCAGAATTGGAATCAGCGTCAAAGCGATGATGGGCACATGCACTGCAAAGACGAAGCGGGTGGCCTTGCGAATGTTGTCATCAATACGACGGCCTTGTTTAATAGCCGCCACGATGCTGGCAAAACTATCATCCAGCAACACCAGGGCAGCCGCCTCCCTGGCAACATCAGTACCCCGCTCGCCCATGGCAACGCCCACATCGGCAGCCTTGAGCGCTGGAGCATCATTGACGCCATCACCCGTCATGGCAACGACCTCACCGGCCGCGCGCAGGACCCGGACCAACCGCAGTTTATGTGCTGGTTGCAACCTTGCGCATAGGTCAACCTGCATTAAGCGCTCTCGTAGAGTGGTATCGTCCATCGCCTCAATTTCCACCCCGGTGAGTACTTCGGGCCTGTCCGACAATCCGACCTGGCGTGCAATGGCCCGGGCCGTGGCAGGGTGGTCGCCAGTCATCATGATCACCCGCACTCCCGCCCGCCGACACTCCGCCAATGCCGCAGGCACCTCAGGACGTGGAGGATCCGCCAGCGCAACCAGGCCCAAAAACTCAAAATCAAAGTCATGTTGGCTCAGGGGCCAGGCTGGAAGACTGTCCGCAAGGGCGGGCGCACCCAACCACCGCCCCCGGGCAACACCCAGAACTCTCAAACCACGTGCAGCCATGGCTTCAACCTGCCGACGAATATCGTTGCGACTCTCATCGCTCAAGTGGCATAGATCAGCAACGGCTTCCGGAGCTCCTTTGGTCGCCAGCAAATGCTCCTGAGGGCTCACACTGGCAAATACCCGGGTCATCGCCAAAATATCCGTTGACAACGCGTACTCAAACTCAGGCATGCGTCCATCGTGCACATGCTCCGTACCGGCCAACCAGCGATGACCAAACTGCTGAATGGCTTTTTCCATCGGATCAAAAGGATCGCCAGGAGTGGCCAACATGGCAAATTCGGTCAACGCATGAAAGGATTCATTCATGCTGCTAGCGCGGTCGGGCGTGAATTGACTGTCTGACGTGGCAAGCTCAGCGACCTCCATACGGTTAAGCGTTAGCGTTCCAGTTTTGTCGACAGCCAGCACCGTAATGGCTCCCAGCGCCTCTACTGCAGATACGCGTCGGGTCAATACATGTTGCTTCGATATGCGCCAGGCACCCAGTGCCAAAAACACGGTGAGAATGACCGGTATTTCCTCCGGGAGAATCGCCATGGCCAACGCAATGCCACTCAGCAAGCTGTCCAGAAGCGGGCGCTCATCCCACCACCAACTTAGTAACACCTGAAGGCTGGCAAGGATTAGCGCGCCCAAACCCAGCTGGCGAACCAGTTTGCGAGAAGACTGCTGCAGCGTTGATGGTGACTCGGTCGTCGCCGCCAGATCGGCACCAATGCGTCCCACAGCTGTAGCACTTGCTGTGGCGCAAACTTCGGCCAGCCCGACGCCTCGGGTGACCACTGTGCTGGCAAAAATGGCCCGCAAGTCAACGCCTGGGGGTCTATTTTCTGGTGATTTATCTCGTGATGGCTGTTTCGTGACAGGAACCGCTTCTCCAGTCAGGAGGGATTCGTCGACCTCCAGATGCCCGTCCAGTAACATCGCATCTGCTGCAATCCGATCTCCTTCGCGCAGCACCAACACATCCCCTCTCACGACGTCACGACCGGCGATACGCTGCTCCTGCCCGTCCCGAATAACCAGAGCGCGTGGCGCAGAGAGGTCGCGCAGTGATTCCAGCGCACGCTGCGTCTTGCGCTCTTGTGCCAGGGTGATGCCGATCACAACGAACACGAAGCCCAATAGAAATAGCGCCTCGGCGCGGTCGCCCAACAAGAAGTAAATACCACCCGCAGAAAGCAGCATCAGGAACATCGGCTCGGTAAGTACCTCCCGCACAATGACCATCATGGATTTGGGTGCACT
>JAKQJK010000323.1 GCA_029561195.1 Pseudomonadota bacterium
CTCGATCGGCTCGATGAAGATCTCGGTGACTTCGTTGATCTGGGCAATCGCCGGCATCAGCAACTCGTTCTTGAACTTGCGGAACTCGCGCGGCTTGCTGCCCCCACCTTCGCGCAGGACGCGCGTCCAGAAATCGGGGTCATGTTTGCTGGTCAAGCCACCCGGGCTGTCCTTGTAGCGAGCGCAAATTTCGTACAGGGCCACCCCGGTGTAGGTCGACAACCGGGCAATTGACTTCAGCTCGATCTGAGCCCAGCGTTCGGGGCTGAGGAGCTGTTCTTTGATGGATGGCGGGTAGTACCAGGTGACCCAGGCCTCACCGCCTCTGATGTACAGACGAGCCTCTGCCAACAACGGAAACGTGCGGGCCTCATCTTTCATCGCAGGCGATGCGCCAGGCTCGAAACCTTCCAGGTGCAGTGTCCCTGAGTCGCTGGCCGCCAGCGGCCGCCACAAGACTGTGGTCTGAACCATCTGTTCGATGTAGCGCTGTACGCGCTCAGACGCCTTGGTGTTGGACCCATAGCCTCGCAGGATGTCGCTGACAGGACTGCTGTATCCCCCATCAGGTGTCGCCGGGTGGTGCTGCGCAATCCACAGCATGACGTCGTAGGCCTTGCGCCCGGTCGTCGTAAACGCAATCGTCAGCGGCTCAATGGCCAGCGCGAACACGGACTTGCTCAACGTCCAGTCTGAGCTGGACATCTTGGGATGGGCGGCAGTCGGGACCACCTTTCTAACCGTTGACATCCTTCAAGTGTACGTCCAACAAGCTTGGACATGCTGAGCACCACCGATTTGCTACCTTGCGGCTCATGCCATGACCCGCCCTCAGACAGGACGAATCCGCGGACGCTGGGGCAAGCCACACTTGCCGGACGCCTTCGGCCAAAGCGTGAAAGGAGGCGTTGTGGATAACTTTAGCCACACATGCCGGACAACAACCACGCTTGACGGACGCGAATGCCACCTTTGACGGACGGCGGCGCCACACTTGACGGACGAGAAAGCCACATTTCCCGGACCAAAAGGCGTCTAAGTCGTTGATTTAATTGATGAAAGTTCGCCGCAAAGGTTCTAAAGCTCTCAAGGATATTGAAGATCAGGGCTTGAGTTATCCACAACATGGGAAGACAGGGCCCCGTCCGGTAAGTGTGGCATTGCGATAAGTTGGCGCTGCTGTTTGTAGCTTCGGGTGCAAGACGGACTCATAACCTACAATGAGCCCTGAACCAGTGTTGGAGATCATGTGACGAACATCCTTGTCGAGGGTCGCGAGCAGGTTGAACTTGCAGATATCGGCCTGCAGGCCGAACGCGCGAAAAAGATACTTGCGAAGGTCCGCAAGGCCATGCTAGCGCCGAACGTGCAGAAGGAGGCACCTCACTTCTCCCCCGCGCAGCTCGGCTCGCTGGTCAATCTGGACACGCGCCAGATCGACTACCGGGCCAAGAAGGGAGGCACGCTGCCAGCCGGCGGCTTGAACGCCGCAGGCACTCGCCGTGAGTTCAGCTTGCCCGACGTCCGCAAATGGTCACGCGAGTTGCGCGCCGGCCGCATGCGGCCCGCAGGCGCTGAGGCCATCACGATCGCTGTAGCCAATTTCAAAGGCGGTGTCACCAAGACGACGACCGCTGTGACGCTGGCGCAAGGGCTGAGCATCCGCGGCCACAAGGTTCTTGTCATTGACTGCGATCCTCAAGGCAGTCTGACCACGCTTTTCGGCATCCTGCCGGACGCGGAGGTCGAAGCTGAGCACACGATCCTGCCTTTGTGCCTCGGCGAGCAAGACAGCGTCGAATACGCCATCCGCCCAACCTACTGGGACGGCATCGACTTGATACCGGCAACCTCAGTGCTGTTCAGTGCTGAATTTGCATTGCCTGGTCGCCAGCGCGACGAGGGACAAGGGTTCCAGTTCTGGAACGTC
>JAKQJK010000056.1 GCA_029561195.1 Pseudomonadota bacterium
GTGAGGTCCACGCCCAGCTGTTTGAGCTTGCGGTAGAGGTGGGTGCGCTCCAGGCCGGTTTTTTCTGCCACGCGGGTCATGGAGCCGTTTTCCTTGGCCAGGTGGTATTCAAAATACGCTTTTTCAAACTCGTCGCGCGATTCACGCAGGGGTTTGTCCAGCATGAAGCTTTGCCGGGATTGCGGGCCGCTTTCTGCCGCGATGGCTGCGAGCTGACTGGCCGCGGCCAGCATATCGGGGGCATTGCTGGCAAGTTGTGTGGTGGCAGGCGTCATGAGCTTGCGCACCGTGCCGCGCGCGAGGCCCTGCTCCACCGCCTTGAGCAGCTTTTGCATGGTGATGGGCTTTTCCAGAAAGGCCATTGCGCCGATCTTGGTTGCCTCAACTGCCGTATCAATAGTGGCGTGGCCGCTCATCATGATGACCGGCATTGTGAGCGCGCCACTGGAGGACCATTCTTTGAGCAGCGTCACGCCGTCGGTATCCGGCATCCAGATATCCAGTAGAACCAGGTCAGGTCTGTCACGCAATCTCGCGGCGCGGGCCTGGGCTGCGTTTTCAGCAACTTCTACGCTGTGACCCTCGTCATTGAGGATTTCAAACAGCAAGTCACGAATGCCCAGCTCGTCATCTACTACCAATATATTTGCCATGATATTTTTCTGCTGTTCCCCGGGTGTAACTGCTTTGCGCTCAGGTTTGCGCAGTCTTCTGTATGGCGAATGATAACGACACTTGGGCGCCCCCAATTTTTCCGTCCACAACCCGGTTGGCAATATCGACGCGGGAGGCATGTTCGTCGGCGATTTTCTTCACAACGGCCAACCCCAAGCCGGTGCCCCGGACCTTGGTGGTGACATAGGGCTCAAATGCCCGTCGCAGGATGTTTTCAGGAAAACCGCAGCCTTGATCCAGCACGCTCAGGCGCACGCGGCCAGATGATTCCACCCACTGCGTTTTGATGACGACCGCACCCGGCTTTGACCCGGCGCTGACGGCTGATTCAGTAGCATCCTGGGCGTTTTGAAGCAAGTTATGCACCACTTGGCGAAGCTGGTGCGCGTCGCCCATGATTTTGGGGCACCCGGCGTCCAACTCCATGTGCACGGGCACCTTGGCGTTCTCGTCGTCATATAGCTGCATGACCTCGGCTACGAGCGCATTCAAATCCACCGGTTTGAGCTCGGCTGCGGGCAGGCGCGCGTAGTCACGAAACTCGTTGACGAGGCGCTTCATGGCATCTACCTGGTCCACAATGGTTTTGACTGATTTGGTCAGAATGGCCTGCTCGGGCGGCGGTACCTTGCCAGACAGCTTCATTTCCAGCCGCTCAGCTGAGAGCTGAATGGGCGTTAGCGGGTTTTTGATCTCATGCGCCAGCCTGCGTGCAACCTCACCCCAGGCTTGCGAGCGCTGGGCTGAAACAATCTCGGAAATATCATCCAACACCAGCAAACGGGCGTTATCCGGCAACTCGGCACCCCGGGCTACCAGCGTCACGATGTCACCGTTGGGGGCCGAGCCTCCGGGCTGGTTGGAGCCCAGTTCAAACGAGTGTTGCCAGGCTTCCAGCCCGTGTTCGGCGCGCTCACCGAGGAACGAGTCGAACTGGCGCTGGATATCTGCAGCGAACTCCTCCAGCCCACCCACGTCGGCCAGGCGACGGCCTTCAAACGCCGCTAACGGAGCACGCAGGATACGGGTGGCGCCGGGGTTGGACGACAGGATCACACCGCCGGGGTCCAGCACGATCACGCCCGCGGTCAGGTTGTCCAGAATGGTTTGCAGGTTGGCCCGGGCCGAGTTGACTTGCTCCATACTGCTTTGGACGGCTTCGCGTGCATCGGAGAGCTGGCGGGTCATATCGGCAAATGCACGGGTCAGGCCACCGAGTTCGTCCTTGCCTTGTAGTGCGGCTTTCGGCGTGAGGTCACCAGCTGCCACCTGGTTCACACCGTCTGCCAGCAGCAGCAGGGGCCGAACGATCTGGTTACCCAGCACCACAGCCAGCAGCACCGCACCAAACACGGCAAGGAACAGACTCAATGTGAGTGTGCCGATGTACATGCGCTTGAGGCCTTCCCGTGCCAGGGCTCGTTCCTGATACTCGCGGTTGGCTTCGGTCACTGCAAGGGCGTTGGCCACCAGCGTGGGGGGCAACGCCTGCGTCACCTGCAGGTAGCGCAGCTCCCCAGAAAAGCCCAGATTCGGGTTGGGCACCACCACCAGAGCCTTGATGCGCGCGTTGGTAATGTCGCCTGGTGTGGCCTCATCCAGCCCTTCGATCCAGCTCATGGCCCGCTGGGTGCGGGCGTTGCGAAATTGCTGAGGGGTGGGTCGCACCGGGTTCAGCTGGAAGCGGGACTTGCCCGTGCCACCAATGAGCTGCGACGATGCGTTCCATAAAAAGACGTCTTCAGCACCGAGTTGTTCACGAACCCGGTCCAGCGGCAAGCTCACGATGGCATCCGGAACATCTACCAGTTGACTGGCAGACGAGCGCGACTTGCTTGCCAAATCGCTGGCCAGGGTCTCAAGCGTTACGCGACCCAGATTGAGGCCAGCCTCGAGGGCGCCTTCCACCTTCACATCGAACCAGCTCTCGATGGAGCGGGACACGAACTGATATGACACCACATAAATCAGCAAGCCGGGAACAAAACCTGCCAACGCAAACACGGCAGCCAGCTTGAGCAACAGCCGACTGCCAAAGCGGCCCTTTCTGAGTCGGCTGATCAGGCGAACGGCAATCCAGCCAATGACCAGCAGCAGCAGCCCGGCAATCACCACGTTCAGGACAAATAGGCGGGCATAGTTCTGCTCGTACATGGCCTGGTTGTTAGTGGCCTGAGCCAGCAGAAACAGAAGCACCAAGCCAACGGCCGTCATCGCAGCCAAGCCGATGCCAATAGACCAGCGCACGGCGCGGGAATGGTTCAGGGCCTTGTGTGCAGCCGCGTCATCCAGTACGACGGGAGTACTCACTTCTCAGGCTCCACAGGTAATCGCTGAAAGGCATTTGCGGATATGTCCCAGTCTGACTGACCCAATGCGCCAATCTGGAACGGACGAGGCAGTTGGGTCACGTCCAGACGGAAGCGAAGTTCCACGTTGTGACGGGAACCTGGTTCGACTTCAAAAGGCTCAGCGATCTTCCAGCGAGAAACTCGCTGAAGGGAGATAAGGGCCTCATTCAGCGAATCGAAACTCTGGCTCAGCGCAGCACCCGCCACACCAGCCGACGCTCCTGATGAAGCCGTCACACGCCAGCGGCGCGTGAGCGGTTGGTAGGCCAGCCGGATCTGTCGCTGTGCCGTGACCACCTTTTTGTCAGCCCAGTACCACCGGTCCCTGAAAAGATCGGCCTCGGTGACAAAGAACATGGGAACGCCTTTGAGCAGTGCATCTTCGACAGCGGGCGGCAGGTCAAACCGGATGGCAGCCGAGAGGAACACGCCATCGGTCATCCGCTCAACCCGAAACTGGGAAATTTCGGCCGGCAATGGGTCGGCATGAGCCGGGCGAGACAAACCAGCGATCAGGCACGCCCAGAACAACACTGCGGCCAGATCAAGCCGAGCGTTTCTCCAGCAGCGCGTAAAAAAAGCCGTCGTGGTCACCGTTTGGATTGTCCGGGACGCCGTCATGCTTCGCCCCAAAGAGGGGCAATAAATGACCTGGCGAAGGTAACAAAGCCGCGTCGGTGTTGTGCGCAAGAAACGTTTGTATCTGATCACGGCCCTCGGCCGGAAATACAGAACAGGTGCAATACAACAGGCGTCCACCGGGTTTGACCAGTGCCCACAACGCCTTGAGCAACCCGGCCTGAACGCTGGCCAGCTGTGCCACATCGCTATCGCGGCGCAACCACCGGATATCCGGGTGACGCCGGACAATGCCCGAAGCAGTACAAGGCGCATCCAGCAAGATCGCGTCAAACAGCTGCCCGTCCCACCAGGTTTGCGGTTTCGACGCATCGCCAACCAGTACTTTCGCAGAGAGGCCAAGCCGTTGCAGGTTCTGATGAATTCGTTGGCAACGGCTAGCGTCAATATCCATGCCCGTGACGTCGCAAACCTCGGCATTCAACATCTCAAGCAGATGCGCGGTTTTACCGCCCGGCGCTGCGCACGCGTCCAGTACACGGATTTTTTGTGTCAGGTCCAAGCCACCCAGCAGCAGCGGAGCAGCCATTTGGGCGGCACCATCCTGCACCGAACAGTCGCCCTGCCCGAACCCGGGAATCTGTTGAACCGGCACAGGAAGAGCCAGCCTCAGGCCCGACAGACCGATGATCGCCGATTCGATGCCAGCCTGAGCCAGCAGCTCATGGTAACTATCAACCGTGGTTCGACGGACATTGACCCGCAGCGCCATGGGTGGCCGCTCATTGTTGGCTGTTAACAGGGCCTGCCAGGTGTCTGGATAGTCTTTTTGAAGACGGGCAATCCACCAGGCAGGGTGGTTCCACTGCGCGACAGGGTCTTTCAGCGCAACGTCCATTAACGCCTGACGCTCACGAAGAAACCTGCGAAGGCAGCCGTTGATGAATCCGGCCTGTGCGCGCGTGGCAGGTGTTCGTTTGGCCGCTTCAATTGTCTGGTTCACCAGCGTGAAGGCTGGGTAAGGAGCCTCGACGTCGGACCAAGCCAGTGCCAATGCGGTACACAACAAGGCGTCCGACGCGGGGGACGGCGTGCGACTGGCCATTTGTTTGCGCAACACCTGCGCAGAACCGAGCGACCGTAAAACTTGGAATACTAGCGATTGGACACCCGGACGCAACCGGGAGGCGACCGCATCAATTGCAACCGTACCGGACGTCCCCGATCGGATGGCCATCAACACACCAGCACAGGCTTGAAGTTGTTGCCACAGGGGCGGATTGTCCTGGCCTTCGGTCATGCGGTTCGGGCGGGTTTAAACCCGAATAGCCAGGCCAGAATGCTGGCCGGAAACTGAGAAATTGCGTCGTTATGGGCAACGACCAGACGGTTAAAGTCAGCGCTGGCAGGCGAAATCAGTACCGCGACTTGCGCCCAGTCCTGTTGCAGTACCTCCGGTATCCGATGTCCCGCCAGATCCGGCGGCTCATTCTGCAAACGCTCCCAGGAAGAGCACAAAGTGGAGTGTGCGGTTTGCATGGCGCTCATTGCCGCGGCGTCTAGCGGGCGCTGGCTAACCATTTTCAAAGATGCATCGAACTGCGTGGCAGCACTATCAACGCCAATCCATGCCTGGGTGAGAGTATCGTTGTGCTGCGGAACCAGTTCTGCCAGACCAGTGTCATTCATCAGCGATGCGTTGGCTCGCACAAGACTTATGTATCTCAAAAAGTGTTCGTTGACGACTGCAAAGGCCGCAATAGCCTGCGAACGCAGCCGAACCAGCCGGTTGTAAGCACCAACTGCCCAGAAGACTACCAACGCAATCAGCAACCAGAAAACGACAAAACCATCCATAGGCAGCTCTAGTTGGTCTCTATCAAGAAAAAGCGCCTCAAACCCTTATAAAAGGGCGTGAGGCGCTCCCATTTACATAGCAACTACTTATGCCAGCATCAGACTCCGGCACTTTCTTCGGTGGCTGGAGCATCGCCTGCATCGCCAGTTTCCCCGGCCAATTCAGCGGCTTCAGCCTCGGCAATAGCCCGGCGCTCAGCATCGTCCATGTTTTCGCGCACTTTACGAGCTTCGTGATAAGCCATACCGGTACCCGCAGGAATCAGGCGACCAACGATGACGTTCTCTTTCAGGCCACGCAATTCGTCCCGCTTGCCCATGATGGCGGCTTCGGTCAGCACACGGGTGGTTTCCTGGAAGGAAGCCGCGCTGATGAAGCTGTCGGTAGACAGCGATGCCTTGGTGATACCCAGCAGCAGGTTGGTGAACACGGCAGGGATCTTGCCATCGGCGCGCAGGGCGTCGTTGGTGTTAAGCATTTCAGAGCGTTCGACCTGTTCACCGTTGATGTAGTTGGAGTCACCGGCGTTCTCGACCACCACGCGACGCAGCATCTGGCGAACAATCACTTCGATGTGCTTGTCGTTGATCTTCACGCCCTGCAAGCGGTACACGTCCTGCACTTCGTCCACGATGTAGCGCGCTAGTTCTTCGGAGCCCAGCAAACGCAGGATGTCTTGTGGGTCGGCAGGCCCGTCCACAACACTTTCGCCCTTGTTGACCACTTGGCCTTCATGCACCAAGATGTTCTTTTCCTTGGGCACGAGTTCTTCCCAGACGGCTCCGTCCGGATCGGTGATCTGAAGGCGGATCTTGCCTTTGGTCTCTTTACCGAACGACACAGTACCGGTCATCTCGGCAAGCACACCCTTGTCCTTGGGCGAACGGGCTTCAAACAGCTCAGCTACACGCGGCAAACCGCCCGTAATGTCACGGGTCTTCTGACCTTCGATTGGGATGCGGGCCAGCACTTCGCCAGGACCCACGTCCATGCCGTCACGCACCTGGACCAACGCGCCAACGGGGAACCCGATAGTCACGGAGTGATCGGTTCCTGGGATCTTGACTTCGTTGCCAGAAGCATCGATCAGTTTGACCTGCGGGCGAATAACCTTGGCAGAGCCACGGCGCTTCGGATCGATCACCACCAGAGTGGACAAGCCGGTCACTTCGTCGACCTGCTTGGCAACCGTGAGGCCTTCTTCAACATTCTCGAACTGCGCCTTGCCTGCGAACTCGGTAATGATGGGTCGGGTTAGCGGGTCCCAGTTAGCCAGAATCGCACCGGCCTTAATGGTTTGATCTGCTTTGACTGTCAACACCGCGCCATAAGGCACCTTGTGACGCTCACGCTCGCGGCCATGCTCGTCATGAATGACGATCTCGCCCGAGCGTGCAATCACGACCAGCTCTTTCTTGCTATTGGTCACATACCGCATCGTGGCGTTGAACCCAATGTTGCCGTTGGACTTGGCTTCCACGCTGGATGCGATCGCCGCACGGGAGGCGGCGCCACCAATGTGGAAAGTCCGCATAGTCAGCTGGGTACCAGGTTCACCAATCGACTGTGCAGCAATCACACCGACCGCTTCGCCGTGGTTGATCAAACCGCCACGTCCCAGATCCCGACCGTAACACTTGGCGCAAATACCAAAGCGGGTTTCGCAGGTGAGTGCGGTACGAACTTTAACCTCGTCCACACCTTGTGCTTCGAGTTCGTCGATCACATCTTCGTCCAGCATGTCACCAGCTTTGGCAACAACCGCGCGGTTTTCAGGGTGAAGAATGTCCTCAGCAGCAGTACGACCCAGGATGCGGTCGCGCAGTGACTCAATGACTTCACCACCCTCTACGATTGCGCGCATCACTGAGCCGTCTTGCGTGCCGCAATCCTGTTCAGTCACCACCAAGTCCTGGGTCACGTCAACCAGACGACGGGTCAGGTAACCCGAATTTGCCGTCTTCAGCGCCGTATCCGCCAGGCCCTTACGGGCACCGTGGGTGGAGATGAAGTACTGCAACACGTTCAGGCCTTCGCGGAAGTTCGCGGTAATGGGCGTCTCGATGATGGAGCCATCAGGTTTGGCCATCAGACCCCGCATACCAGCCAGCTGGCGAATCTGCGCTGCAGAGCCACGGGCACCTGAGTCGGCCATCATGTAGATGGAATTAAACGACTCCTGATCCACTTCCTTGCCATGACGATCAATGGTTCGTTCCTTGGCTAGCTGAGCCATCATGACCTTGGAGACTTCATCACCAGCCTTGCCCCAGATGTCCACCACTTTGTTGTAGCGCTCACCTGCAGTCACCAGACCAGAGGTATATTGCTGGGCAATCTCTTTCACCTCTTTTTCTGCGCGATCAATGATGCCGTGCTTTTCCTTAGGCACCAGCATGTCGTCGATACAAATGGAGATACCGGCCTTGGTCGCCAGACGGAAGCCGTACTGCAGCAACTTGTCGGCGAACACCACGGTTTCCTTCAAACCGCACTTGCGGAAGGACACGTTGATCAGCTTGGAGATTTCCTTCTTCTTCAACGCCTTGTTGATATTGGAGAAAGGCAAACCCTTGGGTAGGATCTCAGACAGCAGCGCACGGCCAGCCGTGGTTTCCCACAGCTTTGTCGAAGGCACCAACTCACCGGTTTCCTTGTTCTTCGTGTATTCAGTCAAACGCACGTTGATGCGGGCAGTCAGCTCCACTTCGCCGGCGTCAAACGCGCGCTGGACTTCACCGGTGTCGGAGAAGATCAGGCCTTCACCCTTACCGTTGATACGCTCACGAGTCGTGTAGTACAGACCCAGCACCACGTCCTGCGACGGCACAATCGAAGGTTCTCCGTTGGCCGGGAACAAGATATTGTTGGATGCCAGCATCAGGGTGCGGGCTTCCATCTGCGCTTCGACCGACAGTGGCACGTGAACAGCCATCTGGTCACCGTCAAAGTCGGCATTGAATGCCGCGCAAACTAGCGGGTGTAGCTGGATGGCCTTGCCTTCGATCAAGATTGGCTCGAACGCCTGAATGCCCAAACGGTGCAACGTAGGCGCACGGTTCAGCATTACGGGGTGCTCTTTGATGACCTCTTCCAGGATGTCCCAAACCACGGGGGTACCGGATTCAACTTCCTTCTTGGCTGCCTTGATGGTAGTAGCAATACCCATGGCCTCGAGGCGCGCGAAGATGAAGGGCTTGAACAACTCCAGTGCCATCAGTTTCGGTAAACCGCACTGGTGCAACTTGAGTGTTGGGCCAACCACGATCACGGAACGACCGGAGTAGTCCACGCGCTTGCCCAGCAAATTCTGGCGGAAACGGCCGCTCTTGCCTTTGATCATGTCGGCCAGCGACTTGAGTGCGCGCTTGTTCGCGCCCGTCATGGCCTTGCCGCGACGACCGTTGTCCAGCAAGCTGTCCACAGCTTCTTGCAACATGCGCTTTTCGTTTCGCGCAATGATTTCGGGCGCTTTGAGTTCCAGCAAACGGCGCAAACGGCTGTTGCGGTTGATGACGCGGCGATACAGGTCGTTCAGGTCAGAGGTCGCAAAGCGACCGCCGTCCAGCGGCACCAGCGGGCGCAAATCAGGCGGCAAAACAGGCAGGACGTCGAGCACCATCCACTCGGGTTTGATGCCGGATTTCTTGAACGCCTCAAGCAGCTTCAAACGCTTGGTGTTCTTCTTGATCTTGAGCTCGGAACCACTAGGGTCGTTACGCAGCTTCTCGATCGAGCCATCAATGTCAATACTTTGCAGCAGGTCCTTGATGCCTTCGGCACCCATCTTGGCCTGGAACTCGTCACCGAATTCCTTGAACTTGGCATCAAAATCATCCTCAGTCATGATACTGAATTTCTTCAGCGGGGTCATGCCGGGATCAGTTACCACATAGGCTTCGAAATACAACACGCGCTCAATGTCGCGCAGAGTCATGTCTAGCACCAGGCCCAAACGGCTTGGCAGGGACTTCAGAAACCAGATATGGGCGCAAGGCGCTGCCAGGTCAATGTGACCCATGCGCTCGCGGCGCACCTTGGTCTGCGTGACTTCAACACCGCACTTTTCGCAGATCACACCACGATGCTTCAGGCGCTTGTACTTGCCGCAAAGGCATTCGTAGTCCTTGATGGGCCCGAAAATCTTGGCGCAGAACAGGCCGTCACGCTCAGGTTTGAAGGTGCGGTAGTTGATGGTTTCAGGTTTTTTGACCTCGCCGAAAGACCACGAGCGGATCTTTTCGGGTGAAGCCATGCCAATTTTGATGGCATCGAAATGCTCATCTGGCGTGAACTGTTTGAACAGGTCGAGTAGTGATTTCATTTGACTCTTTCCTTATCAATTAAGAACGTTCAAGTTCAATGTCGATGCCCAAGGAGCGGATTTCCTTGACCAGTACGTTGAACGACTCCGGCATGCCTGCCTCGATGGAATGCTCGCCTTTGACAATGCTCTCGTAAACTTTGGTACGACCTTGCACGTCGTCTGACTTGACGGTGAGCATTTCCTGCAGCGTGTAAGCGGCACCGTACGCTTCGAGCGCCCAGACCTCCATCTCGCCGAAACGCTGCCCACCAAACTGGGCCTTGCCGCCCAGTGGTTGCTGGGTAACCAGGCTGTAAGGACCGGTCGAACGGGCGTGCATCTTGTCATCCACCAGATGGTGCAGTTTGAGAACGTGCATGTAGCCTACGGTGGTAGGACGCTCAAACGCGTCACCGCTACGGCCGTCAAACAGGTTCGCTTGGGTGCGCGCGGCCGTGAGGCCTTTGGCCTTCACGATGTCATCCGGATATGCCAGCTTGAGCATCGTGCGAATTTCCTCTTCAGAAGCACCATCGAACACTGGAGTGGCAAAGGTAGCTCCTTTTGACAGGTTATCCGCCATTTCAAGCACTTCGGCATCACTCAGCTTGGAAAGGTCTTCCTTGCGACCAGAGCCGTTGTACAAATTCTCAAGAAATTTGCGCAAATCAGCCAGTTTGGCTTCTGCTTGCAGCATGTCGCCGATGCGCTGACCAATACCTTTGGCCGCCCAGCCCAAATGCACCTCGAGAACCTGACCCACGTTCATCCGCGAGGGGACTCCCAAAGGGTTCAAGACGATGTCACATGGCGTGCCATCGGCCATATAAGGCATGTCTTCGACCGGGACGATCTTGGATACAACACCCTTGTTGCCGTGACGGCCAGCCATCTTGTCGCCAGGTTGCAGGCGGCGTTTGACAGCCAGATAGACCTTAACCATCTTGAGTACACCGGCAGGCAGTTCGTCGCCCTGGGTTAGTTTTTTACGCTTTTCTTCAAAAGCCAGGTCAAAGCTGTGGCGGGTTTGCTCCAGCGAATTCTTGATGCTCTCAAGTTGCGAAGCCACTTCATCGTCTGCAGGACGAACGTCGAACCAATGGAATTTCTCAATTGACGCCAGGTAAGCCTTGTCAATCTTCGTTCCCTTAGCGAGTTTTTGTGGCCCACCGTTGGCCACTTTTCCATTCAACAGCTTCTCGATACGGTCAAAAGCGTCCAGCTCGACAATACGAAGCTGATCATTCAGATCAAGGCGGAAACGCTTCAGTTCATCGTCAATGATTTGCTGGGCGCGACGGTCGCGAGTAATACCTTCACGAGTGAACACCTGCACATCGATGACGGTGCCCTGCGAACCTTGATCCACACGCAATGACGTATCTTTCACGTCACTGGCCTTCTCGCCGAAAATTGCGCGAAGCAGTTTTTCTTCTGGCGTCAGCGTGGTTTCACCCTTGGGCGTGACCTTGCCAACCAGCGTATCACCAGGTTGAACCTCGGCACCAACGTAAATGATGCCCGAGTCATCCAGACGATTGAGCTGTTGTTCGCTCAAATTCGGAATATCACGCGTAATTTCTTCCGCGCCCAGCTTGGTGTCGCGCGCCATGACTACCAGCTCTTCGATATGGATCGATGTGTAACGGTCATCTGCAACGACGCGTTCGCTAATCAAAATCGAATCTTCGAAGTTATAGCCATTCCAGGGCATAAACGCCACCAGCATGTTCTGGCCCAGCGCCAGTTCACCAATGTCGGTCGAAGCACCATCAGCAATCACGTCACCTTTGGCAAGCAGATCGCCCTTTTTGACGATGGGACGTTGATGGATGTTGGTATTCTGGTTCGATCGCTGATACTTGATCAGGTTGTAAATGTCCACACCCACTTCGCCAGCTTGTGCCTCAGCGTCGTTAACGCGAATTACAACGCGGGTTGCATCAACGTAGTCAACAACGCCACCACGGGTGGCCGTAACAACCGTACCCGAGTCAACAGCAGACACACGCTCGATACCAGTACCAACGAACGCCTTTTCAGGTCGCAATACTGGAACAGCCTGGCGCTGCATGTTGGCGCCCATCAGCGCACGGTTTGCATCGTCATGCTCTAGGAAAGGTACCAGCGAAGCCGCCACAGAAACGATCTGCGCCGGGGACACGTCCATGTACTGGATGCGTTCAGCACCCACCAATATAGACTCGCCTTTCTCCCGGGCAGAAACCAGATCGCCGGTTAGTTTGCCATCTTTGTCCAGCGTTGCATTTGCCTGGGCAATGACGTACTTGCCTTCCTCAATTGCCGACAGGTAGTCAATTTCATTAGTGATCAAACTGTCAACCACCCGGCGATACGGCGTTTCGATAAAACCGTATTCGTTCAAACGGGCGTATAGAGCCAGCGAGTTGATCAGGCCGATGTTCGGGCCTTCTGGCGTCTCAATGGGACACACACGGCCGTAATGTGTAACGTGTACGTCACGCACTTCAAAGCCTGCACGCTCGCGAGTCAAACCACCGGGGCCAAGGGCCGATACACGGCGCTTGTGAGTAATTTCGGACAGCGGATTAGTCTGATCCATGAACTGCGACAACTGGGATGCACCGAAGAATTCCTTCAACGCTGCAGAAATCGGCTTGGAGTTGATCAGATCATGCGGCATCAGCGGCTCTTGTTCAGCCTGACCTAAACGCTCTTTCACAGCTTTTTCAATTCGCGCCAACCCGGTGCGGTACTGGTTTTCAGCCAGTTCACCAACGCAACGCACACGGCGATTGCCCAAGTGGTCAATATCGTCGACTTCGCCGCGACCGTTACGCAAATCAACCAGAATCTTCACAACAGCGAGGATGTCTTCGTTGGTCAACACCATAGGGCCTGTTGACTCGGCGCGCCCCATTTTGGCGTTGAACTTCATACGGCCAACGCGCGACAGGTCGTAGGTGTCCGGGTTGTAGAACAGGCGCTGGAACAAAGCTTGAACCGCATCTTCCGTTGGCGGCTCACCGGGGCGCATCATGCGATAGATGGCAACGCGAGCAGCAAATTCATCAACCGTTTCGTCGCTACGCAGTGTTTGCGAAATGTACGCGCCTTGATCCAGCTCGTTCGTGTAAATACATGGCAGATCCTGCACGCCAGCCGAGCGCAGCTTCTTGAGCAGAACTTCCGTCAGCTCTTCGTTCGCCTTGGCGATGATTTCACCCGTCTCCGCATCAACGATGTTGCGCGCCACGACGCGGCCGACCAAAAAGTCTTCCGGCACACTGATGTGGGTGGTTTGACTTTGCTCTAAATCGCGGGTGTGGCGCGCCGTTACGCGCTTGTCTTTGGCGACAACTACTTTGCCACTCTTGTCAGTGATATCAAAGCGGGCAACCTCACCTCGCAGTCGTTCCGCTACAAACTCCATCTGGGCGCCGCTATCCATCAAGCGGAAGTTATCGTTGACAAAGAAATTGGCGAGGATGGATTCGTGGTTGAGACCAATAGCCTTTAGCAGAATAGTGACTGGCATCTTGCGACGGCGGTCAACACGGAAGTACAGAATGTCTTTCGGGTCAAACTCAAAGTCCAGCCATGAGCCACGATACGGAATAATCCGCGCGGAGAACAGTAGCTTGCCCGAACTGTGTGTCTTGCCTTTGTCGTGTTCAAAGAACACGCCAGGAGAACGGTGCAGCTGAGACACGATCACCCGCTCGGTGCCGTTGATGATGAACGAGCCTTTGCCTGTCATGAGCGGCACTTCGCCCATGTAGACTTCCTGTTCTTTTACTTCTTTAACAACCTTGTTTTGAGACGTGGAAGATTCACGGTCATAAATGATCAGTTGAACCTTGGCGCGCACAGCAGATGCGAAGGTCAGGCCTCGTGTCTGGCATTCACGAACATCAAAACCCGGTTTTGCCAGGTTGTATTCGAGAAATTTCATCTCGACAAAACCGTTGTGCGAAACAATAGGGAAGGCTGCGTCGAACGCAGCCTGCAAGCCCTCAGTGGTGCGCTTTTTCGGCGCTATATCTGCTTGAAGAAATGCGGTGTACGCATCTTTTTGCATTTGCAGCAGGTAAGGAATTTCGAGCACGCTGTCGCGGCTGCCGAAACTTTTGCGAATTCGCTTGCGTTCGGTATATGTATAAGCCATGAGATCTCCGGGGCAAAGACTTGGGAAT
>JAKQJK010000370.1 GCA_029561195.1 Pseudomonadota bacterium
ACCTGAGCTTGCTCCCATCGCCGGCTCGACTGACGGTCGTCTTGAGAAACACCTGGCATCGCCCCCGTTCGTCTCGACTACCGATAATGATATCACAGCGGGGAGCAGAGTACAAACCAGGAATTCCCACATAGCGCGTGATGAGAAGAAAAATCCGCAGCGACTTGCTAGTATAGAGTCATGCTGCGCCGTTGATCCGGGAACCCTCGCTAAGCTCAGCTTTACGAGCGCGACTGGCGCGCGCTCTCGACTACTCCGACTACGCGAAACGCGCTTTAACTGGCCATCTGATCCTCAGTTGTCAAACTTGGGTACATAACACTTCTCGGGGCTACCGGCACACAACTGGGCGTGGTCAATAGTGCTAGTATGGCTGCAGGCGCAGTGCTTGGGCTTGCGTCGGCGGCCGCTGCCAACCTGCTGGGAACCAAGCGAGTCTATGTGGTCGGCGTGGCTCTAGTAGGGCTTTCGTATCTCGTTACTGGGTTGGCCAATAGCTGGGTTGTTGCGCTTATGGGCACCATGATCTGGTGGTGCGGATCGACAGTATCCGGTCACACCTGTGGGATCGTGTGCGGGAGTTCTCTTTTGAACAAAGACAGGGCAACAGCCATGGGCTGCTGTGAAAGCCTTGCTCAGGGAGTGATGGGGCTTGCCGGACCGGTGATCGGAGCAATACTTGTCACCCGGTTTGGCGGAGTTAGTACGCAGGGGATCAGGCCGCTGTTCCTGATTGCTTCGGTTCTTTCCCTTGTGTCGCTCCTCCTTATATCCACTCAGCTGTCGCAGACGGAATACGTTACTGTGGAGAAAGCGAACCTCCGGGCAGGCATCAGGCCGCTCTTGCTGTTGGGCGAGCGCCCTGATCTCTGGCGATTCGTGGCCGTGTCGTGCCTTGCCAACCTGCCCACGGGCATGGTGCTTCCATTTAGCCAGGTGTTTGCGAGCGAGATGAAGATGGCAGACCAGTACGTGCTGGGGGCAATGGTAACCGCCTTTGCAGTCGTGGGTCTGGTTATCGGAGTTCCCCTGGGCAGGCTGGCCGATAGATTCGGGCGCAAGAGGATTCTCTATGCGCTCGCTCCTGTGTTCTGGGCAAGCAACCTAATGCTCGTCTGGTCCTCACGCCCGGTTCACCTGATACTCGCAGGCGTGTTTCAGGGGACAGTCTCCATGACTCTGGTTGTGACGCAGGCCATGGCCTTTGAACTCGTTTCTCCAGAGAGGATCAGCGATTGGCTGGCTGTTCTGCGCTTTTTCAGGATGCTCGTCGGTGCCGCCCTGGCCTTTGTATCCGGGCTGATATGGGATCACCTTGGACCCGAGTACGTGTTCCTGCTTGCCATCGCAATTGACG
>JAKQJK010000026.1 GCA_029561195.1 Pseudomonadota bacterium
GATCGAGGCACGGGCAGTTGTGCTGCTGTTCTCCAGCACCTGATCAGAGTTCGGATGAGGGTGCCTGTGCCCGTCTGAGTTTGATGTGTGCAGCCAAACCGCCTGACGTGGTGTTGGCCAGTGCAAAACGCCCCATCATGCGCTGAACGGTTTTATCCACAATCGACAGACCCAACCCCGCCCCGGTGGCTTCGGTACGGGCCTCATCCAGCCGGAAGAAGGGTTTTGTCAGGCTGGCCAGCTTTTCCGTGGGAACGCCCACGCCATGGTCCCGGAACTTCATCAGCACCCATTCATCGCGCTCCTTGGCTGCGATGTGCACGTGGGCGATGCCGGTTTTGCGGCTCTTGCCATAACGGCGGGCGTTTTCCAGCAGGTTGGAAATCACGCGGCGCAACTCCACTTCATCTGCCAGCACCCAGATACCAGGTGGTACGTCCAGCGTCACACGAATATCGGTTTGCTCTCGGACTGAGTAGCTGCAGGCTTCCAGCACGGTGTCCAGCGAGACGGGGGTGAGCTTGACGTGATCCGGGCGCGCATAGTCCAGAAACTTGTCGATGATGGCGTCGAGCTGCTCGATGTCGGCCACCATGTGCTCACGCGCATCCTGCTCGGCCACACTCATTTCTGTTTCCAGACGCAGACGCGCCAGCGGCGTGCGCAGGTCATGCGAGATACCAGCCAGCATGACCACGCGGTCCTGTTCAATCTTGGCCAGCTTTTGCGTCATGCGGTTGAAGCCGATGTTCACCGCGCGAATCTCGCCGGTGGTGACGGTTTCGTCCAGTGAGCTGGCTTCAAAATCACCTTCTCGCACCTTGCCTGCTGCAAATGACAGCTCTTTCAACGGGCGGTTGATCAGGCGCGCGATCAACGCCGCACCCGCCAGAGACAACACCGCTGCCGTGATGAGCCAGATTAGCCAGGTACGGCCACCCGTCTGGTTGAACCGGGCGCGGTCCGTCAGCATCCAGTAGTTGTCGCCGTCAATGACAAAACCGACCCACAGGCCATCCTCCTTGTTGACACTGTTGGCAACCACCGTACCAGGCCCCAGCCGGGCCAGAAGCTCCTGGGAAATGCGTTTGCCTAAAGTGTCGGTATCAAAGGGCTCGTATCGGTCGTCCGGCTCACGTGGAACAATGCGCAGGCCTTCCTGCTCGGTCATGGTCTTGATCAGCGATACCCGTGCAATCGCGTCAGCGTGTATCAGCGCTGCGCGGCTCAGATTGACCAGTGACGCGATTTGCTGGGCGGTTTGAATCGCACGCGGCTCAAACTCTAGCGCGCGAAGGGTTTGCAGCCAAGCCAGAATGCTCCCAGCCAATAGCAGCGCCAGCAGGAAAAACGTGCGCCAGAACAGGCTCAGACCCGAACGCCGGTCGGAAACAAGTTCCCCCATACCGGTTTCCAGCTGTGCCGGAACCGATACGTCAGGAAGGGTATTGGTGGAATCAGTCAATCAAAACTACCTGCCCCGCGAGCATCAAACTGCAAAGGCTGAACCGTGTGAACAAGTCCCGATTATGCTGGCCGCTCAGTTGACCCCATCCGGAACAAACACATAGCCGAGACCCCATACCGTCTGAATGTACCTTGGGGCTGCCGGATCGGTTTCCACCAGTTTGCGAAGCCGGGATACCTGCACGTCCAGGCTGCGATCGAAAGGCTCGAACTCCCGGCCACGGGCCAGTTGCGCCAGTTTTTCACGTGACAGCGGCTGCCGTGGATGGCGCACCAATGTCTTGAGCATTGCAAACTCGCCAGAAGTTAGCGGCAGTTCGTCGTCGCCTTTGCGCAGCGTGCGGGCCCCCAGGTCAAAAACGAAGGGCCCGAACGTGACGCGTTCGTTGTCTGTTGAAGGTGCACCGGGCGCTTCAGCAGCAGGGCGGCGGCGCAGCACGGCATGCACCCGGGCGAGCAGTTCACGCGGGTTGAAGGGTTTGGCCAGATAGTCATCCGCGCCCACTTCCAGCCCCACGATGCGGTCAACGTCTTCACCCTTGGCGGTGAGCATGATGATGGGTGTCTTGTCGTTGGCACCGCGCAAGCGCCGGCAAATGGACAGCCCGTCTTCGCCAGGCATCATCAGGTCCAGCACGATCAGATCCACCGTTTCGCGCAGCAGGATACGCGTGAGTGACTTGCCATCTTCGGCCTGCAGCACCTCAAAGCCTTCCTGGGTCAGGTAGCGTTGAAGCAACTCGCGAATGCGGGCGTCGTCATCGACGACCATGATGCGGTCGGTTCTGCTGTTTGGAGTGCTCATGTTTTGTGCGACTGAATTTGTAACAGACGAGATTCTGCAGTCCGCAGCGGGCAATTGAAACCGTTTCGACAGAGGGTTAACACACTGTTACAAATATCGTAGCGTTGGTATTGTTCTTTACCAAGAGAATGTGAACCAAGCCGAAGCCACCGCCGTTATGGACACACCATGAAGCAACTCCAACCTGTTCTCATTGCCTTGCTGCTCTGCAGCAACGCCATGGCGCAGTCTGCCCAGAAGCAGACGATCCGGTTGGCTCAGGCAGAAATCTCTTCACCCGGTCCAGCCGAAAAATCTGAACTTGAAAAAGCCGAGGCGCTTCCACCCGGAGAACAACGTCGCGCGGCTTTGCGCGCGGCACTGAAATCCCAGCGCACTTCGGGTATCAAGGAAGACGGTACTGCTGCCCCGGAGAGAAGAATGACACCAGAGGAGTTGGCCGAGTTGCGTCTGGAGTTGCGAAAGCAGCGTCGTGGCACAACTACCGGGACTCCTCCTTGAAACTTAATCAAACGCGCGGGCTGCTTGCAGCCGTTCTCCTCTCCAGCACCGCACTTTTTGCGGCACCGTCCAACCTGACTGAAGATCAGTCCAGGCATCTGCTGGTTCGCAGCGGATTCGCGCCCACCCAGGCCGAGGTAGACCGCATTACTGGCCAGAGCGCACAGAAGGTCGTGACCGATCTCATCGCACGTGCGAAAGTGGCTAAAACCACACACCCTGTTCCCGCGTTTGTATCGGAACCGCCACCTTTGGCTGGCCGCTATCTCAAGACCAAGGACGACCAGCAGGCGTTTCGCCAGCAGCAATTACGCGAGGGCTTTGACATCAAGACCTGGTGGATGCGCGAGATGATCGAAACGCCCGCGCCGCTGCAGGAGCGCATGACGCTGTTCTGGCACAACCATTTCGCCACCTCGCAGCAAAAAGTGATCCGTTCGCAGGCCATGTGGGCGCAGCATCAGTTGCTTCGTAGCAACGCTTTGGGTGATTTCCGGACCCTGCTGCATGCGGTTGCCAAAGACCCGGCCATGCTGGTCTACCTGGATGGCGCCAACTCGCGCCGCGAGTCACCCAACGAGAATTTTGCTCGTGAGGTGATGGAACTGTTCACGCTGGGCGAGGCCAGCCAGGGTGGCGGCTACACCGAGGCCGACATCAAGGAAGCAGCCCGCGCTTTTACCGGCTGGAGTGTTGACCGCGAGACCTACCGGTTCACGCAGCGGCCCAAGTTTCACGACATTGGTGCTAAAACGCTTCTAGGCCACAAAGGCTTCTTGGACGGCGACGACGCGCTGGATCTGATGCTGGACCAACCCGCTGCACCGCGCTTCATCGTGACCAAGCTATGGAAGGAATTCGTCTCGCCCACGCCGGACCCCGCCGAGGTGGAGCGCATCGCCAAACGCTTTCGTAACCAGAACTTCGATATTGCCGTGGCAGTGAAAGAGCTGCTGCTGACCGATGCGTTCTGGTCGCCCGACAACCGGGGCAGCCTCATCAAGTCGCCAGTGGACCTGGTGGTGGGCACCGTGCGGCAGTTTGGTTTCAGCTACTCCGATGTCGCGCCGTTTGCGCTGAAATCGGCCCAGTTGGGTCAAAACCTGTTGTTCCCCCCCAATGTGAAGGGCTGGCCTGGCTACACCGAATGGATTAACGCCACCACGCTGCTGGAGCGCAAACGTTTTGGTGAGCAATTGTTTCGCGCCGTAGAGCCACAGCGGGAGGCCAGGTTGTCGATGGCCATGGCGCCTGACGCGACCGACGACCCCGCAACCCCAATGGGCAAGATGACTCCACGCGCCAAAATGATGGCCGAGTTCGCCGGTGGTGAAGGCAAGGGCAGTAACAAACGGGCGCTGGGCGTGATGGGCCGTGAGGGCGTCATGCGGGTGGCAAATGCTGTCTCATCCATCCGCTTTGACCCGGACCCTTGGCTGGCGCTTTATGGCGGGCATGCCGACCGCGAGCCTTCTGACGAGTCAAAAGCACGGTTAGCCCTCGTGATGCTTGCGTCGCCAGCTACACAAACCATAGCAAGTGGTACTGTGGGCGTGGCGTATATCCGCACCCTCACACTGGACCCCGCCTACCAACTCAAATAGGAGCCTGACATGAATCGCAGACATTTCCTGAGCGCGTTCAGCTCCGCCACGGGTGCCGCCTTGTTGACCAGCCACGCACCCGGTTGGGGGCAGGGTGTGGGCCAGCGCGCCGCCAGTGCCAGTGACCGCATCCTCGTGCTGGTCGAGCTCAAAGGCGGTAACGACGGTCTCAATACCGTGGTGCCCTATGCCGACGACACCTATTACCAGCTGCGCAACGCCATCGCCATTCGCCGGGAAGACGTCCTCAAACTGGACAACCGCGTGGGGTTGCACCCCGCGCTCAAGACCGCCCTGCCGCTGTGGGAAAAAGGCGAGCTGGCCATCGTGCAGGGCGTGGGGTACCCGCAGCCCAATCTGTCTCACTTTCGCTCCATCGAGATATGGGAAACCTCATCTAAATCAGCGGAGTACCTGGACGACGGCTGGGTAGCGCGTGGCATGAAGGCAGGTTACGGAGGCCGGGCCAAATTCACTGCTGACGGTGTGCTGATTGGCGGCAACGACCTGGGTGCACTGGCAGGTGCTCGCGCTGTCACGCTCAACAACCCCGAAGCCTTCATCAACCAGGCGCGTTTCGCCATGCCCAGCCATGCGCAGGGCAATGCCGCGCTGCAGCATCTGCTTAAGACAGAAAACGACGTCAGCGATGCGGCCCAAGGTCTGCGCAGCGAGAAGTTCAACTTCGTCACCGAGTTCCCGCAGGGTGCTTTTGGCAACGGCGTGCGTGCCGCCGCCCAGGTGGTGGCTTCGCAAAAAGGCAAGGGCGGTGTGCCGGTGATTGTGCTCACGCTGGGCAGTTTCGACACACACCAGAACCAGTCCGGTACCCATGCCAATCTGCTCAAGCAACTGGGCGAAGGGCTGGCCGCGCTGCGCAGTTCGTTCACCGAGCTGGGCGCCTGGGACCGCACGATGGTGATGACGTTCAGCGAATTTGGCCGCCGCCCCCGGCAGAACAACTCGAATGGCACTGACCACGGCACAGTGGCACCGCACTTCGTGGCTGGCGGTGCGGTGCGTGGTGGCCTGTACGGGCAGGCGCCTGACCTTAGCCGCCTGGACAGCTCGCAAAACATGGCCTACACGACCGATTTCCGTCAGATGTACGCTACCGTGGCCCGCGACTGGTGGGGTGTGAACCCAGAAGACGTGGTGCGTGGCCGGTTTGAGCCGCTCAAATTCCTGAAAACCTGACAACATCACCTCAACACCGATATAACCCAACATCGATCCACCTTATCCATGATTGCTACCAAATACATAGCTACTCTCGCACTGTTGACTGGGTCTTGTGGTCTTTTTGCCCAACAAATACCCATGAATTCACCTCAAAACGTCGTTCAACTGTCTGCCAGTGGCTCAGTGGAGGTGCAGCAGGACATGTTGTCTATCTCCATGAACACCGTGCGTGATGGTGCAGATGCCAACGCGGTGCAGACCCAGCTGAAAACCGCGCTCGATGCCGCGCTGACGATTGCCAAGGCAGCAGCAGTGCCTGGCCAGCTGGACGTGCGAACTGGCAATTTCAGCCTGTACCCGCGCTACGGCCAAAACGGCAAACCTATTGGCTGGCAAGGCACGACCGAGCTGATTCTGGAAGGCCGGGACATTGCGCGCATCAGCTCCACCGCCGGCAAAATCCAGACCCTCACCATGGGCAACGTCGGCTTCGGGCTGAGCCGCGAGCAGCGGACCAAGGTGGAGGGAGAGGCGCAAACGCAGGCCATCTCCCGCTTCAAGGCCAAGGCCGCCGATGTGGCAAAAGACTTCGGTTTCACCGGATACACGCTGCGCGAAGTGTCGGTCAACTCCAACGACCAAGGCTTTAACCCCAACCCGCGCGTTATGGCCATGCAGGCCAAGGCCATGTCATCTGACGCTCCGGTTCCGGTGGAGGCGGGCCGCACCACGGTGCTGGTCACCGTGTCGGGCTCGGTGCAGCTCAAGTAAGCGGTAATAACGGGGTCGTAAACACGGTTGTTTTGGGGCATCCAGCCGGGGTGACCGGCGGATACTGCTCTGATGTCCGTTCTATCCCCCAAGCTGGCCGCCCCCACCACGATTGGCCGTTTCGAGACGCGGCGCATCCTGGGGCAGGGCGCGCAATCTGTCGTGTGGCTGGCGTTTGACCCTCGGCTGGAGCGGGAAGTGGCCATCAAGCTCATGCGCACCCGCCACGGTGCCGATACCGATGCGCTGGCGCAGTGGCTGTCCGAGGCCCGCAGCGTCAGCCGTCTGGCCCACCCCAACATCGTGCCCGTCTTTGAAGCGGATGTGCAGGACCAGCAGCCATACCTGGTTTTCGAATACGTACCGGGCCAGACGCTGGCGGCCCTGCTGGAGCAACGCGGTGCCCTGCCGCCATCAGAAGCGGTTGATGTGATGCTGGACGTGCTGGACGCCCTGACCGTGGCACACGCGGCAGGTGTGGTCCACCGCGATCTGAAGCCTTCCAACATCATGGTGGACAAATCGGGCCGCGCGCGGGTGATGGACTTTGGCATCGCTTCCCAGATTGGCGCGTCCCAAACCGGCACCAACCCCTACAGCACTGTCGGCACACCCGGCTACATGTCGCCCGAGGCCTGTGGTGGGAGTGATATCTCCGTCGGTACGGACATTTTTTCCGCCGGGCTGGTGCTGGCGGAAATGCTGTCCGGCAAGCCGCTGGTGGGCACCACCAGTTCACACCGCGCCATTTACCAGGTGACCCACGAGCAGCTGGACCTGCCCAATGAGCTGACAGCCCGGCTGGACGACGCGCTGCGGGCCGTGCTGGTGCGCGCGCTGGCCAAAGACCCGGCGCTGCGCCACCCGGACGCACGCATTTTTCATGATGAACTGAGCAAATGGCGTACACCACCCGCTGCGCCCGCGGCGGATTTAGCAGCCGGCAGCTCTGGCGCGGCCGCAAGCGGCACCCTGGAATTTTTGCTGCGCCGAATGCGCCACAAGAGCGACTTTCCGGCCTTGTCAGATTCGGTGCTGCGCATACAGGGCATTGCCAGCTCCGAGAGCGAAAGCGTGGGCAGCGTTACCAACGCCATCCTTAAAGATGTGGCGCTCACCAACAAGCTGCTGCGCGTGGTCAATACCGCCCACTATGCACGCGGCGGCAACATCAGCACCGTGTCGCGCGCGGTCACACTGGTGGGGTTCAACGGCATCCGCAACATGGCGCTCAGCCTGGTGATGCTGGAGCACATGCAGGACAAGGCCCACGCCCAGCTGCTGAAAGACGAATTTCTACGCTCGCTGATGGCGGGTTCGCTGGCGGGCGAGCTGTATCCCACCAGCAAAGACAGCGAAGAAGCCTTCATCGGCGCCATGTTTCAAAACCTGGGCCGCATGCTGGCCGAGTTTTATTTCCCCGAGGAAACACGTGAAATCCGCTCGCTGGTCTCGGCCCGAAAAAACCCGGTGAACGAGGCCACGGCCTCGCTCAATGTGCTGGGGCTGGGCTACGAGGCGCTGGGCATGGGTGTGGCCAAGGCCTGGGGTCTGCCGCAAGGCATGCGCCTTTGCATGAAAAAGCCCACAGGCGAGCCGCCCGTGCGCTCGCCCGCAGACTCTGCCGAGCGCATGCGCTGGACAGCACTGGCCGCCAACGACATAGCCGACACGCTGCTCACAAGTGACCCCAAAGACGTGGAGGTGCGTCTGGCGGAACTGGCCCAACGCTACAGCCGCACGCTGGGCGTTAGTCCCGGCGAAGTGAAATCTGCCACGCTGAAAGCGCGTCAGAAGCTGATTGAGCTGGCCACCGCCATGGACATCAAGGTGCAGTACGGCTCACCGGGGGCCAACCTGCTGATGACGCCCGAGGCCGCAGTGGCCACCACAGGCGCTTATTCCACCAAAGGGCCGAACGATACCCACGACGCGCTGCAGTCCATGGAACTACAGGCCACCCAGGCCGTGCCCGCTACGCAAAGCATAGCGGCGGCAGACGAGCACCGGCGCGTGACCGACATGCTCGCCGCCGGCATTGCCGACATCACTAACCTGATGGTGGAAGACTTCAAGCTGACCGATGTGCTTCGCATGATCATCGAGACGATGTTTCGCGCAATGGATTTTCAGCGCGTGGTGTTTTGCCTGCGCGACCCCAAGACCGAGTCGCTGACCGGGCGGTTTGGCCTGGGGGCGGACGTGGAGCGCGTCGTGGCACAGTTCAAGGTGTCGCTCAAGGCAGCCAACCCCGACCTGTTTGCCGCGGTGTCGGCGAAGGGCGCGGACACGATGATCAACGACGCCACCGAGGCCCGCATCGCTAACCGGCTGCCAGCGTGGTATCGCCAGTCTGTCAACGCACCGACGTTTTTGCTGTTGCCGCTGCAGATGAAGGGGGCGCCGTTTGGCTTGATCTATGCTGACAAGGCGGCGATGGGGGCTTTGGCGCTGGACGAAAAACAGCTGGCGCTGTTGCGGACCTTGCGCAATCAGGCGGTGATGGCGTTCAAGCAGTCGAGCTGAATTGCCCTCCACATAACTATTCGCCATAAATATGGTAGCTTCTCACGCATATCTGACAAAGGCTGGAGGCTAAGTTAACCTCTAAAACGGCCATTTCGCCCGGCTCTTAGGGTGCGGTGCCTGCAAAAGCTTCCATGTCTGCCACCAGCCAGTTGACCAGCGCCTGAATCCGGGCCAGCCTGTATTTGCGTTTCGGGATGAAGGCCCGGAACCAGTTTTCCTGCAGGGGAAAACCTGGCAGCAGCGCCAGCAGCTCCCCGCGGGCCAGAGCTTGCCGCGCCAAGTAGGCGGGCAGGGGGGCAATACCCATGCCTTTTTTGACCGCGTCCAACAGGGTGAGGTTGTCATCCACCGTGAGCCGGGGTGCGACTTCCACGCTGAACGCGCCCCGGCTGCTTTGAAACTGCCAGACATGCCCACTTGGTGCAAACACCAGGCAAGCGTGTTCGATCAGCTCCCGAGGGTGGCTGGGCGCACCATGCCGGTCGATGTAGGCGGGGGTGGCCACCAGCTGCGGGCTCGCCGAACACAATGGCACGTCCACCACCCCTTCGTAGCTGGCGCTGCGCCCGCTGATGGCGATGTCAAACCCCTTTTCTTCCGGATTGCTGGACAGATCTACCAGCGCCAGCTCCAGCGTGATGCGCTCATGTTGTGCCAGAAAGGCATTGAACACGGGTCCCAGGTGCATCATGGTCAAGGTGGTGGGTGCCATCACGCGGATATGGCCTTCAAGTTTGCTGTCGTCACGCTGCACGCTGTGCACCAGGTCGTCAAAATCCGCCATCACACCCGTGGCACGGCCCTGCAGCTGCTCACCGGCCTCGGTCAGGGTCACGCTGCGGGTGGAGCGCTCGAACAGGCGGGCGCCCATGGTTTTTTCAAGCTGCGCAATGCGCTTGGCCACCACCGACGGCACCACGTGCAAATGCCGGGCTGCCTCGGAAAACCCACCATCGCTGGCGACTGCGAGAAAGGTTTTCAGATTGGTCAAGGTGTCCATTGATCTGTTCCAAATTGAGATAAGTGAAAACTATAAATACATTCACTATTCTCCAGCATGAATCAATAAACTGGCGGGGAAACGCACTTTTCAACCCACAGACGAATCAAAACCAATGACTACGCAATCCCTGGAACAAAAAATCAAAGAAGCCGGCAATCCCGTCACCATGCTGCGCAACTGTCAGGCTGGCGCCTATGTGTTTCCCATTGCGCCGGAGTTCTCGAACTGGCGCGATGAGCAGGAGGCGTGGCGAAAAACGGCCATTCTGTTTGACCAGTCTTATCACATGACGGACCTGTATGTGCAGGGGCCGGACACGGTTCGCCTGCTGAGTGATTTGGGTGTCAACAGCTTTCAGGGTTTCAAGCGTGACAAGGCCAAACAGTTCGTGGCCTGCAACCACGATGGCTACGTGATTGGTGACGGCGTGCTGTTTGCGCTGGAGGATGACAAGGTGGTATTGGTGGGGCGGCCGCCCATCTCGAACTGGGTGCACTTCAATGCTGTCACGGGCGGCTACAACGTGAAGGTGGAGCGTGATGAGCGAAGCCTGGCCAACCCCATGCAGCGCAAGCTCTATCGCTTCGAGGTGCAAGGCCCCAATGCTTGGAAGATTCTGGAGAAGGTCCACGGCGGCCCCATTCCAGACATCAAATTTTTTGCCATGGGCGATATCAACATCGCCGGGCGCAAGGTGCGCTGCCTCAAACACGGCATGTCGGGGGCGCCGGGTCTGGAGTTGTGGGGGCCGAAAGAGGAGGGTGACGAAATCCGGGCTACGCTAATGGAAGCTGGCAAAGAGTTTGGCCTGCGGGCCGGTGGGGCGCGCGCCTACTCGACCGTAGCCATTGAATCTGGCTGGGTGCCATCGCCCATGCCTGCCATCTACACGGGCGAAAAGCTGCGCGCCTATCGCGAATGGCTGACAGCCAACAGCTTTGAGGCAACTGCCTCGCTGGGCGGAAGCATGGTCAGCGACAACATTGAAGACTACTACCTCACGCCTTACGACCTGGGTTACGGCGGCTTCACAAAGTTCGATCACGATTTCATCGGTCGCGTGGCCCTGGAAAAAATGGCTGGCGAGCCGCATCGCAAAAAAGTCACTCTGACCTGGAACAGCAACGACGTGATCCGGATTTTCTCCACCATGTTCCTGGCGGAGAATCGCGCCAAATACATGGACATGCCGGCATCGCATTACGCGACCCTGCCCTACGACAAGATCGTGGTGGATGGGAAGCAGGTGGGCATATCCACCTACCCCGTTTACACCGCCAATGGACGTGTGTGGATTTCCCTCTCGATGGTGGATGCCGACTTCAGCTCCACCGGAACAGAAGTAACCGTCGTATGGGGTGAGCCCGACGGTGGGTCTTCCAAGCCTGTCGTAGAGCGCCATGTTCAGACCACCGTGCGGGCAACGGTTGGTCCGTGCCCTTTTTCTGACGAGGCTCGTATAAGCTATCGCCCACACGAGTTAAAGCTGTAACGTTTTCATTTCACGCTTTCTACACCACAACAAGGAGACAAACATGGACAAACGTAGCGTCATCAAAGCCCTGGCTGCAGCACCTCTGGCGCTGGGCCTGCATAAGGCTGGAGCCCAGGGAACCCCTTTCAAAATCGGCCTTCTGGCACCGATGACGGGGCCGTTTGCCTCCACCGGCAAACAGATGGAGGCCGCTGCCCGACTGTTCATGAAGCAAAACAGTGGGGCCGTGGCAGGGCGCAAGGTGGAGCTGATCCTGAAAGACGACACCGGTGTGCCCGACATGACCAAGCGCCTCGCGCAGGAACTGGTGGTGAACGACAAGGTGGATGTGCTGGCCGGTTTTGGCCTAACCCCGCTGGCGCTGGCCACCGGCCCGATTGCCACGCAATCCAAAACCCCGATGGTGAACATGCTGGCAGCCACATCGGCCGTGATTGATGCCTCGCCCTACATGGTGCGCGTGTCGATGACGCTGCCGCAGATCACGCTGGGCATTGCCGACTGGGCACCCAAAAATGGCATCAAAAAGGTGGTGACCCTGGTGTCGGACTACGGCCCCGGGCTGGACGCCGAACGCACATTCAAGGACCGCTTTCTCTTCAACGGCGGGCAAATCCTCGACACGCTGCGCGTGCCCGTGCGCAGCCCCGACTTTGCCCCGTTCCTGCAGAAGGTGCGTGACCTGGCGCCCGACGCGCTGTTTGTCTTCGTGCCCTCGGGCATTGGCACGCAGGTGATGAAACAGTTCAACGAGCGCGGCCTGGACAAGGCCGGCATCCGCCTGATCGGTACGGGTGACGTGGTGGATGACGACATCCTGAACAGCATGGGTGACGTGGCACTGGGCGTTGTCACCTCGTACCCGTATTCCACGGCGCACCCATCGGCTCTGAACAAGAAGTTTGTGGACGAATTCAAAAAGGCCAACAACAACCTGCGGCCCAATGCGGTGGCCGTGTTTGCCTACGATGGCATGCGCGTGATCTACGACGCACTCAAGAAGACCGGTGGCAAAGGCGGCGGTGATGCCCTGCTGGCCGCGATGAAGGGCCAGATTTTCGAGAGCCCGCGTGGCCAGATCTACATCGACGCCAACACCCGCGACATAGTGCAGAGCGTGTACATCCGCAAGGTCGAGCGCGCGGGTGGCGCTGGCGGCGAGCTCTACAACGTGGAGTTCCAGGAGCACAAGGATGTGCGTGATCCACCGAGAGCTAAATAGGGATATCTGCTACATAATTAGTAGCTACCCGCTCATATCCGGCGAGGGCTGGAGGCCAATTTGACCCCTAAAAATGGCCTCTTTTACTGCGCCACCCAGCCGCCATCCATGTTCCACGCCACGCCGCGCACGTTGTTGCCGGCGGGTGAGCAGAAGAACACGGCCAGTTCGCCCAGTTCTTCGGGCGTGGTGAACTGCAGGGAGGGTTCCTTTTCGCCCAGCAGCTG
>JAKQJK010000033.1 GCA_029561195.1 Pseudomonadota bacterium
CATGCGCTCGGCAGGAATTCTCCAGGTAGCTGCGTCCAAATCGATCTCAGACCAAAGCGAACCGCGAGATTCACCGGAACGGCAGGCAGTCAAAATGGTGAACTCCAGGCACCTCGCGCTTGTGCCTTGTACCCGAGCCAATTGGCGCATGAAGTTATGCATGTCATCAACGGGCATCGCTTTAAAGGACGTGCGCTTGTTGACCCTGGACGGCTTGGGAAGAACTTGATCAAGGTGACCGCGCCATTGCGCGGGGTTGAATCCCTTCGGCCGAAAGCCTTGGGCGGCGGCCCAAGATAGCACCAGTTCTATTCGGTTGCGTACCCTGACCATTGTTTCGTTCTTGGTCGCCCAGAGTGGCCGGATCGCCGTAGTCACATCATCTGTATTGACGTCCTTGACATGTTTATTACCAAAGTGTGGGTAGACGTACGTTTCCAGTGTGTTTTCCCACTGCTGCCCATGCTTGGCATTTTTCCAGCTTGGCTTGAAAGCTTCAATGTAAGCGAGGGCACAGGTTTTGAAAGTCCATTGCACCAAGGCTTTCTTGCTTTTGCGCTCAGCGGTCGGGTTGTGCCCTTCGTAAATCGAGGTCGATGCCTCTCGCGCGCGGGCCCAAGCTTCTGCCAGCGTTACGGCAGGGTAACCGCCGAGCCCAATATCACTGCGTTTGCCAGCCACAGTGGTGCGTAGTACCCAGGACTTGGCGCCGGTTGGTTTGACGCTCAGGCGCAGGCCCGGCACGGTACCCACCGCATGAAGGCCCGGCCTTGCCAATCGCTTTACCTCCAAGGCACCCATCTCTTTCGCAATCCTAGCCATGCAGTCCCCTCTTTGAGCAAGTTGCGATGATCAATTCATACCCCCAACGTACCCCCAATAGCCAAAGCGCTTGAGCGACATTGGTTGAGATGGTGTGATTCGAACTATACAATGATAATTTCAGAAATTGGGGGTACGGGAGACGTAAAAAAACCCCATGAAATGGGGTTTTGGCGGAAGCTGTGAGATTCGAACTCACGGAGGACTCACATCCTCGCCGGTTTTCAAGACCGGTGCCTTAAACCGCTCGGCCAAGCTTCCAGAGCGCGTATTTTAGCTGGCTTGCAGCATGCCTTTGGTTTCGATGAAAGAAATCACATCTTTCAGGCCATCCAGAGTCTTCAGGTTGGTCATGACGAAGGGTTTGAGGGGTTTGTTGGTTGGGGTACGCATGCGGATGGTGTCTTCGCGCATGACATTCAGATCAGCGCCAACATATGGCGCCAGATCGGTCTTGTTAATGACGAACATGTCGCTCTTGGTGATGCCTGGGCCACCCTTGCGGGGGATTTTTTCGCCGGCGGCGACGTCGATGACGTAAATGGTCAGGTCGCTGAGTTCAGGGCTGAAGGTGGCGGCCAGGTTGTCGCCACCGCTCTCGATAAACACCACGTCGACATTGGGAAACTCCACCAGCATGCGGTCGATGGCTTCTAGGTTGATGGAGGCATCCTCACGGATGGCAGTGTGCGGGCAACCACCGGTTTCGACGCCCATAATGCGATCGGCAGGCAGGGCGCCGCTGACGGTCAGGATGCGTTGGTCTTCTTTTGTGTAGATGTCGTTGGTGATGGCCACCAGGTCATATTTCTCGCGCATGGCTTTGCACAGCATTTCCAGCAGCGTGGTCTTGCCAGAACCCACAGGGCCGCCGATCCCCACGCGCAGGGGGGGCAGGTTCTTGGTGCGGTTAGGAATGTGATGCAGTGTGGACATGGTGATTGCTATTGATTGAGGAGCTACTTGCGCAATAAAGGAGAGGATTAGAGGTCGTTTACGATCTAAAGAGCCTTGAATACTGAATCTCATGCTGGCTGCTCAAGATGGCCAGCATGGGGGAAAAAGCCTGTCGACTGTCGTCGTCCAGTGCTAGAGCGTGATCAATAGCAGCCGGGATTTCAGCCGTCAACGCAGACAGGATACGCTGCCCCGCGCTTTGACCCAGTGGCACCGATTTGATAGCCGCCTGCGTCATGTTTTCGGCCCAGCCGAAGGCGTAGGTCAGCAGGCACTCGCGCACCTGTGCGCCGGTGCAGGCAGCAGCCAATGCAAAAGCCATCGGATAGGTGGGCTGCAGACCAGCCAGCAGGTCAATATGCTCCACGCCTGCTGTTGTGTGGTTGCGTAACCATTCCAGCAGGGAGCGACCCATCTGCTCGCTTTGCTGACGCAACTCGCTGCTCTCGCGAGTCTGCAGAACCCACGCGTTCAATTCGGCGATGCGCTGCGCGTCGGTTTGCTGCCACGCGGGAATGGCTTGGGCGACTACGGCCAAATCAGATCGTGCCAGACTGATGTGCAACTGATCCAGCAGCCAGTCTTTTGCTCCTGATTCCGTAGCAGATCGCGAACTGTCCACAGCAGCCTCAAGGCCTTCTGAGTATGAAAACCCACCGATCGGCAGGGCTGGCGAAGCCAGCCACATTAGCTGCATCAGGCTGGCGTCAAGCATGGCGCGATGCGGTCAGTGGTTGTGTCCGCACCCCGGGCCGTGCACATGACCTGTAGCAGCTGGCGTGGCTGCATGCTCGTGGGAATGGTCGTGATCATGATCATCGTGGTCATGCCCGTGCCCTGCGTGTGTATGACCGCCAGTGGCGTAAGCGCCATTTTCGGGCTCGAATGCCTCATTCACCGTGTTGACGATGAGGTGCATCGCTCGCAACATGTCGGCCAGCACATGGTCAGGCTCGATCTTCAGGTGGTCGGGCTTCAGCTCGATGGGTACGTGACGATTACCCAGATGGTAGGCGGCGCGAATCAGGTCATACGGCGTGCCGTGTTCGGAGCAATGCGTGATGCGTAGCACGGACTGCGGCGCAGCCACCACCCTAATCAGCGCGCCGTCCTCAGCGACCAGCACATCGCCACCACGCGCCACCGTGCCGCGCGGCAGAAATACGCCCAGTTGGCGACCGGCAGAATCGGTGGCGTCGAAGCGGCTTTTTTGGCGGATATCCCAGTCAAGCTCGACCGTAGCGGCGCGTTTAATCAGTACCGGGGCCAACCCGGCGCCCTGGGGCATTAGTTTAGAAATCTTGAGCATCAGAACAGGAAATAGCGTTGCGTCATGGGCAAGCTTACCGCGGGTTCGCAGGTGAGCAACTGGCCGTCGGCGCGCACGGTGTAAGTCTGAGCGTCAATCTCCATTTTGGGCAGGTAGCTGTTATGCACCATGTGCTGCTTGCGGATGCCTCGGATGTTTTTCACCGCGGCCACGTTCTTGGCCAAGCCAAACCTTTCCTTGACACCGGCTTTCAGCCCCGCCTGCGACACAAAGGTCAGTGACCCACGCGCCAGCGCACCGCCATACGAACCGAACATGGGTCGATAGTGAACAGGTTGTGGCGTGGGGATGGACGCATTGGGGTCCCCCATCGCGGCCATGGCGATGAAGCCACCTTTGAGAATCAACGCAGGCTTAATGCCAAAAAACGCGGGCTTCCAGACGACGAGGTCAGCCCACTTGCCGACCTCAACACTGCCCACCTCGTGGCTGATGCCGTGGGCGATGGCCGGGTTGATGGTGTACTTGGCGATATAACGCTTGGCGCGGAAATTGTCATTGCGAGCGTTGTCTTCAGGTAGCGAGCCGCGTTGAGCTTTCATCTTGTGCGCTGTTTGCCATGTGCGGATGATGACTTCACCGACGCGGCCCATGGCCTGGCTGTCGCTGCTCATCATGCTGATGGCGCCCATGTCCTGCAGGATGTCTTCGGCCGCTATGGTCTCCTTGCGGATGCGACTTTCGGCAAAGGCCAAGTCTTCGGCTATGCCCGCGTCCAGATGGTGGCACACCATCAGCATGTCCACGTGTTCATCCAGTGTGTTCACGGTGTAGGGCATGGTGGGGTTTGTGGAACTGGGCAAAAAGTTGGCCTCGCCTACCACACGCAAAATATCGGGCGCATGGCCACCTCCCGCACCTTCGGTATGGAATGCACACAGGCCGCGCCCCTTGGTGGCGGCTATGGTGTCTTCCACAAACCCGCTCTCGTTCAGCGTGTCGGAATGAATTGCTACCTGCGTGTCGGTGTCCTCAGCCACGTCTAGGCAATTGCTGATGGCTGCAGGCGTGGTGCCCCAGTCTTCGTGCAATTTGAGCCCGATCACACCTGCGTTCACCTGCTCGTGCAGTGCTGCGGGCAGACTCGCATTGCCTTTGCCCAGAAAGCCCAGGTTCATGGGGAAGGCGTCTGCAGCCTGCAGCATGCGCTCGATGTTCCAGGGCCCCGGCGTGCAGGTAGTGGCAAAGGTGCCAGTGGCCGGGCCGGTGCCACCGCCCAGCATGGTGGTGATTCCAGCGGCCAGTGCCTCTTCAATCTGCTGAGGGCAGATGAAGTGAATGTGTGAATCGATACCGCCTGCAGTGACGATGTTGCCTTCGCAACTGATGATCTCGGTGCCGGGGCCGATGATGATGTCCACGCCGGGCTGTGTATCAGGATTGCCGGCCTTGCCGATGGCGACGATGCGCCCGCCTTTGAGGCCGATGTCGGCCTTGATGATGCCAGTGTGGTCGATGATCAACGCATTGGTCATCACGCAGTCCACGGCGCCTTCAGAGCGCATTTTCTGTGACTGCGCCATACCATCGCGAATGGTTTTCCCACCGCCGAACTTTACCTCTTCGCCGTAGCTGCCTGCTGCCAGGGTGTAATCTTTTTCAACCTCAATAAGCAGGCTGGTATCGGCCAGACGCACGCGGTCACCCACGGTTGGGCCAAAAATTTCAGCGTAGGCACGCCGTCCAATGGTAGCCATCAGAGTTTTCCTTGCGTTAAGCCGCGAAAGCCATACACAACCCGGCCTCCTGCGTAATCCACCAGTTCCACGGTACGTTGCTGCCCTGGCTCAAACCTGACTGCAGAACCTGACGCAATGTTCAATCGCATACCTTGCGCGGCAGCCCGGTCAAAGCCCAGCGCGCCATTGGTCTCGGCAAAGTGATAGTGTGAGCCGACCTGAATGGGCCGGTCAGCAGTGTTTTGTACAACCAGGGTCACGGTACGTCGGCCCGTGTTAAGGGCGTGCTCGCCTTCGTCGGTGATGATTTCGCCGGGGGTCATGGTGCGATACTCCTGTGTGCAGCTCAAGCCAGTTGCAACAGCATCACGCCGCCGGACAGGGCCACTGCAGCACCAGCAATGCGGGGCACCCATACGCTGGTAGAACGCAGGGCCCAGCCCAATGCCAGACCTGTGGCGTGCAGCATCAAGGTGGCGGTCAGCATGCCGGTCAGCGTCTGGAAGGCACTGGGACTGCTGGCCAGTTCGTAACCGTGGGCCAAACCGTGAAACACTGCAAATAAGCCGACGATGAGCGCCGCAGCGATGCCCGATACGCGTAGACGGCCGATTACCAAAAGACCTGTGACCAGCAATGACGCTGCAATCATGGGTTCTACGGCCGTAATGGTGATGCCCTGCAGGCCGATCAAAGCCCCCGCCAGCAACATGCTGGCAAAACACAATGGGCCCCACAGCAACTCGGGGCCAGCCCGGCGTGCTGTCAGTGCGCTCCACAAACCGACGGCTACCATGGCTGCCAGGTGATCCAGGCCCCCGATAGGGTGCAGAAACCCGATCAGAAAGCCAGTGTGTTCATGGTTATCGAGCCCAATATGGGCTGTGGCCACCGTGGATATTGCACAAGTCGATATAAAAAAAAGAGCGGATTTGATTTTTTGGTTCATTTTGGTCTCCATGAGCAGGGTCTGTTAACAAGAACCGGGCAAGCCGGGGGTGTTCATACGATGGGTTGGTGCACGGTCACCAGCTTGGTGCCGTCGGGGAAGGTGGCTTCCACCTGGATGTCTGGAATCATCTCGGCGATGCCGTCCATCACGTCGTCACGGGTCAGCACGTTGCGGCCTTCGCTCATGAGCTGGGCGACCGTCTTCCCGTCGCGCGCGCCTTCCATGACCGCTGCGCTAATCAGGGCCATGCTTTCCGGATAGTTGAGCTTGAGGCCACGTGCCTTGCGGCGCTCTGCCAGCAGTGCAGCGGTGAACAACAGTAACTTGTCTTTTTCGCGGGGTGTGAGTTCCATGGATTTCAGGCGTGTGGCGGCCAGCGGTGTTTGGGAGGATTGATCATTATTAAGCAAGGCGCGTGCCCTGTTTCTGTGCGCGGGTACGCCAAATGCCGGATGGACGCCGGTCGCATGGCATGAAAGCTGCACGTTCCGACTGTGCAAAACCTGACTGAATCACCGCCGTTGACCGACGCGCCACAGCGTGTAGTGAAAATCCGTCGCGACTACAACGGCTGGGTGGCCAGTGAAACCATGGAGGATTACGCCCTGCGCTATACGCCGCAGAGCTTTCGCAAATGGTCCGAGTGGCGGGTGGCCAACACGGCTTTTGGGGCTGCTTCGTTCCTGATTCTGGAAGCAGTGGGTGCCACACTGCTTGTGCAGTATGGCTTTGTGAACGCTTTTTGGGCGATTCTGACCACTGGCCTGATTATTTTTCTGGCAGGGCTGCCCATTAGTGTGTATGCCGCGCGTTACGGTGTGGACATGGACCTGCTCACCCGAGGTGCGGGTTTTGGCTACATCGGCTCAACCCTCACATCGCTGATCTATGCGTCGTTCACCTTCATCTTCTTCGCACTGGAGGCTGCGGTCATGGCCTACGCGCTGGAACTGGCGCTGGGCATTCCGCCCACTTGGGGCTACCTGATTTGTGCGCTGGTGGTCATCCCGTTGGTGACACACGGCGTGTCCACCATCAGCCGGTTGCAGGTCTGGACGCAACCACTGTGGCTGGTGATGTTGGTTGTGCCCTTTGTATATGTGTTGATGCGTGATCCTGGTGCATTTAATGGTATTTCGCACTATATCGGTGAAAAAAGCGTGGCAACCGGTTTTGATTTGCATTTATTTGGTGCAGCTCTAACCGTTGGCATCGCATTGATCACCCAAATGGGGGAGCAGGCTGATTACCTGCGCTTCATGCCAGCCATAACGCCAGCCTCACGCGGCAGATGGTGGTTTGGTGTGCTGGCAGGCGGTCCGGGATGGGTGGTGCTGGGTGTCGTGAAGATGCTCGGCGGTGCCCTGCTGGCCTGGCTGGCTATTTCCCACATGGTGCCACCGGACCGCGCGGTGGACCCGAACCAAATGTATCTGGCAGCTTATGAATACGTGTTCCCCAACTATGGCTGGGCGGTGGCCGCTACGGCACTATTTGTTGTGGTGTCACAGCTCAAGATCAACGTCACCAATGCTTACGCCGGATCACTGGCGTGGAGCAACTTTTTCTCGCGCATCACACACAGCCACCCGGGGCGGGTAGTGTGGGTGGTTTTCAACACGCTGATCGCTTTCATGCTGATGGAGATGAATGTCTTTCAGGCGCTCGGTGATGTGCTGGGCCTGTATTCCAACATTGCCATTGCATGGATGATGGCCGTGGTGGCGGACCTGGTCATCAACAAGCCTTTGGGCCTGTCGCCAAAAGGAATCGAGTTCAAGCGTGCCTATCTGTATGACATCAACCCTGTGGGTGTTGGTGCGATGGGGCTCGCATCCCTGTTATCGGTGTCGGCTTATCTGGGCGTTTTCGGCCCATTGGCACAGGCGTTTTCAGCGGTCATTGCATTGGGTACAGCGTTTGTTACGGCACCGCTGATCGCCTGGGCCACCAAGGGGCGCTATTACATCGCCCGAACGCCGGGTGATACGGGTGTTTACAAACCCCTTAGTCTGAAACACTGTGTGATTTGCGAGCGCGAGTACGAAGGACCCGACATGGCGCATTGCCCGGCTTACCAGGGTGCCATCTGCTCGTTGTGCTGCACACTGGATGCGCGTTGTGGTGATTTGTGCAAGCCACACGCCAGCCTGTCCGCCCAGTGGTCCGGCGCTCTGCGCTGGCTGCTGCCCCGCCGTGTCTGGCCTTACCTGGACACCGGTCTGAGCCACTTCATGTTGTTGATGCTGATCGTGATGCCGCTACTGGCCACTGTTTTTGGACTGCTCTACTACCAGGAGTTGCGTTCGCTAGCCCAGGCGGTTGCGCAATCGCAGTTGGGAGCGCCGCTGACGGATGCCCCGCCCGAAGCGGCTTTGCGTTCGGGCTTCATCAAGGCCTACATGGCCTTACTGGTCGCCGCGGGCATCGTGGCCTGGTGGCTGGTGCTGGCCCACAAGAGCCGCCAGGTGGCGCAGGAGGAGTCCAACAGGCAGACTAACCTGCTGCAACGCGAAATTGAATCACACCGCCAGACCGATCAGGCGCTGAAAGACGCCCGACAGGCTGCCGATGAGGCTCGCGAAGCGGCGGACCATGCCAACCGCGCCAAGAGCCGCTACATCAGTGCCATCAGTCACGAGTTGCGCACGCCGCTGAACAGCATCCTGGGGTACGCGCAGCTGATGGGTGAAGACACCACAGTGCCGCCGCACCGCAAACAGGCCGTCAGTGTGATCCGCCGCGGCGGCGAGCACTTGCTATCGTTGATCGAGGGCACACTGGACATGGCGCACATCGAAAGCGGCAAGCTCACGCTCAACGTCAAGCCCATGCAGTTTGCCGACTGTGTGCACGAGATGTGTGACATGTTCGAGCCGCAGGCGCAGGCCAAGGGTTTGCAATTCCAGTTTGAACCCCAGGGCACGTTGCCTGAGGTGGTGCGGGCTGATGAAAAACGCATGCGCCAGATTTTGATTAACCTGTTGGGCAATGCCATCAAGTTCACCGCCGGCGGGCATGTGAGTCTGCGCGTGCGTTATGCGCGTGAGATGGCTTTGCTGGAGATTGAAGACACTGGCCCCGGCATGACGCCAGCCGAGCTGGCGAGCGTGTTTGAACCGTTTGAGCGTGGTTCACAGACTGGCCAGTCGCCCCCGGGCAGCGGCGCCTCGGGCGGCGCGGGTCTGGGCCTCACCATTGCCAAAATGCTGACCGATTTGATGGGCGGCGAGATGACTGTCAGCAGTACGCCAGGGCAGGGCTCTGTGTTTCGCATCAAGCTCTTTCTGCCCGAGGTGCATCCGGGCCCGGTGGTGGGTAAACGTGCCGTGCTGCCCGCATCCAGACGCCAGCCGCGCGGGTATTTGGGACCACGCCGCAAGCTTCTGGTGGTGGACAACGAAGAGGCCGACCGCGAATTGCTGCAACAACTGCTCGCGCCCATCGGTTTTGAGTTGCGCACAGCAGCCAGTGGCCACGACTGTCTGGATTTGCTGGCCGCGGGTTACCGGCCGGATGTGATCCTGATGGATCTGGCCATGCCCGGCATTGATGGCTGGGAAACTATCCGGCGCCTGCGCGCTGCGGGGCACAGCCATGTGCATGTGGCTATTGTGTCGGCCAATGCTTTTGACAAAGGGCTGGAGAACGATGTCGGTATCTGTCCGGAAGACTTCATCGTCAAGCCGGTGCGTCACAGTGAGCTGTTGGACTGGCTGGAGCGGCGTCTAGCCATTGCGTGGACTGATGAGTCTGCTCCCGATGCCCCTACGGCGACAACCCCCACGCCAGTTGCCGCACCGGCGACGTGGCCCCCGTCGGCACGCGTGCTGGCGTTGACCCAAGTGGTGGGCTTGGGCTATTACCGCGGTGTGATGAACCTGCTGGACGACATCGAGGACCTGCAACCCGAATGCGCCGGTTTTGTGCAGCACCTGCGTGCACTGGCCCGCCAGTTTCAATTTGAAGCCATGAGCCAGTACCTGGCCCGTGCGCCCTCCATTCCCGATCATGAACCTGAAGCCCGCTGATATATGCCACCCCTGCAGGCCTTAAACCAAACCCTGGACCGCGCCAACAGCGACGTGGTGCTGATCGTGGACGATGTGCCTGACAACCTCTCTGTCTTGCACGACGCGCTGGACGAGTCCGGTTACACCGTGCTGGTTGCCAGCTCGGGCGAGGCTGCGCTGCAGCGCACCGCGCAGGCGTTGCCCGACATCGTGTTGCTGGACGCCATGATGCCGGGCATCGATGGTTTTGAAGTGGCGCGCCGCCTAAAGGCCAGCGCACTCACGTCGCACATCCCCATCATCTTCATGACAGGTTTGACCGAGACCGAGTACTTGGTGGCGGCGCTTGAAGCAGGCGCCATCGACTACGTCACCAAACCCATCAAGCCCAAGGAAGTGCTAGCCCGCATGAACGTGCACTTGCAGGGCGCGCGCAACGCCCGGCAGGAGGCCCGTCAGGCCGGGCAGGCCCGTAACGCCCTGGATGCGTTTGGCTACGCCAGCATCACCGTGCGCGCCAGCGACGGGCGCCTAATGTGGCAGACCGCGCTGGCGCGTGACCTGCTGCGCGAATACTTCGGGCCGTCCCACCTGCAGGGTGTGGCACCCCAGCCCGTGGTGGACTGGTTGCGCCGCAACATCTCTCAGGCCGAGGCGCAGGCCCGCGCGCAGATTGAGCCGCCACGCCTGAGCGTTGAAAAAGGCGCCAAGCGGCTGAGCTTTCGCCTGCACCAGCGAACCGGCGACACCGACCACGACGGCCCGGACAGCGAAGGGGGCGACTGGCTCATCATCATGCGCGAGGTGTCCGACACCGCCGTGATTGAAGCCATGAGCCTGTCGTTCAAACTCACGACACGCGAAGCAGAGGTGCTCTACTGGGTCGTCAAGGGCAAGACCAACCGTGACATTGGTGAAATACTGGGCAGCAGCCCCGCAACGGCCAAGAAACATCTGGAGCGTGTATATGTGAAGTTGGGCGTGGAAACGCGTACCGCAGCGGCAGGCATGGCGATGAGCAGAATCCGGCAGCTACATTTGCAGTTTGAGGGCTAAAAGAAGCCATTTTCAGTGATGTTTTGGCCCCGGCCCTCGTGACCTATGCGTGAATAGCTATGAATGTAATCGCTCTATGACTGGCACAGGTTGATGACAAAATCTCACCATGCATGCACAACCACCTGCCCAGCCTCACAACCCGCTGCACGGCCTGACGCTGGAGGCGGTCGTTACCGCGCTGGTGGCGCATTACGGCTGGCCGGGCCTAGGCGAGCGCATACCCGTGCGCTGCTTCACCAGTGACCCCAGCATCAAATCGAGCCTGAAGTTCCTGCGCAAGACGCCGTGGGCGCGCGAGAAGGTAGAGGGGCTTTACCTCTTCATGCTGCGCGACATTCGACGTGCCGACCGAAAGTAAATAGCGGGCGTCGGCGGTCGCAAGAAAGCAGACAACGTGTAGGACAACCGGCAGGGCGGGCGGATGTATATTGCCCGGATGCCTACCAATCACCACCATCATCACGCATCCGATCTGGTTCATCTGGCTATCAACGCCATGACCGAGCGCGGGCTGGAGCCGGAATTTTCGAAGCAGGTAGATCGGCAACTTTCCACCTTCGCCGGCCCCGGCGTGGAAACAGATGCCGCCATTCGGGACCTGACGGCGCTGCTGTGGTGCTCCATCGACAACGACGATTCGCGCGATCTGGACCAACTCACTGTGTGTGAGGTACTCGAGCGCGGCATGGTGCGTATGCTGGTGGCCATTGCCGACGTGGACGCGCTGGTCAAAAAAGACACACCCATCGACCAGCACGCCCGCATCAACACCACGTCGATCTACACCTCGGCGCGCATCTTCCCGATGCTGCCAGAGCGCCTGTCCACCGACCTGACCTCGCTCAACCCGCATGAAGATCGGCTGGCTCTGGTGACTGAAATGGTTTTCAACGCCGATGCCTCGCTGGCGGGCTCCACTGTGTACCGGGCGCACGTTCACAACAAGGCCAAACTGGCGTATGACGCCGTGAGCGCCTGGATAGAGGGCCAGGCAGACCTGCCCGCCGCCGCGGCGGCCGTGGCCGGCATGGAGGAACAACTGCGTACGCAGGATGCGTTGGCACAGCAGCTGCGCGTGCGTCGCCACCAGGAAGGTTCGCTGGAACTGGAAACCTTCCAGCCACGTGTGGTGTTTGAAGGCGAAAAGGTGATCGATATTCACCAGCAGGAGCAGAACCGCGCTCGCCAGCTGATTGAAGAAATCATGATCGCCACCAACGGCTGCAGTGCGCGGTTTCTGGCGTCACAACACAGCGCATCGCTGCGCCGCGTGGTGCGTTCGCCCGAGCGCTGGCTGCGCATTGTGGGTGTGGCCAAGGAATATGGCGAGGATCTGCCAAACGAGCCCGACGGCAAGGCGCTGGAGGCCTTTCTGGCCAAACGCCACAAGGCAGACCCGCTGCGCTTTCCCGACCTGTCGCTCGTCATCGTGAAGCTGATGGGGCGCGGCGAGTATGTGGTGGAAACACCCGGTGGTGCGCCCATCGGTCACTTCGGGCTGGCTGTGCGCGATTACACGCATTCGACTGCGCCCAATCGGCGGTACCCGGACCTCATCACGCTTCGCATGCTTAAAGCGGCGCTGGCCCGCCAACCTGCACCGTATTCCACCACCGAGCTGGGAGAGCTGGCCCAGCACTGCACCCAACAGGAGGACGCCGCGCAAAAGGTGGAGCGGCAAATGCGCAAATCGGAAGCCGCGCTGCTACTCGAATCACGCATCGGTCAACGCTTTGATGCCCTTGTGACCGGCGCTACCTCCGATGGAGTTTGGGTGCGCCTTCTGGCACCTCCCGCCGAGGGCAAGGTAGTGCGTGGTGCCAACGGCCTGCGTGTGGGCGACAAGGTGCGCGTCGAGTTGATTGCCACAAGCGTGGAGCGCGGGTTCATTGACTTTGTGACCGTTAGCTAAGCCCAGGCTGGCGGTGGTGGTGAGCGCGTAGGCGGCCACCGACTAGCTCAGCGTACCGACCATTTGTTCATACATGGCATCTACGGCGGGCGAACGCAGAGATGCGCTGCTGCGCAAAACGGCCACGTCCATGGAGCCCAGGGAGGGCAGGTCAAACTCCGCGGGCAGGTTTTGCAGAATTTGCAGGCCAGACGGAACGCTACATCGCGTGAGCACCGCTACCGCAAGGCCGCTTTCTACCGCGGCCAGCTGGCCCGCAAGACTGGAGCTGTGGTAAACAATGCGATAAGAACGCCGCTTGGCTGCCAGCGCAGAAAGGGTTGCTGTGCGTGCCATGCTGCCCGCTTCATACACGGCGATGGGTAAGGGGTCTCTGCGCCAGGCTTCAAACCGCGCAGCCGCCACCCAAACCAGGGGTTCCTGAAAAAGAAACTGCCCGCGCCGTGGCTTGTCGCGTGACACCAGCGCAAGATCCAGCTCGCCACGCACTACCCGGGGAATGAGGGACGTTGACTGCTCACAGGTCAGCTCGATCTCCACACCGAGATGACGGCTTGCAAAGCTGCGAAGCACCGGTGTCAGGTAGCTTGCGGCGTAGTCATCCGGCACACCCAGTCGAACGAGTCCGGCCAGCTGGGGGCCGAACAACGCCGTTTGTGTTTCGGATTGCAACTCCAACATGCGGCGTGCATAGGTGAGCAACTCAGCGCCCGCGGGCGTCACCTGCAGGTGACGGGGGCCGCGCAACAACACGGCCCGCCCCAAAGCACTTTCCAGCTTCTTGAGTTGCATGCTGACCGCTGACTGGGAGCGGTGCACTACAGGGGCAGCCGCAGAGAGAGACCCAGCATCCACCACCGCAACAAACGAGCGCAGCCAGTCAATTTGAAAGTCAGGGTGGTTCATTTTTTACCTCCGTTTCACAAGGTATTTATATTCGAAAAACAGATGATAGTGGTTCGAACTATTCGCTTTACAGAAATTCGCCTATCTCCGAGCATCAACTCATGCAAAACAAAACCCCCGTACTCCAACACTTCGCGGCCCCGGGCCTGCCCACGCGGGCCCGCGACGGGCAGTGGCTGCTCATCGCTGGCGGCGTGCTGCTGGGAACCCTGGGTGTTTTTGTCGAAGAGGCGGGGCAGCCTCCGCTGGTCACCGTGTGGTTTCGCTGCGCGTTTGGCGGGCTGGCCCTGCTGCTGTGGGGTTGGGCAACCGGGCGCTTGAAGGAACTGCGTCTTGAGGGACGAGGCAGGTGGGTGGCGTGTGCCAGCGGTGGCCTGATGATTCTGAACTGGGCGCTGTTTTTCGCGGCCATCCCGCGCACGTCCATCGGGGTTGCCACGCTGGCGTTTCACATTCAGCCCATCTGGGTGATGGCTTTCGGGGCGCTGCTTCTGCGCGAAGCGGTGTCGCCCGCCCAATGGGGGGCCTCGCTGGTTGCGCTGTGCGGGCTCGCACTCACCACAGGCCTTTTCAATGAGTTGCAATGGACCATTCCCAAGGGCGACGGCGGCTACGCCACGGGCCTGCTGATGTGCCTGGGCGGCTCGTTGAGCTATGCCGCCGTGACCCTGATTGCCAAGACGGGGCAAAACGTCAGTTCATATGCACTAGCCGTGTGGCAATGTGTAGTGGGTGTGGTGGTCATGGCGTGGGCGCCGTTTGTTTACGGCTTGCCTCAAGAGGCATCCGCATGGGGATGGCTGGCGGGCCTGGGGGTGCTACACACCGGCCTGGCCTACGCCATTCTCTTCGCAGGCATGGCAAGACTCGCGCTGGGCAAGATTGCGGTACTGCAATTTGTGTATCCGCTAACCGCTGTGCTGGTGGACTGGTGTGTTTATGGAAGAACTCTGGGCACCGTGCAACTTGCCGGTGTGGCCCTTATGGCGTTGGCGTTGTGGACTATCAGAAAGCCCAAACCGGAGGCGGTGGGGATTGCGTGATGCCGTTACCTCTTCAGGCATTTCAGTGCAGAAATAGCCTCAGATTCGGTATGTGTTTGACCTGCAGGCACTGTGGAATATTCGTGAGTAGCTATGAATTTGGTAGTAGCGAGTTTAGCGACGCTTGAATGGGCCGCTGTGAAGTTGCCAAGCTTGCGGATATTTGCCATACTTTCTGTCTGAGGCAGCTTTACGAGCGGATCCGGGCGCCCAGTTGCAGTCGTTGGCGAATGACCGCCTTCCGGCACCCAATCCAGCTTGGACTGCATTGACCTAGCGATGCTGAGGCGCCAGTGCCCGGCCCGTTTGGGCGCATTTTTTTACGTCTGGCGCCCTCGGATCAGCATTTCGTCTTTCAGTCCGTGACATTGTGCGGACACCTATGGATACTTAGCCTGCTCATCCTCGCAGCGCCAGCCAACACTAAAGGTATTCCTCCATGCTTACCCGTTCCATCTCCGGTATTCGTACCCTCGCGCTTGTCATGGCACTGGCCTGTGTCGCGCTGTTGCAACCCGCCGTCAACGCCGCCGAGGCGGGTTTTCGGCAAATGTCGGTGACCGCCATCAGTGCGGATGACAAGCCAGCTCACTTTGCGCTCTATTACCCGACGCCTGATGCGGCCCGGGTGATTCCAATGGGGCCGTTCCCGCAAACTGTGGCCATCAACGGCGCACCGGAGTCGAAAGTCAAGGGCCTCATTGTGATCAGTCATGGCACGGCCTCCACCGAGCTTGGTTTTGCCACGCTGGCGCAAGCGCTGGCGCGCAATGGCTACCTGGTTGCCAGTGTCGAGCATGTGGGTGACACCTGGCAGGACCAGTCGATGCGTGCCACACCGGGGCGCTACTTTGCCGAGCGGCCGCGCCAGATCTCCCGCGTGATCGATACCTTGCTCACAGACCCGCAATGGCGCACGCGCATTGCCAATGGTGCCGACGGGCAGCCGCGGATCGGTGCACTGGGTCATTCGGCAGGCGGCTACACGGTACTGGCGCTGGCAGGTGGCAAGCCGGTGCTCTCGCGCGTGCGCGCGCATTGCGAGACTGAATCAGATCTGGACCCCGTTTTCTGCAGGCTGTCGCACTCCATAGGTGGAGGCTCGGCACAAGCCGGTGCGGCCGCAGACGGGCGAGAGGAGCCTGTGCAGGCCGACCCTCGCGTGCGCACCGTGATGGCATTGGCTCCGATGGGCGTGGCGTTCAGCGCGTCCTCGCTGGCATCGATCACCGTGCCGGTGGCCATTTATGCAGGCGAAAAGGACACCTTCCTCGTGCCGCGCTACCACGCTCAATGGGTCATGCAGAACATGCGCGGCGCTAACGTGATGCTGCGACTCGTGCCCAATGCAGGGCACTACGCTTTCATGAACACACCGACGCTGGATCTGCCCTCACCGGACGGCAGCGTGGCTGCCGACCCGCAAGGCTTCGACCGGGCTGCGTTCCTGGACCGCTTTGCGCAAGAGTCGATCGCGTTCTTCGACAAGAACTTGCGATAACTGTGAGCACGCAAATGGAGTCCATTTCGGACTCAGACCGTCTTTTTTTCAGTCTTTCCTTGCGGGTTGCCCAGTGTCCCAGTGGTTGCAGCCTTCAGTAATCGACGAAACGACGGGCATTCCATATGGCTCGGGGCCGGACATTTCGCGGCATGTCGCAGGCTATCGCTCATCGCGTGCATCCGAGTAATCATGGCATCAATCTGATCTGCCTTGGACGCCAGCATCTGCCGGTCAATGCTGGGCCGCCTGTCCGCCGAAAACATTTGAGAAATCTCGTCCAGAGAAAAGCCCGCCGCCTGACCCAGCGATATCAGGGAGAGCTGCTCCAGTACTTCTGGGGCAAACATGCGACGCAAGCCCTGACGCCCCACTGAGGCGATTAGTCCCCGCTCTTCGTAGTACCGCAACGTCGAGGCTGGAAGGCCCGATCGTTTGGAAACTTCAGAAATATCCATATTGAAAAAATGTCTTGACCTCAAGTCGACTTGAGTTTGCATACTGCTTACACCAACTCCATTTGTCAATAGGAAAGGCTCTGTATGACACTCTTTAACGAAACTATTCCCTGGGTCGCCGCCATCGGAATCGGCGCAACCGCTGTGATGGATCTGTGGCTGTTGCTGCTCAAAGCGCTGGGTGTTCCCACGCTCAACTTCGCACTCCTCGGCCGCTGGGTCGGGCACATGCCTCAAGGCAAATGGGCACATGCAGCAATCGCCAAGGCTTCGCCAGTGCACGGTGAAGAGGCGCTAGGCTGGGCCGTCCACTACGCCACCGGTCTCGCCTTTGCGAGCTTGCTGACCGGCGTGGTCGGTCTGGAATGGCTGCGTACGCCAACGCTGGCCCCGGCACTGCTTTTTGGCATGGGTACGGTGATCCTTCCGCTGTTCGTCATGCAGCCAGCGATGGGGGCCGGTGTTGCGTCGTCTCGAACCAGGACACCCATCCTGAACTGCATCAAAAGCCTTGGCAACCACACGGCCTTCGGGCTTGGGCTGTATGTCGCAGCCGTGGTCATTTCTTCTCCAGACTGGGCTTAAAGCCCCATTTCTTCCAAACCCCAATTACAGGAGTGAGTATTCATGAAAAAAATCGCAGTTATCTTCCATAGCGGACAAGGCAATACAGCGCACTTTGCCCGACACATAGTTATCGGCGCGCAATCCGTATCCGACGCCGAGGTTAGTCTGATCAAGGCTGAAACCGTCACCAGCAACCCGGATCAACTGCTCGATTTTGACGGTTTCGTCTTGGGCTCTCCAACGTACCTGGGCGGGGTCAGCGGCCCGTTCAAGTCTTTCATGGACTCCACAGGCAGGCTTTGGCGTACCCAGCAACTCAAAGGCAAACTCGCCTGCGGCTTCACCGTCTCGGCGCTTCCATCGGGTGACAAACAGTCGACGTTACTGTCCATGTTCACTTTCTCCATGCAGCACGGCATGATCTGGGTGGGCAATCCGTTCTTGCCGGAACAGCAAAATGGAGTCCCCTACGATCAGGCCCTGAACCGGCTCGGTTCCTGGACGGGCATGATGGCGCAGGCGGGCCACTCGGCCACTGGGCAAACCTACGCACCGGGTGACGTGCGGACGGCAGAGGCCTTTGGTCAGAACTTTGCCAGCGTGTTGGCGCGCATGACTGAGCAGGTCGAGGAGGTTTTGTGATGCTTCCCGAACGTTTTGCACCGGCTCTATTCGGTCTCATCCTGTCAGGACTGATGTCTCTGGTCGTGTCCGGAATTTCCACTATACGGGCATCTGGTCCAGGTGCAAATTTCCTGGACCTCTGGATGGGTGCATGGCTCATGGCCTGGTTGATTGCTTTTCCGTTGGTGTTGCTCGTGGCGCCAATCACGCGTCGCATTGTGCAACGCATTGTTAATACCTCTGCGCAAACGCAGCGCTAATGGTTACCGAAAAAAGGAGATGTGCATGAGCACGATTGGCAAGACGCACCCCTTCGTTGTTGTTGGCTTGCTAATGCTCACCACTGTCCCTCTGGCGGCGGGAGCATTTCGGGTGGTTGAGCTCATATGCAATGCGGAGATAACTGCAGAGAACGCACGCTTCTTTGCAGCGCCCTTTCCGGTGGCGACACACATAGTGAGCTCGCTACTGTTTTGCATACTCGGTGCCTTTCAGTTCTCGCACCGCCTGCGCCGATCCCACCCTGACTGGCACCGTGCAGGTGGCCGTATCGCTGTACACATGGGATTCGCTGCAGCTCTGTCTGGACTGTGGATGACACAGTTCTATCCGTGGACTGGCTACGACGGTCCCGCGCTCTATGTCATTCGTCTGGTAGTTGGCACTGCGATGCTCTTGTCTTTGGGGTTGGCGATGGCGGCCATCCGCAGGCGGAACATTCCAAGCCACGTCAGCTGGATGACCAGAGCTTATGCACTGGGCATGGGAGCGGGGACACAGGTGTTCACACATGTTCCCTGGTTCTTGTTTCCAGATATGCAGGGGGAATTGGCTAGAACCGTTTGCATGACTGCTGGATGGGTTATCAACATTGGTTTGGCCGAGTGGGCAATTCTCCGCATGACGCAACTACCAACCAAGGATCAATTTGGTGGTTAAGATTTCGCAGCAGTGGGAGCAATCACGCAAGTTGAAATAGTCACCAATAGAGACGGTGTCGAACGAGCCAAACCTCTCTATCTCAAATGAGTAAACTTCAGGACCACGTGGACGCATTGCGGAGTCGACAACTTACGCCATGTGCCAGTTGTAACTGAGCCAGTGACCGCTATTGAAAGGCGTGATTTTGCACGTCAATTTCCGCATTGGGTCTGGAACCATCTTTTACTCCATCAAAGTCACTGCCTGGAGTCCGTTTCTAGCAGGTGGTCACAACGTATAACAGGTCATTCTTACTGTAAAAAAGATATGCCTCTAGCTCTCGTCCAATATGTGTGGGTAGCTCCAATATTAATATCCTTAGGCGAATCGAAAACAACTTCTCCACACCTCGAAGGCCTCCATGAAATCGCGGCAAGTGCGTCAGTCACCTGATCCTTCGCGGCTTCTCCGTCACACGCTGAGCCACAGATTGCGCCCAGCGTGCTTTGGACTCGGGATAAATCAGTGACTCTTCCAGCGCGATGTGTCCATGGCATAGCGCCAGAAATACCTCTGCGTATTGCTGAAACTCGGCGGGGTCAACCCAATTGCTGCCCGTCGCCATGGCGCGCAGGCGCGGCGCAATCTCGATCCAGTTTTCCTCGATCCAGCCGTGGTCCTGTTGCAGGCTGCGCACAGCGGCCACCAACTCGGCATTGCCACTCGCCAGCAGCGGTGGGAACACATTTTTTTCTTCCTCCGCGTGATGATCGCGTGAAGTGCCGGAGAAAAAGGCCTCGATGGCCGCGGCCTGATGCTGCGCCGCAACGTCCACGCCGTTTGCTTCGACATGCTGTGCCAGTGCAGCCAGCTCGGTCAAATGTGCGTGGATCTGCTGGTGGCACGCGTCCAGCGCTTCGAAGTTGATGGGTTCCGACATTGTTTTCAAACTGACTCTCCTGGGGAGTGGTAGCTGGTTTGAATTGTCAGAACATTCCTGTTACCCGATTTGAGCCAGATCAAACGCGTGCGGGATTATGCTGGCCAGCGATGTACGCCACCCGGCGTATTTCCAGCAGGTCCGTGCTTGCCTACATTCAACCCATCGTTGCGAGAGGTAGGCCAGAGTGAAGTTTCATGGTCGCCGCGCAGCGAAATCAAATTGTTCATCAACTGGAGAAGCACTAATGCAACGTCGATTTACTCTCAAGGCGCTTACCGCCGCTGTCGCTCTGGCGGGCATCTCCGCCCTACCAGCCCATGCCCAGTCAGGTGGCACCATCAAGGTTGGCATTTTGCACAGCCTATCGGGAACCATGGCCATTTCAGAAACGGTGTTGAAAGACACCGTGTTGATGGCTATTGACGAGATCAACGCCAAGGGTGGCGTGATGGGCAAGAAGCTCGAACCCGTGATCGTTGACCCGGCTTCCAACTGGCCCCTGTTTGCTGAAAAAACCAAGCAGTTGCTGGGTCAGGACAAGGTTTCTGTGATCTTCGGCTGCTGGACCTCGGTGTCCCGCAAGTCGGTTCTGCCAGTCGTTGAAGAAATGAACGGACTGCTGTTCTACCCTGTGCAGTACGAAGGCGAAGAGCTGTCCAAAAACGTGTTCTACACGGGTGCAGCGCCGAACCAGCAAGCTATTCCTGCCGTCGATTACTTGATGAGCAAAGAGGGCGGCGGCGCAAAACGTTGGGTGCTCCTGGGTACCGACTACGTCTACCCCCGCACTACTAACAAGATCCTGCGCGCTTACCTGATCAAGAAGGGCGTGAAAGAGTCTGACATCGACGAAAAGTACACTCCGTTTGGTCATTCGGACTATCAGACCATCGTGGCTGACGTGAAGAAATTCTCCGCCGGTGGCAAGACCGCTGTAGTGTCTACCATCAACGGTGATTCCAACGTTCCCTTCTACAAAGAACTGGGCAATGCTGGCCTGAAAGCCAAGGACGTTCCGGTCGTTGCGTTCTCTGTGGGTGAGGAAGAGCTGCGTGGCGTAGACACGAAGCCGCTGGTGGGCCATCTGGCTGCCTGGAACTACTTCCAGTCGATCAAGAACCCGACCAACACCGAGTTCATCAAGAAATGGTCAGCCTACGCCAAGGATAAGAAGATCGCCGGTCACATGGACAAGCCTTTGACCAACGACCCGATGGAAGCTACATACATCGGTATCAACATGTGGAAGCAGGCGGTTGAAAAAGCCAAGTCTACTGATACCGACAAGGTCATCGCCGCCATGGCTGGCCAGACCTTCAAGGCGCCATCCGGTATCGTGAGCAAGATGGATGAGAAAAACCATCACCTGCACAAATCGGTGTTCATTGGCGAAATTAAGGCCGACGGTCAGTTCAATGTGGTGTGGAAGACGCCTGGTCCTGTGAAGGCCAAGCCATGGAGCCCATACATTGAAGGCAACGCTTCCAAGCCTGACGAACCAGTGAAGAAATAGTCTGGTTTTTACTGACTGAAAAGGATGGCGGCCTGATGGCTGCCATCTCTTTGTGTAGGCCACCTACTCCGGATAACCCATGACCTTTACTCAGGTGCTGATTCGCCCGCTCGTTCTGCGATTGGTCTGTTTCACAGTATTTTCTGCAGCATCCTGCGTTTACGCCTTGACGCCTGCCGAGGTAAAAGGCATCGCATCAGGGGAGGGCGATGCCCGAATTGAAGCATTGAACAAAGCCTTGATCAATGCCGATGACAAGACAGCAGCCTTTTTGCAGGCGCTCTCAGAGGACGCGGTTAAGGTGGCGGGAGAGCAGGTGATCGTCGTCAAGGACGACAAGGGTTTTGATCCCATCACCGGCGCAGAAATTGCCATCCCAGACACCGCAGAAGATGTCATGAACAACAACCGCATGCGCGGCGAACTGGACACTGCGCTTGCCACGTTGAAATTGTTCTCCAAAGACGAAAAAGTGCGTGGTGGGTCGATCAAGACCTTGCTGAGCGAAACGGACGAAGCCAAGCTGCCCCTGATTGAAAAGGCGTTTGAGGCTGAGACCAACCCCGAATTCAAGGACCAGTTACAGCTGGTCCGCGCAGCTATTTTGCTCAACAGTGAAGACAAGACAAAACGCCTTGAAGCTGCCAAGCTGCTGTCACAGAGCAACAACCGTAATACCAAAACGGTGCTACTGGAACGGCTAAAGACGGAAACGGAGCCAGATGTGAAATCCGCTCTGGAGGCCACGCTGCGTTCGGTAGAGGCGTCGCTGGCATGGGGCGACAAGATTGGCGCCTTGTTCAGCGGCATCAGTCTTGGCTCCATCCTGCTACTGGTGGCGTTGGGCCTGGCGATCACATACGGTTTGATGGGTGTGATCAACATGGCGCATGGCGAGCTGATGATGATCGGTGCCTATGCTACCTACGTGGTGCAGGGTATTTTCCAGAAATACATGCCGGGAGCCTTTGACTGGTACCTAGTAGCGGCTGTGCCAGTGGCCTTTTTTGCCTCTGCCTTGATGGGGGCGGCGCTGGAGCGTGGCGTCATCCGTTATCTTTATGGTCGCCCGCTGGAAACGCTGCTTGCTACCTGGGGTATCAGTCTGATGTTGATGCAACTT
>JAKQJK010000332.1 GCA_029561195.1 Pseudomonadota bacterium
TTCTACATACGCACTGGCAAACGCTTGGCTGGGCGAGATGCTCGTATCGTGGTGAATTTCAGGCCCACGCCGCATGCCATCTTCAACTCAAACATCGGCGCAGCCAACCGCCTGGTCATCAACTTGCAGCCCAAAGACGGGTTGGAGCTGCATTTGCTGGCGCAAGGGCAGGACAACCGGCAGGGCAACCGTGCGTCTGCGCAGAATCTGGCCCCGGTACAACTGGATCTGGACTTTGACAAACGCTTTGGTTCCGAACGCGTGGGTGCCTATGAACGCTTGCTGTTGGATGTGATTGATGGTCGCCTGAACCTGTTTGTTCGAAGTGACGAGCAGGAAGAGGCGTGGCGGTGGGTCGAGCCGATTCTGGATTTCTGGAAGAACGATGTACAAGGCCCGCGCCCTTACGCTTCAGGCACCTGGGGCCCCAGTGCATCGAGCGCGATGATTGCGCGTGACGGCTACTGCTGGTCTGAAGAGTCTTGAGCTAAATAGTTACGACAAACACCATGCTGGATCGAATCAAAGCCTCGTTGCCCTCACTGGCGCCTGCCGAACAACGGGTAGGCAAACTCGTCTTGAACGATCCGCGTGCGTTTGCCAACCTGCCGGTGAGCGAGCTGGCCGACCGCGCGCACGTGAGCAAACCGACCGTGGTGCGGTTCTGTCGCAGCGTGGGCTATGACGGCCTTTCGGACTTCAAGCTGAAGCTGGCAGGCAGTGTGAGCGAAGGCGTGCCGTTCATCCACCGCAGTGTGGACGCTGATGACAAAACTAGTGACATCATGGTCAAGGTGGTGGACAACACGGTCGCGGCATTTCTGAAATACCGTAACGATGCTTCCACTTTCGCCATTGAAAAGGCCGCTGTGGCGTTGGTGGACGCTTACAAGAACGGAAAACGCATCGAATTCTTCGGTGTGGGCAACTCGGGTGTGGTGGCTCAGGATGCCCAGCACAAGTTCTTTCGTCTGGGTGTCAACACGGTTGCCTACAGCGATGGCCACATGCAGGTCATGAGTGCATCATTGCTCGGTCCCGGGGATTGTGTGGTGGTGATTTCCAACTCTGGTCGCACTCGTGACCTAATGGACGCCTGTGACATAGCCCGAAAGAATGGCGCAACCACCATCGTGATCACAGCAAGTGGGTCACCTCTGGCCGCAGCCGGACACATTCATTTATCCGCCGATCACCCGGAAGGGTTTGATCGCTACAGCCCGATGGTGTCTCGTCTGCTGCACTTGCTGATCATCGACGTACTGGCCACCTGTGTGGCGTTGCGCATCGGCGGCGACACTCTGCAACCGCGCCTGCAGGAAATGAAAAACAACCTGCGTAACAAACGCTACGCCTGACTTAGGCCACTGATTTTGAGCAGTTTCTAGGGAAGTTGTCGACCTGCCCCTGCGACCCACAGGCGGTACCAGTCCTGTCTGCCAAGTTCAAGTTGGGTGGCCCGCCAGGCATCACGAAGGCGTTCTATTCGCACGCTTCCCACCACGGGTACCACACCAGACGGGCAGCGCATCAACCAAGCTAAGGCCACGGCGTCAGGGGTGCAATGATGTTCCCCTGCAAGACGTGTCAGCTCTGGCTTCAATCGTTTCGCCAGGTCCGAGTCCCCAAACAAGCTGCCACCCGCGAGTGGCGACCAGGCCATCGGCACGATGTCGAACTGCTGGCATTGATCCAGCACGCCGTTATCAAGCGCCTGCATGGCGCCTAGTGAGAATTCGACCTGGTTCACGGCAAGAGGTACATCCATATACTGACGCAACAGGAGCACTTGCGAGGGCAGAAAGTTGGAAACGCCAACAGCGCGCACTTTGCCGGATTGGACAGCCTTCTTCAGGGCCTGCGCAGTTTCTCGTGCGTTCATCAGGTAATCCGGGCGATGCAACATGAGCAAATCCAATTGGCCCGTTCCCAATGACTCAAGCGATAGATCGATGCAAGCTGCAATATGTGCTGCACTGCTGTTGTAGGTTTTGGTACCGTGCTCGGGACGCAAAGTGGACACGGCGGCGATGCCGCATTTGGTCAATAACTGCACCTGATCACGCAATCCGGGTGACAACTTCAAAGCCTGGCCAAAGATGCCCTCGGCTGCGTAACCACCATAAATGTCAGCATGATCAAACGAAGTGATGCCCAACTCTGCGCACTCGTGAATCAGCCTGTTCAGATCCTGAACGGTTAGGGACGAGCGCGTCAGACGCCATGCACCCCATACGATAGGAGAGAGTTTTAATGTCTTCATCGCGATCAGACCCGACCTTCCTGAACGGCATGGCAAGCGACACGGCCGCCCTCGACCTCACGCAACAACGGTCTCTCCGAGCGGCAGCGATCGTTGGCAAGAGGACATCGTGGATTAAAAGCGCACCCGGACGGCGGATTCAGCGGATTCGGCACTTCGCCCTGCACGGGTGTGCGGGCACGACCTGTGTCATGCAGCTTCGGTATCGCATCCATCAGCATGCGTGTATAGGGATGACACGGATGCGCAAAAAGCGTCTGCTTGTCCGCCAGTTCAACCAGACGGCCCAAATACATGACACCCACCTGATCGCTCATGTGCCGTACCACGGCCAGATTGTGCGAGATAAACAGATAGGTTAGCCCCAGCGTGCTCTGCAGGTCCTTCATGATATTGAGCACCTGTGCCTGAACACTCACGTCCAGTGCGGACGTGGGTTCATCACAAACCAGAAACTCGGGGCCAGTTGCCAAGGCCCGCGCGATAGAGATGCGCTGGCGCTGCCCCCCCGAAAACTGGTGCGGATACTTCGGCCCATCCAGCGCACTCAAACCGACGGACTGCAGCAATCCGGCGACCCGTTCCCTCAATAGCGCCGCATCGCTGATCAACCCATGTTCTTTCAACGGCTCACCCACGATATCTTCTACTCGCCAGCGAGGATTGAGCGATGCATAGGGGTCCTGAAAAATCATCTGAATTCGACGACGAAGACGGGTACTTTCCGACGTCTTGTAGACGGCGTGCACATCCTGGTTATCAAACATCAGACTGCCACGAGCAGGCTCATACAAGCCAACCAGCAAACGGGCCACCGTGCTCTTGCCACATCCTGACTCACCCACAAGCGCAAGCGTCTTGCCTTTTTCAATCTCGAAGCTGACACCATCCACTGCGTGGAGCAGTTGCCGTGGTTTGCCCTCCATCACCCGGTTAAGCCATGGTGCGGACACATCAAAGGTCATGGCCAGATCACGGGCTTGCACTAGTGCGTTCATGCCACATGACCATTAGAAGCATGCAGCCAACAGGCGGCAAGAGTAACGCCGGCGATCATCAGGTCAGGCCGATCAGTTGAGCACCTGGCGAACTTCTGGGAACAGCGTGGATTGAAGGCGCACCCCGTTGGAATAGCGTTGAGGCGCGGCATCGCACCGTCAATCTGATGCAAGCGCTCATGATCCGCCGTGATATCGGGTATGGCTGCCATCAAACCAGCTGTGTAGGGGTGCGCCGGATGATGGATGACATCATGTACCGGACCCATCTCAACGATACGCCCGGCATACATCACCGCCACGCGGTCACAGGTTTCAGCAATAACGCCCATGTCGTGTGTGATCAGCATCACGGCAGCACCACGCTGTTTGCAAATGGTTTTGAGCAGCATGATGATTTGCGCCTGAATCGACACGTCCAACGCGGTGGTGGGCTCGTCCGCCACAATCAGTTTAGGCTCTGCCGCCAGCGCCAGCGCAATCACCACACGCTGACGCATGCCACCGGAAAACTGATGCGGGTAGTGCTCCAGTCGCTGTTCGGCCGCAGGAATGCCGGTATCTTGCAACAGGGCAATAGCACGGGCACGAGCCTCCTTGTCAGATACAGGAAGGTGGGTTTGGATGGTTTCAATCAATTGCCGTCCGATGGTGTACAGCGGATTCAACGAGGTCAATGGATCCTGAAAAATCGCCCCGATTTTGCGTCCACGCAGATGGCGCATTTGCTCATAGGGCAGGTTGTCGATGCGCTGCCCTTCCAGCAAAATCTGCCCGCCAGCGATTTGACCTGGCGAGTCCAGAAGACCCACAATGGCGGCGCCAGTGAGTGATTTGCCAGCACCCGACTCGCCAACAACACCCAAAATTTCACCGGGTGCAATCTCGAAAGAAATGTCGTCCAGCGCACGCAGCTTTCCGTGCCGGTTGGGAAACTCCACAATGAGATGATTGACCTGCAACAGCGTCATTGCAGCCTCGGATTGAGCGCGTCGCGCAGCCAGTCACCCAGCAGATTGACGCTCAATGCAATAACCACCAGCATCAGCCCCGGAAACAACGTGATCCACCATTCGCCAGAAAACAGGTAGTCGTTGCCCACACGAATAAGAGTGCCCAACGAGGGCGACGTAGGCGGCGCGCCCACCCCTAAAAAAGACAGCGTGGCCTCAGTGATGATGGCGGTCGCTACCTGGATGGTGGCCAGAACCAGAACTGGCCCCGTCACATTGGGCAATACATGCCGACGCATGATGCGAAACGGCGCCACACCCGTCACCCGCGCTGCCTGCACATACTCTTTGCTGCGCTCCACCAAAGTGGATCCTCGCACCGTGCGGGCGTATTGCACCCAGCCCGTAAGGGTGATGGACAAGATCAGCACGCCCATCGCCAGCGCATCCTGAGCATTGGGAAACAATGCCCTTCCAACGCCGGCAATGAGCAGAGCCACCAAAATCGAGGGGAACGACAACATCACGTCACACAGGCGCATCAGCGCGGCGTCCACCCACCCACCATAAAAGCCCGCCAGCAATCCCAGACTTACGCCAATCAATACTGACAGAACCACAGACGCAAAACCCACGGCCAAAGAGATACGGGAACCATACATCAGCGCAGACAGGATATCGCGCCCCTGATCATCGGTCCCTAACAGGTATTTGGCAGAGCCTTGATCAATCCACGCTGGCGGCAACCGGGCGTCGCTCAGTTCCAGCGTTGACAGGTCAAACGGGTTGTGCGGTGCTATCCAGCCGGCGAATACTGAGCAGATGATGCAAGTGAGCGCCACCACAGCCGCACCGATAGCCAGGGGTGACCGGCGAAAGCTGTAACCCACATCGCCATCAAACCACCTCGATATGACCGCTTTCAAAATAGTGACTTGCCGCTTATTTCTGCAGGGTCATCCATTTGAAGAACATGAAGTTGTCAGCAAGCTGTACCAAATTGACCTTCTTGCTCACCCCCCAAGCCAGCGCCTGCTGGTGCAGTGGCAGGTGTCCAATATCGGCAGAGTGCAGTTCAAATGCTTCCTTGATCATCGCGTTGCGTTTGGTCTTATCGGTTTCGGACTGGATTTTCATTGTCAGCTCATCCACCTTGGGATTGCAGTAGGCACCCAGGTTGAATTGGCCAGAACCTTTGTCATCCACGCATCGCATCACACCGTTCAGTGCGTTGTGTGCATCATAGGTACCAGGGGTCCAACCCAGCAAATAGAAGCTGGTGTCACGACGCAAAATCTTGGGGAAATAGGTTCCTTTGGTTTCGGCCTGGAGATTGATCTTGACACCAATGCGGGATAGATTTGCCGCCACAGCCTGGCAGATTTCTCCGTCATTCACATACCGGTCATTCGGACAGTTCATCGTCACTTCAAAACCGCTGGGGTAACCGGCATCGGCCATCAGTTTCTTGGAAGCTTCGGTGTCAAAAGGAAATCGTTTATTCAACTCAGGGAAAAAGCCGTTGATGCCGGGACCGACCATCAGAGCGGTCGGATTGGAGGCCCCGCGCATCACCACACGCTTGATCGCATCAATATCAATCGCCTGGTAGAAGGCCTGGCGAACACGCTTGTCCTTGAACGGATTCTTGCCCTTTACGCTGGAATACAACAGCTCATCACGCTTCTGGTCCATGCCCAGAAAGATGGTGCGAAGTTCAGGACCGGTGATGGCACGGGCGTTGGCGCTGGCGTTCACACGAGCAACGTCCTGCACCGGTACGGGCTCCATCACGTCAATTTCGCCTGACAACAGTGCCGCGACACGCGTGGCATCGTTCGAGATGGGTGTGAACACAACGTCCGTTGCGTTGCTTTCAATGGTTCCCCAATAGGCACCATTTCGTGAAAAACTGGTTTTCACGCCAGGCTGGCGTTCGCGCAGGCGATAGGGGCCGGTGCCGTTGGCACGAAACGAAGCTGCATTTTCAATGCCTTTGCGTCTGTCCACCGGCTTGGTGGCCTGATTGGTTTCGCACCACTTCTTGCTCATGATGTACAACAAGGAAATCACATCGGGCAGGATGGGGAATGGCGTCTTGGTTTCGATCTCAACCGTCAGGTCGTTGATCTTGCGCACCTCCTTCACATCATTGGTGTAGCTCTTCATGTCAGAGCCGTCACCAGATGCACGGGCGAAACTGAACAGCACATCATCAGCGGTGAACGGCGTGCCATCGTGAAACTGCACCCCTTTACGCAGCTCAAAGCGCCACACATTGGGTGATGGCTGCGTCCATTTGGTAGCGAGCGCGGGTGCCAGACTCAAGTCTTTGTTACGGCCAACCAGCCCTTCATACACATTGCCGGTCATGCTCAACTGCATGGATTCATTGAGCGAATGTGGATCCATAGACGTGGCATCACCCTGATTGGAAACACGCAAAGTCTGGGCAGACGCTACAAAACTCATAGCTGCCAGCGCATATCCGATGAGGGCTACCGTCGTATTTTTCTTGAAAAACATCATCAACTCCTGTAAGTAAAACCAAACTCTTACGCCGCTACCAGGGGCATGGCCTGTTCGATCAGGCTGGCATGCAAGGCTGAACCCAAAGACAAAATGTCGTCATTGAAATCGTAGCGGCTATTGTGCAGGAAACAACTGCCCACACCGTTTTCTTCACCCTGCCCAATCCGCATATAGGCACCGGGCTTGACCTGCAGCATGAATGAGAAATCTTCCGCCCCCATACTGGGCTCCAGATCCCGCACCACGTGGTCCCGCCCCACCAGACTTTGCGCCACGTCAGCCGCAAAGTGAGCTTCCGACGCAGTGTTCAGTGTGGCTGGGTACATGCGCTCATACAGGACCGTTGCAGTTGCGCCAAAGCCCATAGCGACGGCCTGGCACATCTCGTTCAGGCGCCGCTCGACCAGCATCTGCACGGCCGCACTGAAGGTGCGCACGGTGCCGACCAGAGTGGCTGATCCCGGTATCACACTCATTGCACCCATCTCGCCCGCGCGCATGGCGCACAGGCTGATCACGGCGCTGTCTACAGGTTTCACATTGCGCGAAACAATACTTTGCACCGCTGTGATGATGTGTGCTGCCACCAGAACCGGGTCCACCGTCTGATAGGGATGCGCGCCATGCCCACCCTTGCCGGTGATTTCGATAGTGATGCGATCAGCTGCGGCCATCATCGGCCCGGGGTTAATGCCAATAGTGCCCGGGCGCATGGCCGGCCAGTTGTGCATGCCAAAAACCGACTGCACCGGAAAGCGGTCGAAAAGGCCATCTTCAATCATGGCCTTGGCGCCTGCATAACCTTCTTCTCCGGGCTGGAAGATCAACACCGCTGTACCATCAAAATTTCGCGTTTCCGCCAGATACCGTGCTGCACCTACCAGCATGGTCGTATGCCCATCATGGCCGCAGCCATGCATCAGCCCCGGCTTGCCAGACTTCCATGCAAAATCATTGTGCTCAGTCATGGGCAACGCATCCATGTCTGCACGCAGCCCGATCATCTTGCCGCTGCTTTTTTGACGCCCTTTGATAACTGCCACGACGCCAGTTTTGCCCATGCCCGCATGAATCTCGTCCACGCCGCACAGTTTCAAGGCTTCCGTCACGCGCCGCGCGGTGTACAGCTCTTCAAAACCCAGTTCTGGGTGTGCGTGCAGATCGCGTCTGAAGGCTGTCAGCTCGGGGTGAAAAGCTGCGATTTGCGCGAAGGCCCGACCTTTCGCATGCAAACGCGATCCCTGGGCATATTGGGTTGGGTTTGACATCAACGGCTCCCACTAGAAGTAAGGTTGGACAGACGCAGCCGCGGGTCCACGACAAAATAAAGCAAATCGACCACCAGGTTGATCACAACAAAGATCAGCGCGATCAGGCACAGGTAGGCCGCCATCACTGGAATATCAGCAAATGTCACGGCCTGAATGAACAGCAGCCCCATGCCCGGCCACTGGAAAACGGTCTCGGTAATGATGGCAAAAGCGATTATTTGTCCAAGCTGCAGCCCCGTTATGGTCATCACGGGAACCAGTGTGTTTTTCAGGGCGTGGCCGAAGTGAATGGCGTTATTGCTCAAGCCCCTCGCGCGGGCGAACCTGATGTAATCGGTGCGCAGAACCTCCAGCATTTCGGCACGTACCAGGCGCATGATCAGCGTGAGTTGAAATACCGCCAGCGTCACAGCCGGCAGGATGACGTGGTGCCAGCCATCCACGGTTAAGAGCCCGCTTCGCCACCAGCCCAGCTCGACCACCTCGCCCCTTCCAAAGCTAGGGAACCAGCCCAGCCCAACTGAGAACACGAGAATCAGCAAGATTCCAACCAAAAACGTGGGTAGGGACACCCCCAGCAACGAAATCATCATGAGCAACTGGCTTGACAGCGTCCCCCTGCGCAAGGCGGCGTAGACACCCATGGGCACACCGATCAACAGCGCCAGGGCTGCAGCCACCACCGCCAGCTCCAGCGTCGCGGGAAAGCGCTCTGACAGCAGGCGGGAGACCTTGGCACCCTGACGCAGGCTCAGGCCAAACTCGCCTTGTGCAGCGTTGAGCAGGAAATGCCAGAACTGGATGAAAAATGGCTGGTCCAGACCCAGATCGACTCGCAGGGCTGCAATTTGATCAGGCTTGGCATCCTGCCCCAGCAGGAAGACAACTGGATCACCTACATACTGAAACAGCATGAAAGCAATGAACGCCACACACACCATGACCAGAATGGCCTGAATCAACCGACGGAAAATGAAGACAGGCATTGGCTACGCATCTGGCGAACTGCACATGCCATGAATGTAGCAGAGCATGCGCCCATTTCGAAGCAGTTTTTACTGGCACAGCCCTTGTGCCCGTTGCCTAAACAGCTATTATTTTGGTAGCGTAGTGGCAACCGTGTTGTTCGCCACGAGCTTCACAGGGCCATACCAGGCCTGTGTGGTGGATTGGGTATTGTCGCTGTCGGTCATGATGCCTACAGCCAGCAATGCACCCGGGGCCTCGCCAAAGGCCTTCTCAAAATCAGCACGTATATCGCGCTCATAGTCCAGCCAATGGCCAAGATTTTTGGAACCAGACTCCATCACCAACTTGCGAATGCGATCGGTGCGCGGGTTGATGATTACCGAACCGGGTTCACGGTCATTGCACCAGACGTACATCAACGTGGCATAGGGCAAGGGTTCGCCGGTCAGGGCATGGGCCAATTCGGACAGCATCGCATTCTTGGCCGAAAACTTGGATCGATCACCCTCAAACGCCAAAACAATGCGAACTGGGGAGTCACCCAGGTCACGCTGGGTAAGGTCGGCCGCTTCAATCAAGGCTGGCACCTTCCAGGAGAACCGAAGTTGGTGCAGGTCAGCTGGTTCAACCCGGAGCTTCTGACGCAGCATGCTGGC